>JALHPY010000242.1 GCA_022842305.1 Rubrivivax sp.
CGTGGCCCCCACCCGGGCGGCCAGCGCTGCCACGCCGGCCATCGCGCGTGCCGCCAGTGCCGCCGCCTCGGCGCCGCGCAGCGGCCGCTTCGTGGTGCAGGTGGGCGCCTTCACCGACGCCAACATGCTGCGCGAGGCGCGCCAGCGCGTCGAAAAGCTCGGCCTGAAGACCTACACCCAGGTGATCGAGAGCGATGCCGGCAAGCGCACGCGCGTGCGCGTCGGCCCCTTCGATACGCGCGCCGACGCCGACGCCGTGGCTGCGCAGCTCAAGCGTGCCAAGCTGGGCGCCAACGTGCTGGCGCTGTAGGGCATGGATCTGCTGCCCGACCTGCCCTGGGTCGACTGGGTGCTGCTGGCGGTGCTGGCAACGTCGGTGGTGGTGGGCCTGGTGCGCGGCTTCGTGTTCGAGCTGCTGTCGCTGGCCGGCTGGCTGGTGGCCTGGTTCGGCGCGCAATGGGCGGCGCCGCAGGTGGCGCCGCAGCTGCCGCTGGGGGCACCCGGCTCGGCGCTCAACCTGGCGGCGGCCTTTGCGCTGGTCTTCATCGCGGCCATGCTGCTCTGGGCGCTTCTGGCGCGCCTGGTGCGCATGCTCATCCACGCCACGCCGCTGTCCGTGCCCGACCGCCTGCTGGGCGCGGTCTTCGGCGTGCTGCGCGGCGGCGTGCTCTTGCTGGCGGTGGCCATGGTGGTGGCGCTCACGCCGGCCGCACAATCCACGGCTTGGCGCTCGGCCCAGGGCGGGCGCTGGCTGGCTGAAGCCTTGCAGTCGCTCAAGCCGCTGTTGCCCGATTCGGCGGCGCGCCTCATTCGCGCCTGAACAGGAACCTCAAACCCCATGTGCGGCATCGTCGGCGTCATCGCCAAATCGCCCGTCAACCAGCTCATCTACGACGCGCTGCTGCTGCTGCAGCACCGCGGCCAGGACGCCGCCGGCATCGTCACCATGCTGGACACCAAGTGCTTCATGCACAAGGCCCGCGGCATGGTGCGCGACGTCTTCCGCACGCGCAACATGCGCGGCCTGCCCGGCACCGTGGGCCTGGGCCAGGTGCGCTACCCCACCGCCGGCAACGCCTACAGCGAGGAAGAGGCCCAGCCCTTCTACGTGAACGCGCCCTACGGCATCGTGCTGGTGCACAACGGCAACCTCACCAACGCCGCGGCGCTGAAGGACGAGCTGTTCCAGGTCGACCGCCGCCACATCAACACCGGCAGCGACACCGAGGTGCTGATCAACGTGCTGGCGCACGAGCTGGAGATGGTGGCGCGCGACCTGCCGCTGACGCCCGAGCAGATCTTCAAGGCCGTGGGCGCTGTGCACCGGCGCATCAGGGGCAGCTACGCGGTGATCGCGCTCATCGCCGGCCATGGCCTGCTGGCCTTCCGCGACCCCTATGGCATACGCCCGCTGTGCTTTGGCGAAGGCGGGCCCGAGAGCGATGGGGCGGTGATGGTGGCCAGCGAATCGGTGGCCCTGGTGGGCACCGGCCACAGCATGACGCGGGACGTGGCGCCGGGCGAGGCCATCTTCGTCGACCTGGCCGGCCGCATCCACACGCGCCAGTGCGCGGAGCATCCGCAGCTGTATCCCTGCATGTTCGAGTTCGTCTACCTGGCGCGGCCCGACTCGGTGCTGGACGGCATCTCGGTCTACCACGCGCGCCTGAACATGGGCGAGACGCTGGCGCAGCGCGTCATCTCGACCTTGCCGCCCAGCGAGATCGACGTGGTCATCCCCATCCCCGAATCGAGCCGGCCCAGCGCCATGCAGCTGGCGCACCGCCTGGGCAAGCCCTACCGCGAGGGCTTCGTCAAGAACCGCTACGTGGGCCGCACCTTCATCATGCCGGGCCAGAGCGTGCGCAAGAAGAGCGTGCGCCAGAAGCTCAACGCCATCGGCATGGAGTTCAAGGGCCGCAACGTGCTGCTGGTGGACGACAGCATCGTGCGCGGCACCACCAGCAAGGAAATCGTGCAGATGGCGCGCGAGGCCGGCGCGCGCAAGGTGTACATGGCCAGCGCGGCGCCGCCGGTGCGCCATCCCAACGTCTACGGCATCGACATGCCGACCAAGGACGAGCTGATCGCCCACGGCCGCAGCACGGAGGAGATCCGCGACTTCATCGGCGCCGACCAGCTGATCTACCAGGACATCGACGCCATGAAGCGCGTGGTGGCGGCGCTCAACCCGCGCCTGGCCGGCTTCGAGGCCAGCTGCTTCGACGGCCACTACATCACCGGCGACGTGAGCGCTGCCGACTTCGCCACACTGGAGGCGCAACGGCGCCTGCAATTCGAGGATGACCAGGCAGGCGAACAAGAGGCCGAGGCCACCAACCGCTCGCGCCTGGCGCTGCAGAGCGCGGAGGAGGGCACATGATTCCCAAGGTCCGACTGCCGGCCGATGCGCGGCCCGACACACTGGCCGTGCGCGCCGGCCTGCCGCCCTCGCAGTGGGGCGAGAACTCCGAGGCCCTGTTCCTGACCAGCAGCTTCGTGCACCCCGACGCGGCCACCGCGGCGCGGCGCTTTGCCAACGAGGAAGAAGCCTTCGTCTACAGCCGCTTCTCCAACCCCACCGTGATGATGATGGAGCAGCGCCTGGCGGCCATGGAAGGCAGCACCGGCTGCATCGCCACGGCCAGCGGCATGGCCGCCATAACGCTGATGGTGCTGGGCCTGCTGCAGGCCGGCGACCACGTGGTGTGCTCGCAAAGCGTGTTCGGCTCGACCATCAAGCTGTTCCAGGACTTCGCCAAGTTCGGCGTGCAGACGACGTTTGTGTCGCAGACCAATGTCGACGAATGGCGCGCGGCGATGCGCCCCACTACCAAGCTGCTGTTTGCTGAAACGCCCAGCAACCCGCTCACCGAGGTCTGCGACATCGCCGCGCTGGCAGCCATAGCCCACGCCGGCGGCGCCTGGCTGGCGGTGGACAACTGCTTCTGCAGCCCGGCGCTGCAGCGGCCGGTGGCGCTGGGCGCCGACCTGGTGGTGCACAGCGGCACCAAGTACCTGGATGGCCAGGGCCGCGTCATCGCCGGCGCGCTGTGCGGGCCGGTCGAACTGATAGACGCCAAGCTGGTGCCTACCATGCGCAGCGCCGGCATGAGCCTGTCGGCCTTCAATGCCTGGGTCGTGCTCAAGGGGCTCGAGACGCTCTCGATCCGCCTGCTGGCGCAAAGCGAGCGCGCGCTGCAACTGGCGCAGTGGCTCGAGGCCCAGCCGGCGGTGGAGCGCGTGTACCACCCCAGCCTGCCGTCGCACCCGCAGCACGCGCTGGCCATGGCGCAGCAGGGCGGGCGCGGTGGCGCCGTGGTGTCCTTTGTCGTGAAGGGTGGCCGTGCCGGTGCCTTTGCGTTGATCGACGCCACGCGCATCTGCAGCATCACCGCCAACCTGGGCGACACCAAGACCACCATCACCCACCCCGCCAGCACCTCGCACGGCCGGCTGTCCGAGGCGCAGCGCCAGGCCGCCGGCATCCAGCAAGGCCTGGTGCGCGTGGCCGTGGGCCTGGAAGACGTGGAAGACCTCAAGGCCGACCTCGAGCGTGGGCTCGCCGGGCTGGCCACACTCGCATGACAAGCACTCCGGTACGCACTCGCATCGCCCCGTCGCCGACGGGCTATCTGCACCTGGGCACGGCGCGGACCGCGCTGTATTCCTGGGCCTATGCGCGCCACCACGGCGGGCAGTTCGTGCTGCGCATCGAGGACACCGACGTCGCGCGCTCGACACAGGATTCGGTGGACCAGATCCTGGCCAGCATGCAGTGGCTGGGCCTGGACCACGACGAAGGCCCGATCTACCAGATGCAGCGCCTGGCGCGCTACCAGCAGGTGGCGGAGCAGATGCTCGCCGCCGGCAGCGCCTACCGCTGCTGGTGCACGCCCGAAGAGCTGGAAGCCATGCGCGAAGGCCAGCGCGCGCGCGGCGAGAAGACCCGCTACGACGGCCGCTGGCGCCCGGCCCCGGGCAAGACCTTGCCGCCGCCGCCCGACGGCGTGGAGCCCGTGGTGCGCTTCGCCAACCCGGTGGACGGCACGGTGACCTGGGACGACCTGGTCAAGGGCACTATCAGCATCCGCAACGAGGAGATCGACGACCTCATCATCCTGCGGCCCGACGGGGTGCCGACCTACAACTTCGCGGTGGTGGTCGACGACTGGGACATGGCCATCACGCATGTCTTCCGCGGCGACGAGCACATCAACAACACGCCCTGGCAGATCAACATCTTCCGCGCGATTGCGGGCAAGGGCGGCGCGCCGCTGCCGCGCTTCGGCCACTGCCCCATCATCCTGGGCGACGACGGCCTCAAGCTCAGCAAGCGTCGCGGCGCCGTCAGCGTCACCGCCTACCAGGACGCCGGCTACCTGCCCGAGGCCATGCTCAACTACCTGGCGCGCCTGGGCTGGAGCCACGGCGACGAAGAGCTGTTCTCGCGCGAGCAGATGGTGCAGTGGTTCGACGGCAGCCACCTGGCCAGGAGCCCGGCGCAGTGGGACCCGGCCAAGCTGGCCTGGGTCAACGCGCACTACATCAAGCAGGCCGACGACACCCGCCTGGCCGCGCTGGCGGCCGAGCAGCTGTTGCGGCGCGGCATCGACACCGATGACCTTCCGCTGCTGGCGCGCGCTTGCGCCTTGTTCAAGGACCGCTGCAGCACCGTGGTGGAACTGGCCGACTGGCTGGCGCTGATCTTCACGCCGGTGCATGCGTCCGAGGCCGACCGCACCGCGCATCTCACCGAAGCCGTGCGTTCAGCCTTGCCCGCGCTGTGCGAGCGTCTGGCCACTGCCAGCTGGGACAAGGCCGGCATCGCTGCGGCCATCAAGGAGACGCTGGCCGCGCAGCAGCTGAAGATGCCGCAGCTCGCCCCGGCGCTGCGCGTGCTGGTCTGCGG
>JALHPY010000243.1 GCA_022842305.1 Rubrivivax sp.
TCAGCATCGGCCTGCGCATCCCCTTCGGCCAGGACGACCGGCAGCAGGCGCGCCTGGCCGCGGCCGGCGCCGACGAGACCGAGGCCCAGGGCCTGCTGGCCGCCGAGCGCGAGCGCATCGCCGACGAGATCGAAGTTGCCCAGGCCGGCGTGGCGCTGGCGCGCGCAGCCGCCACGGCCGCCGCCCGCCGCGCCACCCTGGCGCAAGAGGCACAGGGCTTCCAGGACAAGGCCTTCCGCCTGGGCCAGAGCGACCTGCCCACGCGCCTGCGCAGCGCCTTCGAGGCCTTCGAGGCGCGGCGCCACGCGGCCCGCGCGGGCGTGGCGCTGGCCCAGGCCATCTCTCAATGGCGGCAGGCGCTGGGCCTGCTGCCCGAATGACCCCACAGGACGAAACCATGAACTCTTGCAAACGATTCCTGGCCCCCGCGGTGCTGCTGCTGGCCGCCTGGCTCAACCCGATGACGGCCGCTGCCGGCGACGGCCACGACCACGGCGCCCCTGCGCAGTCTGCCGGTGGCCCGGCGCTGCCGCGCTTCACCGCGCAGTCCGAGCTGTTCGAACTGGTGGGCGTGGTCAACGATCGCCAGATCAAGCTCTACCTGGACCACAGCGCCAACAACGCGCCGGTGAAGGACGCCAAGCTCGAGCTGGAGATCGGCGCCGAGAAGCTGCAGGCGCAGCCGCAGGGCGAGGGCGAGTTCAGCGTCACGCTGGCGCAGCCGCTCAAACCGGGCGTGACCCCGGTCACCGCCACCGTGAGCACGGCGCAGGACAGTGACCTTCTGGCGGGCGAGATCGACATCCATGCGGCGGCAAAGGCGGAAGCGCCGCCCGCGCAAGGCTGGCAGGACACCGCGAAGTGGGTGCTGGGTGGGCTGATGGCGCTGGGCCTGATGATGTCGCTGGCCGGCCGCCTGCTGGCGCGGCGCCAGGCGCAGAAGCGGCAAGAACCATGAGGCGCGCCCTGCAACGGGGGGCGGCCCTGCTGTGCCTGGTCTTGGCCGGCGCGATGGCACCGGCCACGGCCGGCGACGGCCACGACCACGGGGACGGCCCGCCCGCGCCCAGCGCCAACGGCCCGCAGCGCCTGCCCGACGGCAGCGTCTTCCTGCCCAAGCCCGCTCAGCGCCAGTTGGGTCTGCGCACGCTGCTCACCCAAGCGGCCAGCCTGCCGCGCACGCTGGAATTGGCCGGCCAGGTGAGCATGGACCCCAACGCCGGCGGCCTGGTGCAGGCGCTGGTGGCCGGCCGCATCGTGCCCGGCCCGCGCGGCCTGCCCGAGGCCGGACAGGCGGTGCGCCAGGGCGAGGTGCTGGCCTGGGTGCAGACCGTCAGCGCGCCGGTGGAACGCGCCAACCAGGCGGCCCTGCTGGCCGAGTTGCGCGCCGCGCGCGAGCAGGCCGACAAGCGCCTGCTGCGTCTGCGCGAGCTGGCCGACACCGTGCCGCGCAAGGAGATCGAGGCGGCCGAGGCCGAAGCCGCCAGCCTGGCCGAGCGCGCCACCGCGGTGGGCAGCGGCCTGGACGCGCGCGACGCGCTGCGCGCGCCGGTGTCGGGCGTCATCGCCGCGGCGCACGTGGTGGCCGGGCAGGTGGTCGAGGCGCGCGAGCGCCTGTTCGAGATCGTCGACCCGCAGCGCCTGCGCATCGAGGCGCTCAGCTACGACAGCGCGCTGGCCGCCGACATCGGCGGCGCCATGCTGGCGCTGGGCGGGCAGCGCCTGCCGCTGCAGTTTGTGGGTGCGGCGCGCAGCCTGCGCGAACAGGCGCTGCCGCTGAACTTTCGCGCCCGCGGCGCGGCGCTGTCGGCGCTGGCCGTGGGCCAGCCGGTGCGCGTGTTCGTGCAGACGCGCAGCCGCACCCAGGCCATCGCGGTGCCGGCGGCGGCGCTGCTCAAGAGCCCGGCCAACCAGGACATCGTCTGGGTCAAGACCGCGCCCGAACGCTTCGAGCCACGCGTGGTGACGGTGGCGCCGCTGGACGGCGTGGACGTGGCCATCACCTCGGGCCTGGAGCCCGGGGACCGCGTCGCCACCGCCGGCGCCACGCTGATCAACCAGGTGCGCTGAATGTTCAAGTGGCTACTCGACAACAGCCTGCGCAACCGCATGCTGGTGATCATCGCCAGCCTGGTGCTGATGGCTTACGGCCTGTACTCGATCCAGCACACGCCGGTGGACGTGTTCCCCGACCTGAACAAGCCCACCGTGACCATCATGACCGAGTCCGGCGGCATGGCGGCCGAGGAGGTGGAGCAGCTCATCACCTTCCCGCTGGAAACCACGATGAACGGCCTGCCCGGCGTGGAATCGGTGCGCTCCACCTCGTCGGCCGGGCTGTCCTTCCTGTACGTGGGCTTCGGCTGGGACACCGACCTGTTCCGCGCGCGCCAGCTGGTGTCGGAGCGCCTGGCGGCGATGGAGGAAGCCCTGCCCGCGGGCGTGGTGCCGCGCATGGGGCCGATCAGCTCGGTGATGGGCGAGATCATGCAGATCGCCATACCCGTGGACAACGCGCGCATCTCGGCCATGGCGGTGCGCGAGTACGCCGACTGGGTGCTGCGCCCGCGCCTGATGTCGGTGGCCGGCGTGGCCCAGGTCATCCCCATCGGCGGCGAGGTGCGCCAGTTCCAGGTGCAGCCCGATACCGCGCGCATGGCCGCCCTGGGCATCACGCACGAGCAGCTGCAGGCGGCGCTGGCCGGCTATTCGTCCAACACCTCGGGCGGGTTTCTGGAGGTCAACGGACGCGAGGTGCTGATACGCCACCTGGGCCGCAGCTCGCGCCTGCAGGACCTGGAGAACCTGGCGCTGACGGCGCGCGCCGGCCGGCCGGTGCTGCTGCGCCAGGTGGCGCAGGTCAGCTTCGTGGCCGCGCCGCGGCGCGGCGACGCCGGCTTCGAGGGCCGGCCGGCGGTGATCCTGGGCATACAGAAGCAACCCACGGCCGACACCATCGCGGTGACGCGGGCCATCGAGGACGCGCTGGCGTCGCTGCAGACCTCATTGCCCGCCGGCATGGAGTCGCCCAAGGTCACCTTCCGCCAGGCCAGCTTCATCGAATCGTCGATCGCCACGCTGCAGGGCAAGCTGATCGGCGCCTCGATCTTCGTCGCCGCCATCCTGTATCTGTTTCTGGGCACGCTGCGGCCGACGCTGATCGCGCTGACCGCGATACCGGTGTCGATCTTCGTCACCGCGCTGGTGTTCCGCTACTTCGGCCTGTCGATCAACACCATGACGCTGGGCGGCCTGGCCATCGCCATCGGCGGGCTGGTGGACGACGCCGTGGTCGGCGTCGAGAACGTGCTGCGACGCCTGCGCGAGGACCTTGCCAAGCACCCCGAGCACCGCCTCAACCCGCTGGAACTGGTGAGCCTGGCCACGCTGGAGGTGCGCTCGGCCATCCTCTACGCCACGCTGATCATCGTGCTGGTGTTCATCCCGCTGTTTGCGCTGCCGGGCATCGAGGGCCGCATGTTCGTGCCGCTGGGCATCGCCTTCATCGTGTCCACGCTGGCTTCGCTGCTGGTGTCGGTGACGGTGACGCCGGTGCTGGCCTATTACCTGCTGCCGCCCCTGGCCGCGCGGGGCCATGGCGACACGCGGCTGCTGGCCTGGCTCAAGCGGCACTATCGCAACGGCCTGCAGGCGGTGCTGCTGCGCCCGCGTACCGCGGTGGCCGCCGGGGGCGTGGCGGTGCTGCTGGCGGCTGCCGCCGTGCCCTTCTTTCCCACCACCTTTCTGCCGCCCTTCAACGAGGGCACGCTGATGATCGGCCTGCGCCTGAACCCGGGCGTCACGCTGGGCGAATCGGCGGCGCTGGCGCGCCAGGCGGAAGTGCTGGTGCGGCAGGTGCCCGAGGTGGTGCACGTGGGCCGGCGCAGCGGTCGCGCCGAACTGGACGAGCACGCCGAGGGCGTGCACGTCAGCGAGCTCGACGTGGGCCTGCTGCCGCACGCCGAGCTGAAGCGCAGCATGTCCGAGATCAGCGCCGACATCCGCGCGCGCCTGGTCAACCTGCCGGCCGCGGTGGCAGTGGGTCAGCCGATCTCGCACCGCATCGACCACATGCTGTCGGGCGTGCGTTCGCAGATCGCCATCAAGCTGTTCGGCGAAGACCTGGACACGCTGCGCGCCCAGGCCGATGCGCTGCGCGCACGCCTGGCGCCCATCCCCGGCCTGACCGACCTGGAGATCGAAAAGCAGGTGCTGGCGCCGCAGATCAAGGTGCGGCTGGACCACGCGGCGGCGGCGCAGTACGGCGTGTCGTCGGCGCGCGTGCTGGAGACGCTGCAAGGCCTGGTGGAAGGCGAGAAGCTGGCACAGATCGTCGAAGGTGGGCGCCGCTTCGCGCTGGTGCTGCGCCTGCCCGAGACGGCGCGCTCGATGGAAGGCCTGGGCAATGTGCTGATCGAGACGCCGCTGGGCCGTGTGCCGCTGTCGCGCATCGCCACCATCGAAGACGGCGACGGCCCCAACCAGATCAGCCGCGACGATGGCCGGCGGCGCATCGTGCTCTCGGCCAACGCCGACGGCCGCGCGCTGTCGGAGGTGGTGGCCGACATCCGCCAGGCGGTGGCCGGCATGCCGCTGCCCGAGGGCTTCTTCATCACGCTAGGCGGCCAGTTCCAGGCGCAGGAAGAGGCGCAGCGGCTGGTGGGGCTGCTGTCGGGGGTGTCGCTGGTGCTGATGTTCCTGGTGCTGTACAGCCGCTACCGATCGACCGCGTTGTCGCTGCTGATCATGGCCAACATCCCGCTGGCGCTGGTGGG
>JALHPY010000244.1 GCA_022842305.1 Rubrivivax sp.
CGGGTGGCGGCACCTCCGCGGGCGCCGCTGCCGGGGTGCTGGCCAGCGCGGCAGCGCCGCTGGCGCCGGCTTCGGCGGGTGTCACGGTCGGTTCAACGGCCGCGGGGGCGGCGGCCACGGGGGCGGTTGCCAACGGTGCGGCGGCCGCGGGCAGTGGCTCGGCAGGCTGGGTTTGCGGCCCAGCGCTCAGGCTCAGCCACAGGCCCGCGCCCAAGGCCAGCACCGCCCCGCCCAGCCACAGGGGCAGGCCTCGGCGCTTGGGCTTGGGTGCCGGGGCAGGCGCTTCCAGCGGTGTCAGTGCCGAGGGCGTGGCCGGGCCGGCAGAGGGCGAGGCGGTGTGGCGGTCAATCCAGCGCCGCAGCTCGTTGGCCATGGCTGCGGCCGTGGCGTAGCGTTCGTCCGGGTCGCGTGCCATCGCCGTGGAGGCGATGCGCGACAGCGTCGGCGGCACGCCCGGGCGCACCACGTGCGCCGGTGCCGGGTGGTTGGTGAGCACGGCGTTGGTGATCTGCTCGAGCGTGTCGCCGTGGAAGGCCTTGCGCCCGGTGAGCATCTCGTACAGCACCACGCCCAGCGCGTGCACGTCGGTGCGTGCGTCGACGGCGCCACCGCGCAGCTGCTCGGGCGCCAGGTAATGTGGCGAGCCCACGACCATGCCTTCCAGCGCCGGTGCCGCAGCGCTGTGGGCCACGCGCGCGATGCCGAAGTCCAGCACCTTGGGCTTGTCGCGTTTGGTGATGAAGATGTTGGCCGGCTTGATGTCGCAGTGCACCACGCCGCTGGCGTGGGCGTAGGCCAGCGCGTCGGCGACGCGGCGCACCAGCTGGGCCGATTCGCCGGGCGTGGGGCGCCAGCCCTGCGCCAGCGCGCGGCGCAGGTCGCGGCCGTGCAGGCGCTCCATGGCGATGTACACGCCGCGCTCGGACAGGCCGGCGTCGTGCACCGTGACGATGTGCGGGTGGCTCAGGCCGGCGGCGGCGCGGGCCTCGTTCAGGATCAGCTCATCCAGCGCGGCGCGCGACGGCGAATCGACGTCGAACTGCAGCGTCTTCACGGCCACCGGCCGCGACAGCAACGGGTCCCAGGCCTCGTACACCTGCCCCAGGCCGCCGCGGCCCAGCGGGCCCTTCAGCGCGTAGCGGCCGATGTGCGCTGTGGTGGGGCTTTTCTCGACCTCGATATCGACCGCGGTGGGGACGCTGTCGCCGCCGAAGTCGGAGGCCAAGTCGGGACGCGAGGTCTCCACCGGCGAGGGCAGGGAATCGGGCGCGAGTTCGGCCTGCGCGACCGGGTCGTACTCGGCCGGCAGCGACGCCACGGTCGCGGCAAAATCACTGGCCGCGGCATCGGGCCGACTGCGCCGCTGGAAGAGGTTGTAAGCCACGGCTCGTCAGCTTAACCGCGTTGGGCGCGCCCGGCGTTGCAAAGTAGGGCTCGATCGGGGTGGATTACCGGCCACCCGACGGGCGCCGGTGCAGCTCGCGCGCCAGCCGGGCGACCGCCTGTTCGAGCTGCTGCTGGCTGCTGGCAAAGGACAGGCGCACATGGCTGTTTGCCGCGGCCGGGCCGAAATCGCGCCCGGGGGTCAGTGCCACGTGTGCAGATTCCATCATCTCGAAACAAAAATCCCAGCTGCTGGCGCTGTACTGCGAGCAATCGAACCAGGCGTAGAAGGCGCCGTCGGGCACCACCGGCACCGGCAGGCCAAGTGCCTGCAGCGCCGGCACGATGGTGTCGCGCCGGCGCCGGAACTCGCCGCGGCGGCGCTCGTACTCGGCCAGGGACTCGGGCTCGAAGCAGGCCAGCGCGGCGCGCTGCGCCAGGGTGCTGGCGCAGATGTACAGGTTCTGCGCCAGGCGCTCGACCGCGCCCACCAGCTCGGGCGGCAGCACCATCCAGCCCAGGCGCCAGCCGGTCATGCCGAAGTACTTGCTGAAGCTGTTGACGCTGATGATGTCTTCGCCCAGCGCCAGCGCGCTGCGCCCGAAGGCGTCGTCGTAGCCCAGGCCGAGGTAGATCTCGTCGACGATGGTCACGCCGCCGCGCGCGCGCACCACGTCGACGATGGCCGCCATCTCGGCCGGTGCGATCGAGGTGCCGGTGGGGTTGCCTGGTGATGCCAGCAGCACGCCGCGGGTGTCGGCGCCCCAGTGCTGCGCCACCGTTGCGGCGTCGAGCTGCCAGCGCTGCGCCGGTCCGGCCGGCAGCAGCCGCGCGCGGGCGCCGGCTGCGGCCACGAAATGGCGGTTGCAGGGGTAGCTGGGGTCGGGCATCAGCACTTCGTCGCCCGGCTCGAACAGCGCCGTGGTGATGAGCTGCAGTGCGGCAGAGGCGCCGGCCGTGACGACGATGCGCGCCGGGTCCACGTCCAGCCCGAAGCGCTGGCCGTACCAGCGCGCGATGGCCTGGCGCAGCTCCAGCAGGCCGGTGGCGTGGGTGTACTGCGTGTGGCCGGCGGCCAGGCAGTCTTGCGCCGCCTGCACCACCCGCGGCGCGGCGGTGAAATCGGGTTCGCCGATGTTCAGGAAGAGCATGCGCTCGCCGCCCTGCGCCGGGTCGCAGGCCGGGCTGGCGGCGATGGCGCTGGCCGCCTTGGCACACTCCATCACGTAGAAGGGCTCGATCAGCTCGAGCCGGCGCGCGGTGCGGATCATGGCCGCGGCAGCGGGCTTCAGGCGCGCGCCGGGCGCGCTTCGTCGCGGCGCAGGTCGCCGGCGCAGCGGTCGAGCACGCCGTTGACGTACTTGTGGCCGTCGGTGCCGCCAAAGGACTTGGCCAGCTCCACGGCCTCGTTGATGGCCACGCGGTAAGGGATCTCCAGGCAGTGCAGCAGCTCGTAGGCGCCGATCATCAGCACGGCGTGCTCCACCGGCGACAGCTGCGAGGTCTTGCGGTCCACGTGCTTGGCCAGCGCGGCGTCCAGCGCCGCGGCCTGCTCGATGCAGCCGTGCAGCAGCGCGTCGAAGTGCGCGCGATCGCACTTGGCAAAGTCTTCCTGCTCGCTGATGTGGGCCTGGATCTCGGCCGCCGCCTCGCCCGACAGCAGCCACTGGTACAGGCCCTGCAGCGCCAGTTCACGCGAGCGGCGCCGTGCCGACTTGGGGACCGGTCGTTTGGCGGGCTTGGCAGGTTTGGCCACCTTCGGCGGTGCCGGGGTCTCGCTCACGTCAGATCGTCCAGCAGGTTGGCCATTTCCACCGCCACGCGCGCGGCGTCGCGGCCCTTTTCCTCGGAGCGCGCCCAGGCCTGCGCCTCGTTCTCGACCGTGAGGATGGCGTTGGCGATGGGGATCTGGTGGTCCAGGCTGACGCGGGTGACGCCGGCGCCGCTTTCATTGGCCACCAGCTCGAAGTGGTAGGTCTCGCCGCGGATCACGCAGCCTAGCGCGATGAGCGCGTCGTAGTCGCCCGAGCGCGCCATGGCGTCGAGCGCCAGCGGGATCTCGAGCGCGCCGGGCACGGTGACGTGGCGGATATCGCCCGCTTCGACGTCCAGCCGGTCGAGCTCGGCCATGCAGGCCTGCGCCAGCCGGCTGGTGATGGGTTCGTTGAAGCGCGCGCTGACGATGCCCACGCGCAGGCCTTCGCCCATCAACTCGCCTGCCTGCCCCTTGTCGGCATCTTGCATGTTCTTGTTTCCTTCAGGCCGCAGCGGCGACGAAACCGGTGATTTCCAGGCCGTAGCCGACCATGCTGGGCATGCGCCGGGGGCTGCCCAGCAGGCGCATGCGGCGCACGCCCAGTTCGCGCAGGATCTGCGCGCCCACGCCGTAGGTACGCAGGTCCATCTGCGGCCTGTGTTCGGCCGGCGCCGCGGCGGCGGTCAGTTGCGGCAACAGGGCGGTGGCGTCGTGGCTGCAGTTGAGCAGCACCGCCACGCCGCAAGGGCCGCGCTGCAACGTGGCCAAGGCGGCGTTCAGCGGCCACGAATGGCCGGTGCCGCCGGCGTCCAGCAGGTCGAGCGCGGTGAAAGGCTCGTGCACGCGCACCGGCACTTCGTCGGCGCTGGTCCAGCGGCCATGCGCCAGCGCCAGGTGCACGCCGCCGCTCTTGTCGCGGTAGGCGGTGCAGTCGAATTCGCCCATGGGCGTGGGCAGGCGGCGTGCGCCGATGCGCTCGATCAGGGTCTCGTGGCGGCTGCGGTGGCCGATGAGGTCGGCAATGGTGCCGATCTTCAGGCCATGCTCGCGCGCAAAGATCTCCAGGTCGGGCAGCCGCGCCATGGTGCCGTCGTCCTTCATGATCTCGCAGATCACCGCCGCCGGCGCCAGGCCGGCCATGCCGGCCAGGTCGCAGCCGGCTTCGGTATGGCCGGCGCGCATCAGCACGCCGCCGTCCTGCGCCTGCAGCGGAAACACATGGCCGGGCTGCACCAGGTCGGCCGCCGTGGTGTCGCGCGCCACGGCCACCTGGATGGTGCGCGCGCGGTCGGCGGCCGAGATGCCGGTGGTCACGCCGCTGGCGGCCTCGATTGACACGGTGAACGCGGTGCCGTGCTGGGCGCCGTTGCGCGTGGCCATGGGTGGCAGCTGCAGGCGCTCGCAGCGTTCGCGCGTGAGCGTCAGACAGATCAGGCCACGCGCATGGCGGGCCATGAAGTTCACCGCAGCCGGCGTGACATGCTCGGCCGCCAGGATGAGATCACCTTCGTTCTCACGGTCTTCTTCGTCGACCAGGATGACCATGCGGCCGGCAGCAAGCTCGGCCACCAATTCGGGAACGGGTGAAATGGGCATG
>JALHPY010000245.1 GCA_022842305.1 Rubrivivax sp.
TCGGGGGCCGCGGCCAGCAGCACCAGCGGCAGCGCCAGCAGCAGCGCGCGCGCCAGCAGCCGCGCCGGCAGCCCCGACTGCAGCACCAGGGCCAGCGCAAAGGGCGCCAGCAGCAGCAGCGGCGCCCACTGCCAGCGGCCGCACGACTGCACCAGCACCAGGAACAGCAGCGTCACCAGCAGCTTGGCGCGGGCATCGCGCCGTGTGAGCGCGGTGTCACGGGCGGCCAGGCTGTCGAGCGCGCGGAACTGGTCCAGCGCCGCGGCCAGTCGCGTCATGGCGCGTCGGCGGGCGGGGGGTCTTCGAGGGGGGCCCGGCGCGTGCGTCGACGCATCAGCCAGGCCAGGGTCAGCACCAGCAGCAGCGTGGCGCCCGCCCCGGCCAAGCCGGCCAGCGATGCCCCGGGCTCGACGGCCGGCCAGGGGGCGGGTAGCGTGGCCGCGGTGTGGCCGGCGGCCTGGGCCAGCGACCATTCGAGCCCGTCGGGCAGCGGCGAGGCAAACCACGACAACAACCCGGCCATCAGCACCGCGCCCAGCGCCGCGCTGCGCAGCAGTGGGTGCCAGCGCTGGCCCGGCGGCGGCGGCGCGGCCTGGCGCAGCAGCAGCTCAGGCGCGGCCTGGTGGAGGGTGGCCAGCAGTGCCGCCGTGGCCAGGCCTTCGGCGATGCCGATGGCCAGATGGATGGGCTGCATCAGCCAGGCAAAGGTCTGCCAGGACAGGCCGGCCACGCCCGACAGCGCCGTCTGCGCCACCACGCCGGCGGCACCCAGCTGCAGGCCCAGCACTGCGGCCAGCAAGGCCGCCAGGCCGGCGCGGCGGGCCGAAGGTGCGGCGCCTGCCAGCGGCCGGTAGACCAGCAGGTAGGCCAGCAGGCAGGGCACGACGCCCAGATTGAAAAGGTTGGCGCCGTAGGCCAGCAGGCCGCCGTCGGCAAAGGCCAGCGCCTGCACCGCCAGCACCGAGGCCATGACCACCAGCGCCGCCGGCGGCCCCAGCAGGATGGCCAGCAGCAGCGCGCCGCCCAGGTGGCCGCTGGAGCCGGTGCCGGGGATGGCGAAGTTGATCATCTGCAGCGCAAAGACGAAGGCGCCCAGCACGCCCATCACCGGCACGAGGCGATCGTCGGCCTGTTGGCGCAGACTGCGCGTGGCCCAGCCCAGCGCGCCCGCGCTGGCGGCCCACATCGCGGCCCCCACGGCGGGCGACAGCAAGGCATCGGCCATGTGCATGCTAGGGGCACTCCTGCGGCGGCCGCCGCCGCGACGGCATCAGGTCAGGACAAGAGTATCGCTACGCACAGCACCAGCGACAGCATCACCTGAAACGTGGCGGTGCGCGCCAGCAGCGGGTTGAAGGCCGGGCCGGGCTGCTCGCGCCAGAAATGCCGCACCAGGCTGGCGGCCATGGGCAGCGTGAGCAGCGGGATCAACAGCGCCCAGCCCAGGCCCGCCTGTTGCGCCAGCAGGCCCAGCAGCGGAAAGGGCAGCAGCATCAGCGCGGCGTATTCCCAGCGGCTGAAGCTGCGCCCCAGCCACACCGCCAGGGTCATCTTGCCCACCTGGCGGTCGGGGTCGAGGTCGCGGTAGTTGTTGACCACCAGCACCGCCGCCGCCGGCAAACCGACGATGGCCGACGCCGTGAGCGCGCCCGGGCTGATGCTCAGCGTCTGCAGGTAATAGGTGCCGCAGACGGCCACGAAGCCGAAGAACAGCAGCACCACGGCGTCGCCGAAGGGGGTGTACGAGATGGGCCTGGGCCCGCCCGAATACGCCATGGCCGCCAGCGCCGAAAGCACGCCGGCCAGCAGGATGGGCCAGCCGCCGTGCCAGGACAGTGCCAGCCCCGCAGCCGTGGCCACCAGGAAGCACAGGCGCGAGGCGGTGCGCACCTGCGTCGTGCTGAGCAGGCCCAGCTGCGTGGCGCGCGGCAGGCCCAGGCGGCCGGCGCGGTCGGTGCCGCGCTCGAAGTCGCTGACGTCGTTGTCGAGGTTGGTGCCGGTCTGCAGCAGCAGCGCGCCCAGCAGGCACAGCAGCATCACCGCCCAGTCGATGCGCCCGGTTTCGGCCCAGGCCAGCGCGCAGCCCACCAGCACCGGGTTGATGCTGATGCTCAGCGTGTGCGGGCGCGCGGCGATGACCCAGGCCCGCCAGGCCGACAGCCGGCGGTCACCTGCGATCGCAGCGCGTTCCTCGATCTGCATCCTCAAGATCTCCTGCACCCGGCCGCCGCCCCAGGAAGGGCGTGTGCGGGTGGTCTGGCCGGAGTCTAACCAGCGCGGCCATCCGTGCCACGAATCGGCCCGCCACGAAAGTCAGGCCCGTGCGCCTTGCTTGACCTGGATCAGACGGTTCGGAGTCGCCGATTCCTAGAGTCGGCTCAGTCCACCGCCCGGTGCGCCCCGCCCGGGCGCGCTCGTCCCGGGGCGGCCCTGGAAGGAAACCATGAGTCCCCTGGGCATGAGCCTGCTGATGCTGTTGGGCTTTGCCGGTTTTGGCTGGCTGGCCTGGCGCAAGCTCAGCATCGTGGCCGCGCTGGCCCCCGACGCGCGCTGGTCCGACGCCCCCGCGCGGCTGCGCAGCGTGCTGGTCAACGGCCTGCTGCAGCAGCGCATGCTGCGGCGCGAATGGCGCCCGGGGCTGATGCACGCGGTCATCTTCCTGGGCTTTTGCGCGCTGCTGCTGCGCAAGCTGCAGCTCATCGCCATCGGCTACGTCGAGTCGGCTTCGTTTCCGGACGCTTTCGGCGGGCCCTTCGCGGCCTTCAAGGACGGTGTGGAACTGGCGGTGACGCTGGCCGTGCTGTACGCCCTGTGGCGCCGCTTCGTGTTGCGCCCGCCGCGGCTGGAACCCAACCGCGAGGCCGTGCTGGTGCTGGGCCTGATCCTGTGCATCATGGTCACCGACTTTGCCTTCGACGCCTTCCGCTTCGCGCGGCTGTCGGCGCTGTACCCGTCGGTGGCGCACGAGCAGGGCTGGGCCTTCATCGGCGGTGCGCTGGCGCAGGGCGCAGCGGCGCTCAGCCCCGAGGCCCAGGCCGTGGGCTACCACCTGTCGTACTGGGTGCAGATGGTGGTGGTGTTCAGCTTCCTGGTGCTGCTGCCGGCGGGCGAGCATTTCCACATCGTCACCGCGCTGCCGGTGCTGTTCTTCCGCCGCGGCCGCCCCGCCAACCGCGTGCCCTCGGTCGACATCACCAAGCTGATGGAGGCCACTGAAGAGGCCGACATGAAGGCCGGCGTGCGCACCGTGCGCGACCTGACCTGGAAGGAAGGCCTGGACGCCTTCACCTGCACCGAATGCGGCCGCTGCAAGGACGCCTGCCCCACCCACCTGACGGGCAAGCCGCTGTCGCTGAAGCGCGTGCACGACGTGGTCAAGCACCACCTGCTGGAGCAGGGCGCGCTGATCAAGGCCGGCGACCCCGAGCAGAAACTGCCGCCGTTGCTGGGCCCGGTGATCAGCGCCGACACGCTGTGGGCCTGCACCACCTGTGGCTATTGCGAAGCCGCCTGCCCCATCGAGCTGGAGCACCTGGACAAGTTCTTCCGCATGCGCCAGCACCAGGTGATGATCGCCGGCGAGTTTCCGCACGAGCTGAAGAAGGTGTTCGAGGCCTGGGAATCGCAGGGCAACGCCTGGGGCCTGTCCGCCGACCAGCGCGGCGACTGGGCGCGCGACCTGGGCGTGCCGCTGGTGCGCAGCGCCGCCGACCTGCAGGGGCTGGAGCTGCTGTTCTACGTGGGCTCGGCAATGTCGTACGACCCGCGCGGCCAGAAGATCGCGCGCGCCTTCGTCGCCGTGCTGCAGCACGCGGGCGTGCGCTTCGGCATCCTGGGTGCGCGCGAGGGCTCCACCGGCGAATGCGCACGCCGCCTGGGCAACGAGATGCTGTTCCAGCAGCTGGCCGGCACGCTGGTCGAGACACTCAAGGACGTGGGCGCCACGCGCATCGTCACCTGCGACCCGCACGCGCTGAACAGCCTGCGCCACGAGTACCCCGAGTTCGGCGGCCAGTACGAGGTCATCCACCACACGGCGCTGATCGCCGAGCTGATGCAGCAGGGCCGCGTGCAGGTGGCGCCGCGCGCCCAGCGCCTGGTGTTCCACGACCCCTGCTACCTGGGCCGGCACAACGGCGAGTTCGACGCACCGCGCGCGGTGCTGGCGCGCCTGACCGGCCAGGCGCCGCTGGAGTTTGCGCTGACGCGTGAAAAGTCCATGTGCTGCGGTGCCGGCGGCGGCCGCATGTGGATGGAAGAGAACCTGGGCACGCGCATCAACGTGGCGCGCGCCGAGCAGGCGCTGGCGCTGCAGCCCGACGCCGTGGCCACCGCCTGCCCCTACTGCGCGGTGATGATGGCCGACGGCCTGGCCGCGGCGCGGCCGGCGGCGCCGCTGCCTTCGCGCGACATCGCCGAGTGGGTGGCCGACGCGCTGGTGGCCAAGGCCTGATCAAGGATCTCGAAGTGGAAGAGTCGTCAGTGGACGTCGCCGTGGTCGGCGCCGGCATCTCCGGCCTGGCCACGGCGTACGGCCTGCGCCGCGCCGGGCTGCGCGTGCAGTTGCTCGACCCGGCGCCGCGCGCCGGCGGCGTGATCACCAGCGTGGCGCGCGACGGCTGCCTGTTCGAGCGCGGCCCCAACAGCGCGCTGGACACCACGCCGCTGATCGGTGAACTGGTCGAGCA
>JALHPY010000246.1 GCA_022842305.1 Rubrivivax sp.
GGCCGTCGCGGCCGCGCCGCCGGTCTCCGCGCCGGTCGCGCGCGCTACCCGCGCCGGGCCCTACGTGATCGTGGCCGTGGGTCGCAGCGACTACGACTACGACTGCTTCCTCTTCACCGACTGCAAGAACGCGCGCGGTACCAGCGGCAAGCTGGGCGGGGGCTACCGCTTCGGCACCTTTGCCATCGAAGGCTGGTGGACCGACTACGGCAAGGCCGACACCACCGATGCCAACGGCAGCGTGCGCCTGCGCGGCCTGGGCGTCAGCGCCAGCTGGCTGATGCGCTTCGGCGACGTGGCCGAAGGCCTGTTGCGCGCCGGCCTGGCCGACACGCGCTACACGCGCAGCTTCAACGGTGTCAGCGTGTCGGGCACCGAGTTCCAGCCCACGTTCGGCCTGGGCATCGGCTTCCTGGTGTCGCCGCAGGTCAGCATCGAACTGGCCTGGGACGTGACGCGCGGCGACGCGCCCGACACCGATACGGTGCTGACCAACGCGCTGTCGGTGGGGCTGCGGTTGCGCTTCTGAGCACCCGCAGGGCCGTTCCCGTGCGGACCGGGCCCCGTGGCGCAGCCCCATGGGACTGAGCGGCGCCACGCTTGATCTGACGCAACGCATCCCGCGGCGCGGCCGGGCGGGCCGCGCGCGCGGTGCTACTGTCGTCTTGCGTCGGCGTGCCGGAGCATCGGGCTGCCGGCGACGCCGGCAGGAGGCTGCCATGACAACGATGGTCAAGCTCTTGCGGGCCTCGTGCCTGGCCCTGGCGGCGGTGCTCGCCTGCCCGGCGGCGCTGGCACAGGACGACCGCGGCCCCTACCTCGTGCTGGCCGGGGGCCGCGCCCACTACGAGCACGACTGCAGCTTCTTTTCCTCCTGCGACAGCGTGCGCGCCACCACGGGCAAGGTGCTGGGCGGCTGGCGCTTCGGCGTCTTCGCGCTGGAGGTCTGGGCGGTCGACTTCGGCAAGGCCGAGCTGGCTTTCGGCGACAGCCTGCGCCTGCGCGGCGCCGGCGTGTCGGGCGCCTGGTACCTGCACTTCGGCTCGGGCGCGCATGGCGTGCTGCGGGCCGGGGTGATGGACATGCAGCAGCGGCGCGGCTTCGGCGTCAATACGAGCAGCACCGAAGGCAGCTTCGGCTTGGGCGCGATGTTCGAGCTCATGCCGGCGTTGTCGGTCGAACTGGCCTGGGACATGACCACCGCCACCGGCCGCAGCAGCGGCAGCGTGCTGGCCAACGCGGTGACGGCGGGTCTGCGCGTGCGCTTCTGAGGGCCCTGCGCGGCAAGGGCTGACAATGGCCGCATGGCCCTTCTCACCCTAGCCGACGCGCACCTCGCGTACGGCCACGTACCCCTTCTGGATGGCGCGGCGCTGGCGCTGGAGGCCGGCGAACGCGTCGCGTTGATCGGCCGCAACGGCGCCGGCAAGTCTTCGCTGCTCAAGATCCTGGCCGGGCTGGAAAAGCCCGACGACGGCGTCCTGCAGCTGCAGGGCGGCCTGCGTCGCGTCTACGTGGCGCAGGAGCCGCTGTTCGAGCCCGGCCACAGCGTGTTCGAGGCCGTGGCCGAAGGCGTGGCCGAGGCGCGCGCGCTGCGCGAGCGCTTCGAAGCCCACGCCCCCGGCGACGACCTGGACGCGCTGCAGACGCGGCTTGAGGCCCTGGGCGGCTGGACCTGGGAGCAGCGCGTCGAACAGGCCCTGCAACGCCTGGCGCTGGACCCGGCGGCGCAGGTGGACGAACTCTCGGGCGGCACCAAGAAGCGCGTGGCGCTGGCGCGTGCGCTGGTCACTGCGCCCGAGCTGCTGCTGCTGGACGAGCCCACCAACCACCTGGACGTGGACGCCATCGAATGGCTGCAGGACCTGCTGCGCGACTGGAAGGGCGCGCTCATCCTGGTGTCGCACGACCGCGCCTTCATCGACGCCGTGGCCACGCGCATCGTCGAGCTCGACCGCGGCCAGCTGCGCAGCTACCCCGGCAGCTTTGCCGCGTACGAGTCCACCAAGGCGCGCGAGCTGCAGGACGAGGCCCTGGCCAACGCCCGCGCCGAGAAGCTGCTGGCGCAGGAAGAAGTGTGGATACGCAAGGGCGTGGAAGCCCGCCGCACGCGCAGCGTGGGCCGCGTGGCGCGGCTGCTGAAGCTGCGCGAGCAGCGCCAGGCGCGGCGCGACCAGCTGGGCCAGGTGCGGCTGGAACTGGCCAGCGGCCTGCCGCCGGGCAAGATCGTGGCCGAGCTGACCGACGTGTCCATGCGCTTTCCCGACAAGCTGCTGATCAGCGGCTTCACCGCCACCATCCTGCGCGGCGACAAGGTCGGGCTGATAGGCCCCAACGGCAGCGGCAAGACCACGCTGCTCAAGCTCATCCTGGGCGAGCTGCAGCCCAGCAGCGGCACGGTGCGCCAGGGCACGCGGCTGCAGGTGGCGTACTTCGACCAGATGCGCGCCGCGCTCGACCTGAACGCCACGCTGGCCGACACCATCAGCCCCGGCAGCGAATGGGTGGAGATCGGCGAAGGCCCCAAGGCCACGCGCAAGCACATCATGAGCTACCTCACCGACTTCCTGTTCAGCCCCGAGCGCGCCAACGCCCCGGTGCGCACGCTGTCGGGCGGCGAGCGCAACCGCCTGCTGCTGGCGCGCCTGTTCGCGCTGCCGGCCAACGTGCTGGTGCTGGACGAGCCCACCAACGACCTGGACATCGACACGCTGGAACTGCTGGAAGAACTGCTGCAGACCTACGCCGGCACGGTGTTCCTGGTCAGCCACGACCGGCGCTTCCTGGACAACGTGGTCACCAGCACCATCGCCTGGGAAGGCGACCCGACTTTCGCCGGCCGCGCCGGGCTGTGGCGCGAATACGAAGGCGGCTACGAGGACTGGAAGCTGCAGCGCAGCCGCTCACGCGTGGCGCCGCCGGTCCCGGCCCCTGCCGCCGCGCGCGCCGCAGCGCCGGCACCGGCCAAGGCCGCCAAGCTCAGCTACAAGGAACAGCGTGAACTGGACGCACTGCCGGCGCGCATCGACGCGCTGGAAACCGAACAGCGCGAGATCCACGCGCTGCTGGCCGACGGCAGCCTGTACGCGCGCGACGCGACGCGCGCCGCCACGCTCAACCAGCGCAATGCGGCGATAGAGGAAGAGTTGATGATGGCGCTGGAACGCTGGGAGGCGCTGGGGGCGCGGTGATCGGGGGTGGGGGGCGCAGTACCCCGCGGGTCTGGAAGGCTTCGCTGCCAGCCCAGGCGTCGGCGCGTTGCGTGGTCGGGGTGCACCGCTCCAGGGCAGGGCTGCCCCCGCGCGACACCGGTTCGCAGCAGTCACAAATACTGACAAGTCTGCAATTTGAACCGACAAGTAACTGCGGTGAACTCTTCGGTATTTTTCGCATCCGATGGAGTTCAACCCCGCCTGACGACAGGCACACCTGGAGATTGACCCGATGAAGAAGCTTCTGATTGCCTCCGCCCTGACCCTGGCTGCCCTGGGCGCGCAGGCCAAGGACATCGTCGACACCGCAGTGGGTGCCGGCAACTTCAAGACCCTGGCGGCTGCGCTTACCGCCGCCGGCCTGATCGACACGCTCAAGGGCAAGGGCCCGTTCACCGTGTTCGCGCCTACCGACGCTGCGTTTGCCAAGGTGCCCAAGGCCGACCTGGACGCGCTGCTGGCCGACAAGGCCAAGCTCACCAAGGTGCTGACCTACCACGTGGTGCCTGGCAAGGTGATGGCCAAGGACGTGAAGGCCGGCAAGGTGAAGACGGTGCAGGGCGGGGAGATCACCGTGGCCACTGCGGGTGGCGTGACGGTGGACGGCGCCAAGGTCTCGGCCACCGACATCGTGGCCGACAACGGCGTGATCCACGTCATCGACAGCGTCATCATGCCCAATTGATGGTGCGGCGGGCCGGGGCGGCGCAGAGATGCGCTGCCTGGGCCCGTGTGTTGGTGTGCGATGAGGGTTCGGCCCCGCCCCGTCCAATGACCCGTTTGGCATTGCCCTCGGAGCCGCCCCTGGCCGAGTCTTGCGGCCTCTTCCGGCCCGGTCTGCTGTCGGGCGTTCAGGCTTCCCGGCTGAACCATTGCCTCGACCAGGCATCGAGTTCAGCGGACGAATGCGGTCTGGAGAAGGGCAGCAGCGACACCACCCGCTTGCCCGCCGCGAGCAGCCAGCCGTCTTCGATGAGCCGCTCGATCCTGCGCGCGACCACGTCCTGCCCCAGGGCTGCAAAGGCCGCCGTGCACTGTTCGACCAGGCGGCGCTCACCGATCTGGGCGTCTGCCAGTACCAGCGCAAGGCTGGCGAGCGGCTCGAGCACCTCGCGGTCCAACTCCTGACCACCGATGCCCCGGTGGACCGACACGAAGCCCGCACCGAGGCGGGCTTCGACCGTGCCGGCATGCACCCGCCAGGCGTCGATTTCCCCGTTCAACTGGTCGATGAATTCGCCGAAGGACGCGCTGTCTTCGACTTCGCTCTCGAAGAAATACGCAAAGCGCTGCGGCGCCAGGATCTCCTCGGGGATCAGGTGGCTGTAGGCCGGCTGGGGCCGCAACCGGCCGAGGCCGAAGCGCTGCGGGGCCTCGAAGTACGGGGAGAAGCGATGGATCTGTACCGGCAGTGCCCGGCCGGCGGGCGGCGGCAGGTGGCGGATGCGGCGCACGACGGCCAG
>JALHPY010000247.1 GCA_022842305.1 Rubrivivax sp.
GCCATGGCCCAGCGCCTGCACAGCGACTTCACGCCCGCACTGCGCGCCTACACGCGCTGGCTCACCGGCCTGTGGGTGCAGTACTTCCTGGGCATGGTGGCGCTGTCGTTCACGCTGTACGCGCTGGCGCCCTGGGAGGTCTGGAGCCTGTTCGGCAACCTGGTCACGCCGGCGGCCGCGGTGGCGTTGTTCGTGGGCGAGCACCTGCTGCGCTACTGGCGCCACCCCGAATTCGAGCGCGTCACGCTGCGCAGCGCCTTCGAGGCCTACCGCCAAAGCAGCCAGAGCGGCCGCACCGGATCATGACGACGCTGCCGTTGCTGCCGCTGCTGCTGCCCCGCGACCTGGCCGCGCCGCTGGCTTGGCGCGACGGCCAGCCCGTCAGCGGCGCGCGCTTCCTGGCCGAGGCGCAGGCGCTGGCAGAACAGCTGCCCGCGGGCCGACCCATCAACCTGTGCCAGGACCGGCTGCACTTCGCGCTGGGCCTGGCCGCGGCGCTGCTGCGCGGCCAGACCAGCCTGCTGCCACCCAACGCCCTGCCCGACACGCTGCGCCAGGCGCCGCCCGGTGACGGCCCGCCCTACCTGCTGAGCGACGACCCCGCGCTGGACCCCGCCGGCCTGCCCCTGCTGCGCGTGCAGCGCCCGGCCGATGCACCGCCGGTCGCGGCCGTGCCGCACATCCCCGCCGACCTGGCCGCCGCCTGCCTGCTGACCAGCGGCTCCACCGGCGCGCCGCAGCCGCACGCCAAGCGCTGGGGTCAGCTGGTGGCCAACATTGCCTCCGAGGCCCAGCGCCTGGCCGAGCTGATGGGCCGGGCCGACCTGTCGGGCGTGAACATCGTGGCCACGGTGCCGGCGCAGCACAGCTACGGGTTTGAGTCCACCGTGCTGCTGGCCCTGCTGGGCGGCGCCGCCTTCGACGCTGGCCGCCCTTTCTACCCGGCCGACATCGCCGCCGCGCTGGATCGTCTGCCGCGCCCGCGCGCGCTGGTGACCACGCCGCTGCACCTGAAGACGCTGCTGTTGTCGGGCGTGGCGCTGCCGGCGGTGGACCTGGTGCTGTCGGCCACGGCGCCGCTGTCGCCGCAACTCGCGGCCCAGGCCGAGGCCGCTTTCGGCGGCCTGCTGGCCGAGATCTACGGATGCACCGAGGCCGGCCAGGTGGCGGCGCGCCGCACCACCGCGGGCGAGACCTGGACCACGCTGGGCGCGCTGCGCATCCGGCGCGAGGTCGAGCTCGACGAAGAGCGCTTCATCGTCCACGGCGGCCACGTCGAAGAGCCCACGCCGCTTGCCGACGTGCTGGTGCTGCAGGCGCCACACGACGGCCGCCACTTCCGCCTGCTGGGCCGCGCCAACGACCTGATCCACGTGGCCGGCAAGCGCAGCTCGCTGGCGCACCTGAACTTCCACCTCAACCGCATCCCGGGCGTGGCCGACGGCGCCTTCTGGCTGCCCGACGCCGTGGCCGACGGCGTGGTGCGCCCGCTGGCCTTCGTGGTGGCGCCCACGCTCACGCCGCAGCAGGTGATCGCGGCGCTGCGCCAGCAGCTCGAGCCGGCCTTCGTGCCGCGCCGCGTGCTGATGGTGGACGCGCTGCCGCGCGAGGCCACCGGCAAGCTCACGGCCGCCGCGCTGCGCCGCTTTGCGCTGCAGGCGCTGGCGCCGGCCGAGGCAAGCGCACCCCAGCCGCCCGATGACGACACCGACGACGAGGTGCTGATAGACCTCGCCCACCCGGCCTTTGCCGGCCACTTTCCGGGCCGGCCGTTGCTGCCCGGCGTGGTGCTGCTGTCGCTGGTGCTGGCGGCGCTGGAACGGCGCCCGGCGCTGCGCCAGCGCCTGGGCCGCACGCCGCGCATCGCCAACGCCAAGTTCCTGGCGCCGGTGGGCCCGGGCGCACGCCTGCGCATCGCGCTGCGCGAGCAGGGCTCTGGCCTGGGCTTCGAAGTGCTGCAGGGCACGCTGCCCGTGGCGCGCGGCCAGCTGGCTGCCGGAGACGCCACTTGAAGCGCGCCGCCACGCCCGGCTCGAACGGCGCGCCCGAGTGGGTGGCCTCCGAAGAGCGCAGCAACGTGCTGGCGCTGCGCCTGATGGCCTGGATCGCCATCAACCTGGGGCGGCCTTTGACGCGCTGGCTGCTGCACCCCATCACGCTGTACTTCCTGTGCTTCGCCCCCGCACCGCGGCGCCATTCGCGGCGCTACCTGGGCCGCGCACTGGGCCGGCCGGCCACCTGGCTGGACCTGTACCGCCACATCCATGCCTTCGCCGCCACCGTGCTCGACCGCGTCTACTTCGTACGCGGCCAGCTGCAGGCCTTCGATCTGGTCCACCGCAGCGCGCAGCAGGTCTACGCCACGCTCGCCGAAGGCCGCGGCGCGTTTCTGCTGGGTGCCCACCTGGGCAGCTTCGAAGCGCTGCACGCCCTTGGCGACAGCCGCCCCGACCTGCGCGTGACCATGGTCATGTACCCCGACAACGCCCGCAAGATCCACGCGGTGCTGCAGGCCGTGGCGCCCGACTTCCACTTGGCGGTGATCGCCATCGGGCGCAGCGGCTCGACGCTGCAGATCCGCGACGCGCTCGACGCCGGGGGACTGGTGGGCCTGCTGGGCGACCGCGTGCTGGGCCCCGACACGGCGCGCACAGCCAGCATCGAACTGCCTTTCCTGGGCGCGCCGGCGCGCTTCAGCGACGGGCCGCTGCGCCTGGCCCTGCTGCTGCGCCGCCGCGTCTTCTTCATGGTCGGGCTGTATCGCGGCGGGCGCCGCTACGAACTGCGCTTCGCCGAGCTGGCCGATTTCCGCCAGCCGCCGGACGACCCGGCCGCGCGCGAGCGCCTGGTGCAGGCCGGGTTGGCGGCCTACGTGGCGCAGCTGGAGGCACTGTGCCGCGAGGCGCCCTACAACTGGTTCAACTTCTTCGACTTCTGGGGTGAAGATGCACAGGTTTGAGCGCCGCGGGGTCATGATCGCAAGCTCATGGGCCACCGCAGGGCTGGCCCTGGTGCTGCTGACCGCGGCGCTGCCGGCGCACGCGCTCGACCTGCCCGAGCTGGCCGCGCTGCTGGCGCAGCGCAAGAGCGGCGAGGCGCGCTTTTCCGAGGAGCGCATCGTCAGCGGCTTCGACGATCCGCTGCGCGCCAGCGGCACGCTCAGCTTCACCGCGCCCCACCGCTTTGCCCGGCACACACTGCTGCCGCGGCCCGAGTCCATGGTGGTCGACGGCAACAGCCTGGTGCTCAAGCGCGGCGGTCGCAGCCGGCAGATGGCGCTGGACGCGGTGCCCGAACTGCTGGCCATGGTCGAGGCCCTGCGCGGCACGCTCAGCGGCGACGCGGCGCGGCTGCAGCAGCACTTCAAGGTCACCGTAGAGGGCGCAGCGGCGCGCTGGACCCTGACCCTGGTGCCGCGCGACGCCCGCCTGGCGCAGCAGCTGCGCGAGATCAAGATCACCGGCCTGCGCAGCGACCTGCGCAGCGTGGAACTCTGGCTGAGCGGCGGCGACCGCTCGGTCATGGCCATCGAGCCCCTGCCGTCGGCAGTGCCATGACACCGGCGGCCGCGCCATGACGCCACCGCCGCGCCACCGCGCGGCCATCATCGCGCTGTGGCTGCTGGTGCTGGCCGCGGCGCTGGCGCAGATCCTGCGCACGCCCTTCACCGCCGACCTCAGCGCCTTCCTGCCGGCCAACCCCGACGCGCAGCAGCGCGTGCTGATCGAACAGCTGGAAAGCGGCGTGCCGGCGCGCACGCTGCTGCTGGCCATCGAAGGCGGCAGCGCGGTGCAGCGCGCCACGGCCTCGCGCGCGCTGGCCGCGCGGCTGCGCGCCAGCGGCCTGTTCGAGCAGGTGGCCAACGGCGAGACCGAATCCTGGGCGCAGGTGGGCAGCTGGCTGGTGGACAACCGCTATGCGCTCAGCCCCGCGGTCGAGGCCCGCCGCTTCCAGCCCGAAGGCCTGCGCGAGGCCTTCGACGAGACGCTGTCGCTGCTGGGCACGCCGGCCGGCGGCGCGGTCAAGCCGCTGCTCGAGCGCGACCCCACGGGCGAAACGGTGCGCATCGCCGAAGGCCTGATCCCCAGCAGCGCGCCGCGCAGCGTCGAAGGCGTCTGGGCCTCGCGCCAGACGGGCCCGGACGAGCGTGCGCTGCTGATGGTGGGCAGCAAGGCGCCCGGCGCCGACCTCGATGCGCAGGCCGTGGCCATCGCCCGCATCCGCAGCGAATTCGCCGCGGTGGGTGGCGAGCTGCGCCTGCTGATGAGCGGCGCACCGCTGTTCGGCGTGGACAGCCGCGCGCAGATCGAGCGCGAGGTGCACTGGCTGGCCGCCGCCGGCACCGCGCTGATGAGCGCCATGCTGCTGCTGGCCTTTGCCTCGCTGCGCGCGCTGCTGGTGGCCTTGTTGCCGGTGGCCAGCGGCGTGCTGGTGGGCGTGGCCACGGTGGGCCTGGTGCACGGCACGGTGCACGGCATCACGCTGGGCTTTGGCACCGCGCTCATCGGCGAGGCCGTGGACTACGCCATCTACTACCTCATACAGGCCCGCGCCGGCGGCTGGCGCCACTGGCTGGCGCAGGGCTGGCCCACGCTGCGCCTGGGGCTGCTGACCTCGATCTGCGGCTTTACCGCGCTGGTGTTCTCGGGCTTCCCGGGGCTGATGCAGCTGGG
>JALHPY010000248.1 GCA_022842305.1 Rubrivivax sp.
GGCCAGCAGGCCCAGCAGCGCACCGCCCAGCGTGACCAGCGCGCCCTCAGCCGCCAGCAGCACCAGCACGTGGCCGGGGCCGGCGCCCACGGCGCGCAGCACGGCCAGTTCGCGCCGGCGCTCGTTCAGGCCGGCCAGCACCACCGCCACCAGCGAGGCCAGGCTGACCAGCGCCACCAGGCCGCTGATGGCCAGCAGCGCGCGCTCGCCCAGGCCCACCGCGGCCCACAGTTCGTCCAGCGCCACGCCGGGCAGCACCGCCAGCAGCGGCTCGGCCTCGTACCCGGCCACGAAACGCTGCACCACGAACACCGCGGCACGGCTCTTCAACCCCACCAGCGCCGCCGTCACCTGTTGGGGCTCGAGCGCGAACTTGCGCGCGAACTCGGCCGGGATACTGACGCCCGGCAACGGCGCGCCGCCGGCCCAATCCAGGTGGATGGCCTCGATGGCCTGCAGGCTGACGTGCACCGTGCGGTCCACCGGCGTGCCGGTGCGCGCCAGCACGCCGACCACGGTGAAGGGCTTGTCGGCATGCTCGGGCGCCAGCGCCGCACCCAGGCCGTGGCTGAGCGTGATGCGCTGGTTCAAGCCGTAACCCAGCGCGCTGGCCACCTCGGCGCCGATCACCGCCTCGTACAAGCCGTCCAGCGTGCCGGCAAAGGCGCGGCCCTGGGCCAGCACCAGCGGCTGGCGGTCGCCGTAGGCGTAACGCGTGAAGTACTCGGGCGTGGTGCCCAGCACCGGGTGGCCGCGGTGCGAATCGCCCAGTGCCATGGGCACGACCCAGGCCACGGCGCGGTGTGCGGCGATGGCGCGCACGCTGTCCATGCGGATGCTGTTGGTGGCCCCGCCCACGTGGAACACGGCGTACAGCATCAGCTGCACAGGACCGGTGCGCGCGCCCACCACCAGGTCGGTGCCGCTCACCGCCTGCGAAAAGCTGCTGCGGATGTCGGTGCGCAGCCGCTCCAGCGCCAGCAACAATGCCGTGGCCAGCGCAATCGACAGCAGCACCAGCGCCAGCGTGCCGCGCCGGTTCCAGGCGCTGCGCGCGGCGATGTGCAAGAGCGCCTTCATGAAGCCAGCGCCGCCCGGTTGAGCTGCGGCAGCGACAGGCGCTGATCGAAGCGTGCGGCCAGGCGTTCGTCGTGGCTGACGAAGACCAGCGTGCTGCCGGCGGAATTGCAGGCGTCCAGCAGCAGCGCCATGAAATCCTCGCGCAGCGCGGCGTCCAGCGCGCTGGTGGGCTCGTCGGCGATCACCAGCTCGGGCGCGCCGATCAGCGCGCGCGCCGCGGCCACGCGCTGCTGCTGGCCCACCGACAGCGCATCGGCGCGCCGCGTCCAATCCGCCCGCGGCAGCGCCACGCGATCCAGCAGCGACTGCGCCGCGGCCAGGGGCGAGCCGGCGCAGCGCGCGGCGCGCAGGCGCGAGAAGCGACAGGGCAGCAGCACGTTGTCCAGCACCGTCAGGTAGGGCAGCAGGTTGAACTGCTGGAAGATCACGCCCAGGTGGTCGGCGCGGCGGGCGTCGCGCGCGCCACCGCGCAGCGCCGCCCAGTCCTGGCCCATCAGAAGCGCGCTGCCGCTGCGCGCCACCAGCACGCCCGCCATCAGGCCCAGCAGGGTGCTCTTGCCGCAGCCGCTGGGGCCGTGCAGAAAGACCTTCTGGCCGGCGGCGATGTCCAGCGCCGCGATGTCCAGCACGTCGCCACCGCGCCCGGGCCAGGCGAAGCGCAGATCGCGCAAGCGCAGCACGTCAGCGCACGAGCACCACGCGCGAAGCCGGACGGCGCAACGTGGCCTTGAGCTGGCCCTTGGGCGTGGCCACCTGCAGCTCGATGCGCTGCAGCGCGGGGAAGGCTTCGAACAGGCCGATCTCGAGGAAACCGGCGCGCGCGCCCTGGCTGCAGTTGAAGTCGAAGGTGGCCTCGAGCTCGCCATGGCCGTCCTTGACCTGGGCGCCAGCCGTGGCGCGGCCCAGCCCCAGCGGCGCCGACTGCAGGTCCACGCGCGCCGGCACGCAGCCGGCGGCAGAGTCGATGCGGAACAGGGCCTGCGACGCACGCAGCCGCACCAGCGCGGCGGCCACCTTCTCGCGTTCGGCGTCGGTGCGCGGCGCGTGCTCGAAGCCCAGCAGGTTGTCCAGCGGCGACTCGAGCAGGATGGACACGCGCGCGGCGTCCACCGCCACGTCCAGACGAGCCACGCCGTGCTCGTGGGCGCCAGCGGCCTGCGCCGCGACCGCTGCCGTCAGGCCGGCGGCGGCGATCAGTGTGACGAGACAACGGTGCGCGAACATGGGCTTCCCTTGGATTGGCGCGGCAGCGCCGACACAAGGCCCGATTGTGCAGCCCCCATCCGGCCGGCCGGCCCAAGCCCCCCGGCTCACGGGGTCGGGGCGGGCCTGGCGTCGATCAGGTGGCGCGCAGGCGCGGCAGCGGCAGGCCCATAGGGGCGGCCACGGCACGGCGGCGCGTGAACAAGCGCCAGCGCGAGGGCCTGTCGGTGAGCGTGGCAGCAGACTCGGCCGCGTCGGCCAGGTCTTCGGCAAAGGCCTCGCTGCGGTAGCACGGCTGCGCGGCGCAGGCGTCCGCCTCGGGGCGACGTCGATCCTCGGGGCGGGCGGTGGGCAGCAGCATGGCGGGCTCGACTCTGTGGCGTGACAGCGTTTTCAGGCGTGCGTCCAATGTGCCACGTCGGCGTGTCGAAGTGGTGACTGCGACACCCCCTATGTCGGGGTCAGGCGCGACGGCGGCGCAGCATCAGGCCGATACCCGCCAGCCCGACGCAGAACAGCCCCAAGGTCGCCGGCTCGGGCACCGGGCCGGCGATCTCGCGCCCGATCTTCAGCACCACGGCGCGCTCGAAGTCCTCGAAGCCGCGCGCGGTGATCACGAAGCCGCCCCGGCGAACATGCGTCTCGTACCAGTTACCGATGCCGTCGGTACCCATGTCGCCCTCGATCGCCAGCCCGTTGACCACGATGTCCAGCGGCAGCGCGGCGCGCACGTTGTCCAGCACCGCGTTGCAGGCCGCGCTGCCGTCGGCACAGGAACCCATGCCGGACAGTATCGAGTTCTGGATGCCGTCGCCCGAGACATCGATGACGCGGCGCGTGCCGTCGAAACCATTGTTGGCCAAGCCCCAGGCCGCCGCCTGCACGCCACCAGCGATGTTGGTGCCGGTGTTCAGGATGGGACCGCTGCCCGGCGCGCCTTCGTAGCCCGTGGTCGGGTTGATGGCCGTGGTCGCGGTGGGCCGGGGCCGCTCGAAGCTGCCGATGGCGTCGCCGAAGGCGGCCGCCTGCGCGCCCGTGCTGAGCTGCTGCCAGCTAAAGCCCCGGATCACGCCTTGCGAGAAGAAGTACACGCCCACGGCCACGCCGCCCGAAGGCGCGAAGGACTCGATGGCGCTCTGCACGCCGGCATCGTTGAACGCAGTACGGTAGCCACTGAGCTGCAGCTGGTACTCGGAGGTGGTCAGCCCGGGGCAGGCCAGCGCGTCGTCGGCGCGGCTGCACACGCTGCCAGAGACGTCGATCACCAGCGCCAGCTCCAGTGCCACGGGGGTGATGACGACGGCTTGCGCGCCACCGGCGCCCAGCAGCGCGCACAGCGCGGCGGCGCTCAGGTTCTTCAGATTCATTGCACATCCCTCTGTAAGACTTCGCGGCGGCCGGCCCCGCGCGCGGCGTTGGCGCGCAGGTACCATGGCTTCCCACTCGGCATGCCAAGGATGCCGTCAGGGGCAAGGGTCGTCCGGCCCTGGTGCGGGCCTAACCCGGGGCAATTCGGGCGTTCCGCGGGCCCGTCACTTGCTACGGCCCGGCCGCGAGCCTGGCCTAAGATCCGAGCGCCATGCCCGCCACACTCGAAGGCCAGCTCGTCGTCGCGATCTCGTCGCGTGCGCTGTTCGATTTCGAGCAGGAGAACAGCGTGTTCGAGGCGGGCGACGACCGCGCCTACATGCAGCTGCAGCTGCAGCGCATCGACCAGCCGGCGCAGCCGGGCGTGGCTTTCTCGCTGGTGAACAAGCTGCTGGCCTTCAACGACGGCCGCCCGCGCGTGGAGGTGGTGATCCTGTCGCGCAACGACCCGGTGAGCGGCCTGCGCGTGTTCCGCTCGGCCCAGCATTACGGGCTGCCGGTGCAGCGGGGCGTTTTCACGCGCGGCCAGCCGCCCTGGCGCTACCTGCGCCCGCTGGCGGCCAACCTGTTTCTCAGCACGAACGAGGCCGACGTGCGCGAGGCCCTGGCCGCGGGCGTGCCGGCGGCGCGCGTCTACCCGCAGAGCGCGCGCGCCTCGCAGGCGCACCCGACCGAGGTGCGCATCGCCTTCGACGGCGACGCCGTGCTCTTCAGCGACGAGGCCGAGCGCGTCTACCAGGCACAGGGGCTGGAGGCCTTCCAGAGCCACGAGCGCGAGCGCGCCGCCACGCCGCTGGCGCCCGGGCCCTTCAAGCCGCTGCTGCAGGCGCTGCACCGGCTGCAGCGCGAGCCGGGCGCGGCCATGCGGCTGCGCACGGCGCTGGTCACGGCGCGCAGCGCGCCGGCGCACGAACGCGCCATCCGCACGCTGATGGACTGGCGCATCGAGGTCGACGAGGCCATGTTCCTGGGCGGGCTGGCCAAGGGCAGCTTTCTGCGCGAGTT
>JALHPY010000249.1 GCA_022842305.1 Rubrivivax sp.
CCGCAAGCCGCACGGCCGCGCCTGCTGGCGGGCTGGCGCGCGCGCCGCCAGGGCCAACCCGAACAGGCACTGACCGCCTGGGACCTGCTGCGGCAGGCACAGCCGGCGGCCTTCCTGCTGGTGGCTGAAGAGTACGCCCGCGCCGCCCGTGACGCCGCCCGCGTGCCGCAGGCCCGCCAGGCGCTGATCGACGCGCTGGTCACGCTGCCCGCCGTGGAACTGCTGCAGGCGCTGGACCTGCTGGACGGAGGCCAGGGCGCCGAACGCCTGCCACGCCTGCTGGCGCTGCTGCGCGAGCAGCCTTCGCTCAGCGCGGTGCAGTTGATGCTGGCGCTGCCACGCTGGCACGAATCGGCCGATGCCACGGCCGCAGTCGATCAGGCCGTGGCGGTGGCAGCGCGGCCGCTCCAGCGCTACCGCTGCGCGGCCTGCGGCTTCGAGGCGCAGCACTACTTCTGGCAGTGCCCCGGCTGCCTGAGCTGGGACAGCTACCCGACGCAGCGCGTCGACGCCCTGTAGCCGCCCTGTAGCCGCTACTGCGCGTGCAGCACGCCGGCCTGGCGTTCGAACAAGGCCATCACCTCCTGCCGGCTGGGCACCTGGCCGCGCCCGCCGACGCTGGCCACCGGCCCCGGGCCGGTGATGCCGGCCAGGCCTGGATCGTGGTCGCAGTAGATGCCCAGCGTAGGCCGACCGAAGGCGGCGGCCAGGTGGGTAAAGCCGGTGTCCAGGCCCACCACGTGGCGTGCGCCGGCCAGCACCGAGGCCATCTCGTCCACCTTCAGGAAGGGTGGCACGTCGCCCTCGCAGCTGGCAGCGATGCGTTCGGCCAGGGTCTGCTCGGCGTCGCGGCCCCACAGCACTACGGGCTGCCAGCCCATCTCGAGCATGCGCCGGCCGATCGCCACCCAATGCCGCTCGGGCCAGAGCTTCTCGACGCGGCTGGCGTTGGGGATGATGAGGGCGTACTTGCCGCGCGGTTTCCACACCGCCGCCGGCGGCCGCAGCCCGAAGTCAGGCGCGTTGGTGGGCAGCACCAGACCCAGCTGCTGGGCCACCAGCAGCCTGCAGCGCTGCACCGCATGCAACTGCTTGGGTACGGCCAACCGGTACTGATAGGCCCAGGCCGCTACCGGCTCGCGAATGCTGTGCTTGTCGTATCCGGCCACCGGCGCCTGCGCCTGACGCGCCCAGATGGCGCTCTTGATCAGGCCCTGCAGGTCCAGCACCAGGTCGTAGCGGGCGGCGCGCAGCCGCGCACGCAGGGCCTGCATCTGCGCCCAGGTTTCGCGGCGCAGCAACTGCCCGCGCCACTTGCGCCAGGACAGGGTGATCACCTCGCGCACGCCGGCGTGCATCCGCGGGATGGCGGCAAAAGGCGCCTCGACCAGCCAGTCGATCTGCGCATCGGGATACTTGCGCCGGATGTCGTTGACCACCGGCATGGCATGCACCACATCGCCCATGGACGATGTCTTGACGATCAGGATGCGCACCGGCTTCAGGCTCTCTGGCTTTCAGCGACCAGTGCCGGGTTGAAGCGCGGATCGTTGTACATCTTGAACTGGCGGTAGACCTTGAAGTAGGCGCGGCCCGCGCCCGCGTCAGCCAGCAGCGCGTCCAGGCAGCCGGCCAGATCAAGCCGCTGCTGCTGCAGGCGCTGCAGGCGTTCGGCGCTGCTGGCGCGGTGGGCCGCATCGACATCGCTGCGCAAGGTCTGCTGGCGCATGGCGTGGATCTTCAGCGCCATGATGGACAGGCGGTCGATCATGCTGCCGGCGGTCTCGCTGTTGAGCCGCGCGCCAGCGGGCACGCGCGACACCGGTGTGTCGGTGCGCGCCGAAGCCTCGTCGACCAGGCCCAGCGCCACCAGCAGCAGCTCATCCACGCGCTCGGTGGCGTCGTTGCGCGCCTGGTTGTAGCCGTCGATGGCGCGCTTGTTGGCGGCGATCTCGGCGTCGGCCACGGTGGTGCGGCGGGCCAGGTCTTCCTCGGCCCAGAGCAGGCTGTTGCAGCGGTGGTTCAGGTACAGCCAGTGGCGCGCGTCGCCGGCATCGTGCTCGGGCGTGGCAGGTGCGCGCTGCGGCCAGCCGTCGCCGGCGAGCAGGCGGTCGTGCGTGGCAATCACTTCGGCGGCCGTCGGCAGTTTCGGCAGGTTCATCGGGGGCGGGCTGGCAGAATCAACCAGGATTATCCCTTGCCCATGACCACCCCCCACCGCCCCCTCATCGTGCGACTGCGCAATTGGGTGGGTGATGTCACATTGGCGGTACCGATGCTGCAACGCCTGGCTGCAGCCGGTCACGACCTGCAACTGGTGGGCAAGGGCTGGGCGCGCGATCTGCTAGCCGGCCATGGCTGGCCGGTGCAGGTGCTGCCCAAGACCTTGCGCGAGCGCGTGCGCCTGCTGCGCCAACTGGGCCAGGGCCGCACGCGCGACGCAGGCATGGACGCGCTGTGCCTGCCCGATTCGTTTTCCAGCGCGCTGGAGTTCCGCCTGGCCGGCCTGCGCACGCTGGGCCATGCCTGGGAGGGCCGCAGCCTGCTGCTGACGCGTGCCGTGCCGCGCCCGCGCGACGTGCACGAGCTCGAGGTCTACTGGCGCCTGGGCAGCGCCCTGCTGCAGCAGGACGCCCCGCTGCCCGCGGCCGTGGGCCTGCGCCTGGCGCCGCAGCACCGGCAAGAGGCGGCGGCGCTGCGACAGGCGCACGGCATCGAGCCCGGCTGCATCCTCATCTGCCCCTTTGCCGGCGGCACCTGGAACCAGCAGGACAAGACCTGGCCCGGCTTCGCCGACTTCGCCGCGGGCGCGCTGCGCGGCTTCGGCCGCAGCGTCGTGGTCTGCCCCGGCCCGGGCGAGGAGGCCATCGCGCGCACGCAGTTCCCCAGCGCACTGATGCTGCAGGGCGTCGGCCTGGGCACTTATGCGGCGCTGCTGAGCGAGGCCGCGGTGATGGTCTCCAACGACACCGGCCCGGGCCACATCGCGGCCGCGGTGGGCGCCCCACTGGTGTCGGTGATGGGGCCCAGCGACCCCTCGCTGTGGCGGCCCTGGGGGCCCAGCGTGCAACTGCTGGGCGGCAACGGTGCCTGGCCCGAGGCGCACGCCGTGCAGGCCGCGGTGGCGCGCGCCATCGCCACGCGCTGACACCCCCGTCCGGGGGATGGCCGAGGGGGCCCCCGCCAAGCCCCGCGGCGGGGGACAGACGCGCCACCGGGCGCTTTCGACAATGGCTTCAGCCGGTCGCGAAACGGTTCGCAGCACCGGCCGAGCCAGTCCCTCAACACACCGCAAGGAGCGTCACCATGATCCGTCACCTCATCGCCACCGTCCTGGCCGCGTTTGCCCTCAACGCCTTCGCCGCCGCCGATGCCAACCAGGCCACCCGCGCCGAACTCGAGACCGTCAAGGGCATAGGGCCCGGCCTGTCGGGCAAGATCCTCGAGGCGCGCAAGGCCGGCGGCTTCAAGAACTGGAGCGACTTCGTCGAGCGCGTGCCCGGCGTGGGCCCGGGCAATGCGGCGCGGTTCTCACAAGCCGGCCTGACGGTCTCGGGCAGCGCCTACGACGGCAGCGCCGCGGCGCCGGCCAAGGCCGCCAAGCCGGTCAAGGGCGAGAAGTCCGAGAAGGCGGCCGACAAGGCAAACAAGAAGGCCGACAGCTGAGCGGCGGCGGCCTTCAGGGCTTCAAGGCAAGGGGATGTCCGGCAGAGCCGCAGCGCGGCGGCCGGCATCCGGCCGGTCCCAGCCGAAGAAGTGCAGCACCTCGTCGCGCCGCGCCTGGGTGTCGGCCTCGCCCAGGGCCATCAGCTCACGCGTGAACGACGCCTGGAACAGCAGGTAGCTGGCCAGCGCCGCGCCACTGGCCTGCTCGCCCTGCCCGCCCACGCCCACGCCGCGCAGCAGCGCGCGCACGGGCACCGGCAGGTCGCCCAGGTGCCGCGCCGCGACGTCGTCGATGCGCTGCGTGGGCGCGATCACCAGGGCCTCGAGCGGCCGCCATTCCGATTCGGCGATCACGCGCTCGGGCAGCAGCGCCAGCGTGCGGTTGATGCGCCGCATGCGTTCGATGTCCACCGCCAGCGCGTCCAGAAAGATGCTGGACATGGCGTGGCCGGCGATCTGCGCCAGGTTGGGATGGCCTTGCGTGGCCACCACGCGGCCGGCGGGCTCGTGCATGCGCCCGGCGCCGATGATCATCAGGCGCTGGGCGCCCAGGTGCACGGCCGGCGACAGCGGCGCCGTCTGGCGCATCGAGCCGTCACCGAACCAGCCGCGCTGGCCTTCGACGGTGATCTGCCGCGCCGGAAAGACGAAGGGGATGGCCGACGAAGCCAGCAGGTGCGCGTGCGTCAGCCGCGTGCGCACCGCCACGCGTTGCGAGCGCTGCCAGGTCTGCACGGAGGCATGGGCGTCGTAGAAGGTGAAGTGCTCGCCCGTGGTGTAGCTCGATGCCGTCACCGCCACCGCGTGCAGGTGGCCCTGGGTCAGCATCAGCGGCAGCCGCTCCAGCGGCACCAGGCGCTGCAGCAGGTCGGCCAGGGGCTGGTTGTCCAGCAGCGATTGCGGCCGGGCACGGCGCCAGCGTGCGATGGCCCAGCCCACCGAGAGCATGGTCAGCCAGCGCGCGCCCGAGCGGATGAC
>JALHPY010000250.1 GCA_022842305.1 Rubrivivax sp.
AAGCCCAGGCCGGCGGCGTCGGCGCGGTTGGAGACTACGGCCACCACCTGTGCCGGCCAGGCCTGTTCGGCGCAGCGCTGCACGATGGCTTCCATGTTGGAGCCGCGGCCGGAGATGAGGATGACGATGCGCTTCATGGGGGTGGGCAGTGTAGGCTGAGCCAGGACGTGCACGCCTGCCGAAGGCCCGGGCGCGATTGCACGCACGCCGGACTGAGACAATCCCGGCCTTCCCACCCGCGACCTGCCCACCATGCGATCACGCGTTCTCTCCGGCATGCGCCCCACCGGGGCCATGCACCTCGGCCACTACCACGGCGCGCTCAAGAACTGGGTGCAGCTGCAGCAGGAGCACGAGTGCTTCTTCTTCGTGGCCGACTGGCACGCACTGACCACGCACTACGAAGAGCGCGAGGTGATGGAGCGCTACGTGTATGAGATGGTCATCGACTGGATCGCCGCCGGCCTGGATCCCGAGCAATGCACCATCTTCATCCAGAGCAAGCTGCCCGAGCACGCCGAGCTGTTCACGCTGCTGGCCATGGGCACGCCGCTGGGCTGGCTGGAACGTGTGCCCACCTACAAAGACCAGATCGACAAGCTGAAGGACCGCGACCTGGCCACCTACGGCTTCCTGGGCTACCCGCTGCTGCAGGCCGCCGACATCCTGATCTACAAGGCCAACTACGTGCCGGTGGGCGAAGACCAAAGCTCGCACGTCGAGCTCACGCGCGAGGTGGCGCGCCGCTTCAACAACCTGTACGGCCGCAGCAAGGACTTCGAGGCGCGCACCGCCGCCGCGCTGGCCCGCCTGCCCAAGGACGACGCGCGCTACTACGAGCGCCAGCGCAAGGCCTTCGGCGAGACCGGCAGCGCCGAGGCCCTGGCCAAGGGCGAGGGCATGGTGAAGAAGGCCGCGGCCGGCATCGAAGGCTGGAGCAGCGACGACAGCGAACTGCTGCTGGGCCACTTGAAGGGCGCCGGCAAGTCCATCCTCACCGAGCCGCAGGCCCTGCACACCGAGGTGCTGCGCCTGCCCGGCACCGACGGCACCAAGATGAGCAAGAGCTACGGCAACGCCGTGCTGATGCGCGACGAGCCGGCCGAGGTGAGCAAGAAGATCCGTGGCATGGTCACCGACCCGGCGCGCGCGCGCCGCACCGACCCGGGCGACCCCGAAAAGTGCCCCGTGTGGCAGTTCCACAAGGTCTACAGCGACGCGGCCACGCAGGACTGGGTCGTCAAGGGCTGCAAGAGCGCCGGCATCGGCTGTCTGGACTGCAAGCAGCCGGTGATCGACGCCGTCATCAAGGAGCAGCAGCCCTGGCGCGAACGCGCCGAGACCTACCTGGCCAACCCCAAGCAGGTGCACTGGATCGTCGAGATGGGCACCGAGCGCGCGCGCACGGTGGCGCGCCAGACCATGAAAGACGTCCGCGGCGCGATGGGCCTGAACTACTGAACCGCCCCACCATGAAACCCCTGCAGACCATCGAAGTGCACCCCGGCGCCGAGCCCCGCGCCAGCATCATCATCCTGCACGGCCTGGGCGCCGACGGCACCGACTTCCTGGCCTTTGCCGACGAATTGCGGCTGGGCGCCGTGGGCCCCGTGCGCTGGGTTTTTCCGCGCGCGCCGGTGCGGCCGGTCACCATCAACGGCGGCGCGGCCATGCGCGCCTGGTACGACATCCTGGGCACCGAAGCCGCGCGGCGCGAAGACGATGCCGGGCTGCGCGAATCCATCGCCCTGGTGCAGCAGCTGATCGCGCGCGAGGTGGCGCGCGGCGTGCCGGCACATCGCATCGTGCTGGGCGGCTTCTCGCAGGGCTGCGCCATCACGCTGGGCGCCGGGCTGCGCCACGACCAGCGCCTGGCCGGGCTGGTGGGGATGTCGGGCTACGTGCCGCTGGCCGGCCAGCTGGCGGCAGAGCGCCACGAGGCCAACCGCGCCACGCCGGTGTTCCTGGCGCACGGCCGCAACGACGGCGTCATCCCGCTGGCGCGCGGCAGCGCAGGGCGCGACCTGCTGCAGGCGCAAGGCCAGCCGGTCGAATGGCACGAGTACCCGATGGAACACTCGGTCTGCATGGAGGAAGTGCAGGCACTGCAGCAGTGGTTGCTGAAGGTGCTGGCGGACGACTGAGCCGGCAGCAGGGCCGGCGACCTTGGGGTATGGTTGCGGCCACCCCAACACCCCCGAAAGACCCCGCCCATGCCCACCCCGCGCCGCGCCATCCTCGGCTGCCTGCTCGCCGCCCTCGTCGCCCTGGCCCCACCGGCCCTGGCCGAGGCGCCGCAGCTCAAGACCCAGGCCCCGGGCTGGTACCGCATGATGCTGGGCAAGTTCGAGATCACCGCGCTGTCCGACGGCACGGTGGCGCTGCCGGTGGACAAGCTGCTCACCAACACCACGCCCGACCGCGTCAACGGCCTGCTGGCGCGCGCCTACCTCAAGTCGCCGGTCGAGACCTCGGTCAACGGCTACCTCATCAACACCGGCAGCAAGCTGGTGCTGATCGATGCCGGCGCGGCCGGGCTCTTCGGCCCCACGCTGGGCAAGTTGGGCGCCAACCTCAAGGCCGCCGGCTACCAGCCCGAGCAGGTGGACGAGGTCTACATCACCCACATGCACCCGGATCACGTGGGCGGTCTGGCGGCCGACGGCAAGGCCGTGTTCCCCAACGCCGTGGTGCGCGCCGACATGCGCGAAGGCGACTTCTGGCTCAGCCAGGCCAACCTGGACAAGGCGCCGGCCGACGCCAAGGGCTTCTTCCAGGGCGCGATGGCCTCGCTCAACCCCTACGTGGCGGCCGGCCGCCTGAAGCCCTTCGATGCCGGCACCGCGGGCGTCGAGCTCATGCCCGGCATCCGCGCCATGCCGGCCCGCGGCCACACGCCGGGGCACAGCATCTACATCGTCGAAAGCGAAGGCAACCGCCTGGTGGTCTGGGGCGACCTGATGCACGTGGCGGCGGTGCAGTTCGCCATGCCGGCGGTGACCATCCAGTTCGACACCGATTCCAAGGCCGCGGCGCCGCAGCGCCAGAAGAACTACGCCGACGCCGCCAAGAAGGGCTACTACGTGGCGGTGGCGCATGTCGCCTTCCCGGGCATCGGCAAGCTGCGCGCCGACGGCCGCGGCTACCAGTGGGTGCCGGCCAACTACCAATCGGCGCCATGACCCCCCCGAAGCGCCTTCGGCGCCTCCCCCCGGGGGGCGCCGCCAGCGGCCCGGCAAAGCCGGTTCCGCGGCGGCCGCTGGATGACGGCCAGTTCATCTGACCCGACTGCCGTGTCGCGCACGCGCTGAAGTGAAACTCGTCCGCCCCGGCCCCGAACACCTGCCGGGCTACTGCGCCGCGCTGCAGCGCGGCTGGTCGCCCGACAACGTGCGCGGGGCGGTGGCGGCGCAGGAGATGCTGCAGCGCATCACCGAGGACGCCGAGGGCTTTCTGGCGCTGGCCCACGACCCCGAGGCGCGTGGCCCGGCCGTCACGCTGCCCGACGGCACGCAGCGCCCGCGCATCCCCAGCCTGACGCGCTGGATGTGGGATGAGGCGGGGGACGAAGGCGGCTTCGTCGGCAGCATAGGCCTGCGCTGGACGCCCCCGGGCACGCCGCTGCCGCCGCACGTGCTGGGCCACATCGGCTACGCCGTGGTGCCCTGGAAGCAGCGCCAGGGCCACGCCACGCACGCGCTGGCGCTGATGCTGCGCCTGGCACGCGAGCAGGGGCTGGGCCACGTGGAGATCACCACCGACCCCGACAACCTGGCCTCGCAGCGCGTGATCATCGCCAATGAGGGCGTGCTGATCGAGCGCTTCGACAAGGGCGCGGCCTACGGCCATCTACCCGGGCTGCGCTACCGCATCGCCATCGAATAGCGGCGCTCAGCGCGACGCCGCCGGCGCGATGACCCGCGCCAGCCCGCCGATGCAGCCGCTGCCCTGGCCGTCGGCGCACACCGCCGGGCCGGGTGCGGGGGCCGGTGCAGAGGCCGGTGCCTGCTGCCGGGCCAGGCGCGCGCCGCCGGGCTCGCCCACCAGCAGCAGCACGATGCCCACCGCCGTGCCCACGGCCAGCAGCAGCACGAACAGGCGGCGCCGCGGTGACAGCGGGCGGTAGGTGGATTCTTTGGCGGGCAAGGCGGGGGCGATGGCGTGGCGGCCGGGGACTATCGCATGCTCACAAGGCGTGAAGGAACCGTCGCGAGCGGCCCGAGGTCAGCTCGAGCACCGCAGCCGTACACCCGCACGGCGAGGAGCGCAGGGCTGAGATCGGGTCGCGCAGCAGGTTCATTCATGCCTTGTCAGCCAAAGCGCCCCTGCAGGAACCACTGCGCATCGGGCACGGCGCCGCCCCCGGCCGGCAGGCGGCCGCGGTAGACCCACACCAGCGATCCGTCCAGCGCCTGGGCGATGAAGTAGTCGCGCACCGCGGGCGGGCCGTCCCACCAGCCGGTCTCGATGCGTTCGGGGCCGCTCACCAGTTGCAGCGCGCGGCCTTCGAGCAGCGGCAGCGCGTCGCGTTCGGCCAGCGCCAGGGGCTCGGGCAGCAGCCAGGCCGGGCGGTGCAGCGGCAAGGCACTGCTGGCCAGCGCCAACGCCGCGGCCGGCGGGGCCACGGCCGGGGCCTGC
>JALHPY010000251.1 GCA_022842305.1 Rubrivivax sp.
CCCAGGCGCGACTCGGTGCGGGCGCGCACCTCGGCGGCAAACTCGTGTGTGCTGCCGGCGCTGTCGCTGCCCACGGTGAGCGTGCGCACCGAGCGCACCGGCTCGCTGGGAGCCGGCGGCTTGGAGCAGGCCGCCAGGGCTGCGGCAGCGGCCAGCAAGGCGATCAGGCGGTACAGGGCGTTCATGGGCGGCGGCCTCGTGCAAGTCCTGGCGCGCGGGGCCTCGTGCCGGACCGGATAGTTAATGACTGACCGGTCAGTAATATATTGATGCGCACTAAGCCTGTCAATTGACCGCCTCGCGCAGGCTGCTTTCGGGCAGGGTCACCGAGTTGGTCAGAATCGCCGCCTGTGAGCATTGATCATTACGAGAACTTTCCGGTGGCCTCGGTGCTGTGCCCGCCGGCCCTGCGTCCAGCCGTGCTGGCCATCTACCGCTTTGCGCGCACCGCCGACGACCTGGCCGACGAGGGCAGCGCCAGCGTGTCGCGCCGGCTCGAGGACTTGCAGGCCTACCGCGCCGAACTGCAGGCGGCCGTTCGCGGCCACTCCAGCGGGCTGCGCTGGCGCGCGGTGTTCGAGCCGCTGACGGCGCAGATCCGCCTGCGCCGCCTGCCCGCGGCGCTGCTGCACGACTTGCTGGATGCCTTCGAGCAGGACGTCAACAACCCGGCCTACCCCGACCGCACGGCCCTGCTCGACTACTGCCGCCGCTCGGCCAACCCGATCGGCCGCCTGATGCTGCACCTGTACGGCGTGCACGACCCGCGCTCGCTGCGCGAGTCCGACGCCATCTGCACCGCGCTGCAACTCATCAACTTCTGGCAGGACCTGAGCGTCGACGGCCCGCGCGGCCGCCACTACGTGCCGCTGGCCGACCTGGACGCCCACAGCGTGGCACGCGACGAACTGGCTACGCGCAGCGACAACGCGCGCACGCGCCGCCTGGTGGCCGATCTCTGCGGCTGGGCCGGCGCGATGATGCGCGAAGGCGCACCGCTGGCGCTGCGCCTGCGCGGCACGGTCGGCTGGGAACTGCGCCTGGTGGTGCAGGGCGGGCTGCGCATCCTGGAAAAGATCGAGGGCATGCATTACGCGTCGGTCGCGCGGCGCCCGGTGCTGAGCTCGCTGGACGCGCCGCTGCTGCTGTGGCGCGCCGCCCGCATGAGGCGCGGCCCAAGTAGCAAGCGATGACGCCCGAGCAGTACGTGCAGGACAAGGCCGCCGGCAGCGGTTCGTCGTTCTACTACGCCTTCCTGTTCCTGCCGCCGCGGCGGCGCGCCGCGATCACCGCCTTCTACGCCTTCTGCCGCGAGGTCGACGACGTGGTCGACGAGATCGCCGACCCGGCCGTGGCCGCCACCAAGCTGCAGTGGTGGCGCGGGGAGGTGGCCCAGGCCTATGCCGGCCGGCCCAGCCACCCGGTGACGCGCGCACTGCTGCCGCTGGCGAGCGAGTTCGACATCCGCGCCGAGCACCTGGCGGCGGTGATCGAGGGCTGCCAGATCGATCTGGAACAGACGCGCTTTCTCGACTACCCGGCGCTGCAGCGCTACTGCCACCTGGTGGCCGGCGTGGTGGGTGAGGTGGCGGCCAGCATCTTCGGGAGCACCCAGCCGGCCACACTGCAGTACGCGCACCGCCTGGGCCTGGCGATGCAGCTCACCAACATCATCCGTGACGTTGGCGACGACGCGCGCCGCGGCCGCATCTACCTGCCGCTGTCGGAACTGCAGCGGTTCGAGGTCAAGGCGCACGAGTTGCTCAAGCGCGAATCGCCCTGGGGCTACAGCGAACGCTTCAGCGCGCTCATGCGCTTCCAGGCCGAGCGCGCCCACGCCACCTTCGACGAGGCGATGGCCCTGCTGCCCGAGGCCGATCGCCAGGCGCAGAAGCCGGGCCTGATGATGGCCAACATCTACCGCACGCTGCTGCGCGAGATCGAGGCGCAGGACTTCCGCGTGTTGCACCAGCGCACCTCGCTCACGCCGCTGCGAAAGCTGTGGATCGCCACGTTGACGCACCTGCGCGGGCGCTGAAGCCGCGGCTGGCCGTCGTCGGCGGTGGCTGGGCCGGCCTGGCCGCGGCGGTGCGCGCGGTCGACGCCGGCTACCGCGTGACGCTGTTGGAGATGTCGGGGCAGATGGGCGGGCGGGCGCGCGGCGTACAGGTCGAAGGTCTGGCGCTGGACAACGGCCAGCACATCCTGATCGGCGCCTACCAACGCACCCTGGCCCTGATGGCCCACGTGGGCACTGACCTGGCCGCCACGCTGGACCGGCGCCCGCTGGAACTGCGCTACCCCGACGGCCGCGGCCTGCGCATGCCATCCGCGCCGGCCTGGCTGGGCTTCGGCCTGGCCGTGCTGCGCTGCCGCGGCTGGAACGCCGCCGACCGCTGGGCCCTGATGCGCGCTGCCGCGGGCTGGGCCGCGCGCGGCTTTCGCTGCGACCCGGTGCTGAGCGTGGACCAGCTCTGCGCCGGCCTGCCTGCCTCGGTGCGCGAACTATTGATCGACCCGCTGTGCGTGGCCGCACTCAACACCCCGGCGCAAGAGGCCAGCGCGGCCGTACTGCTGCGCGTGCTGCGCGACGCGCTCTTCGGCGGCAAGGGCGCGGCCGACCTGCTGCTGCCGCGGGGTTCGCTGGACGCCCTGCTGCCCCTGCCGGCGGGCCGCTGGCTGCAGCAGGCCGGTGCCGAGCTGCGCCTGAACCAGCGCGTGCTGTCGCTGCAGCGCGGCACCGAGGGCTGGACCGTGGACGGCGAGGTCTTCGACGCCGTGCTGCTGGCCTGCACCGCGGCCGAGGCGGCGCGCCTGGTGCAGCCCCTGGCGCCAGGCTGGGCGGCGCAGGCGGCGGCGCTGCGCTACGAGCCCATCGTCACCGTCTATCTGCGCTGCCCCGGCGCGCGCCTGCCGGCACCGATGACGGCGTTGCTGCAGGGCGACCGAGCCCCGGCGCAGTTCGCCTTCGACCACGGTGTGCTGGGTGGCACTGCCGGGGTCTTTGCCTTCGTGGTGAGCGGCGCCCGGCCCTGGGTCGACGCCGGGCTGGAAGCCACCGGCCGCGCCGTGCTGCAGCAGGCGGCCGAGGCCTTCGCGCCCGACACCTGGCCGCAGCCGCCGCAATTGCTGCGCGTTCTGGCCGAGAAGCGCGCCACCTTTCGCTGCACCCCGGGCCTGCAGCGCCCGCCGGCACTGATCGCGCCCGGCCTGGCCGCAGCCGGCGACTACATCGAAGGCCCCTACCCGGCCACGCTGGAGGGCGCGGTGCGCGCCGGCGAGGCCGCGGTCGCGCTGCTGCGCGGCTGAGCGCCCAAAGCGGCGGTCAGCCCCGCTCAGCGCCGCGCGAACGGCGCCGCCAAAGGCTCGCCGACAAACAGGCTTTGCTGCGGCCAGGCCACGCTCTTCCAATAGGCCTCGATGGCGGTGCTGCCCTGCACGTACTGGCGCAGCAGCACCTGCGGGTGTGGGAACTTCTGCAGGTGGTTGCAGGGCTCGCTGACCGTGCCGTGGCTGGCGGTGGCGCCCGAGGCGATCCAGTCCAGCGCCGTGCCCTGGCCGCGCGCATCGGCCAGGCTGCCGCCGTAGGACGTGAGGTGGTCGCCCAGCCCGCCCGGCACCCACTGCGGGGGCGGCGTCAGCGGCGCACGCACGCTGCCGGTGATGGCCAGCAGCAGGCGCGGGGTCGCGGCCAGCGCGGCCTCGGGCGCGGTGCCCACGGCCACGTTGGCCTCGCGCAGCAAGCCCGTGGCCGGGTACAGCGCCATGCGCACGCGCCGCGCCACGTCACCGGTGGCCAGCATCAGGGCGTGCACCGGCGGCCGGCCGGCGGGCGCTGCCAGCGCCGCGTCGGAGGCCACGCCGCGGTCGATCAGCGCGCGCGCCTGTTCCACGCTGGCGGCGGCCAGCAGCATCGAGGGCCGCAGGCCGAGCTCGCTGAAGGGCCGCGCCGAGGCCGTGTTGAAGTAGGGCGAAGGGCGCGACGCGGCACAGGTGTTGCGGCACAGATTGCCGTCGAAACCCAGCGTCAGCGCGCCGGTGATCGAATTGCACTCCACCGCGTGCGGCGCCACCCAGGCCAGCGCCAGGGCCTGCGTATCGCGGCCGAAGTGTGCGGCCACGGCGCGACGCAGATGTTCGAACTCCTGGCGCGTGAGGGTGGCCCGCAGCGGCAGCGCCAGGCGCAGCACCTGCGCCGGTGCCAGTGCGCGCGCCCGGGCATAGTGCTCGCCGACCTGCACCGAATAGGGGTCGGCGCTGTTGATCACCAGCCCGATGTCATCCGCGCGCAGCCGCCCGGCGATGCGTGGCACGGCCAAGCCCGCGTCCATCTGCGCACGCGCCGGCATACGGTGCGCGGCGGCGCCCGCGGGTGGCGCCAGATCCAGCTCCACCCCGGTGCAGGCGGCCAGCCCGCCTGCCAGCGCCAGAGCGCACACGCCGAACTTCCGGAATGCAGTTCCCGATTCCGTCATGCGATATCAGGGTAAGCTTGCGAAAAATGCCAGCCATGACCGCCAAAGCCAGCCCCACCATCCAGGTCCTCGAGCGCAGCTTCGCGCTGCTGGACATGCTGGCCTCGCAGCAGGAACCGATGTCGCTGAAGGACATCGCCGAGCGCACCGGCCTGCACC
>JALHPY010000252.1 GCA_022842305.1 Rubrivivax sp.
CGCGTGGAAACCTGGGTCGGCCGCGGCAGCGAGGTGCCGCCGCATTACGACCCGATGATCGCCAAGCTCATCGTCACCGGGCGCGACCGTGCCGATGCCGTGGGCAAGCTGCAGCGTGCCCTGGCCGACACGCGCCTGGCCGGCATCGAGACCAATCTGCGTTACCTGCGGGCGCTCAGCCACCATTCGGCTTTTGTCGACGGCAGGGTCGTGACGCGCACGCTGGGCGATTTCGCCTGGGCACCCAATGCCTTCGAGGTGCTGGAGCCGGGCGTACAGACCACGGTGCAGGATTGGCCCGGGCGCCTGGGCTACTGGGATGTGGGCGTGCCGCCTTCCGGCCCGATGGACGAGCTGAGCCACCGGCTGGCGAACCGCCTGGTCGGCAACGACGCGTCGGCGCCGGCGCTGGAACTGACGCTGGCCGGGCCGACGCTGAAGCTGCACGCCGATGCAGTGATCGCGCTGGTCGGCGCCGAGATGTCGGTGCACGCCAGCCTGCCGGCCGCGGCCGCGGCCAGCGGGTCGGCCGAGCCTGCCGCCGCCGGCAGAACGCTGTGCTTCGGCCAGGCGCATCAGCTGCCCGCCGGCACCGTGCTGCGCATCGGCCCGGTGGCCGGCGCCGGCCTGCGCGCCACGCTGGCCGTGCGCGGCGGCTTTGACCTGCCGCAGTACCTGGGCAGCGCCGCGACCTTCACGCTGGGCCAGTTCGGTGGCCACGGCGGGCGCACGCTGCGCGCCGGTGACCTGCTGCATGTGGGCGCGGCCATGGCCGGGCCGGTGGCCAGCGCGCCGCTGCTGCCGTCTGTCGCGCCCACGCTGACGCGCCAGTGGGACATCGGCGTGCTCTACGGCCCGCACGGTGCGCCGGACTTCTTCACCGACAGCGACATCGCCACCTTCTTCGCCACCGACTGGGAGGTCCACTACAACTCCAGCCGCACCGGCGTGCGCCTGATCGGCCCCAAGCCGCAATGGGCGCGGCACGACGGCGGCGAGGCCGGCCTGCACCCGTCGAACATCCACGACAACGCCTATGCCATCGGCGCGATCGACTTCACCGGCGACATGCCGGTCATCCTGGGCCCGGACGGCCCCAGCCTGGGCGGCTTCGTCTGCCCGGCGGTCGTGGTGGCGGCAGAACGCTGGAAGCTGGGGCAACTGAAGCCGGGCGACATGCTGCGCTTTCGCGCGGTGGGGTACGAATCGGCGTTGGCGATGCACGCCGCGCAGGCCGCCTTGATCGACACGCTGCAGCCGCCAGCGCCAGCGCCAGCGCGCGGCGCGCTGGGTAGCACGTCAGCGCCGTTGCCCACCGTCTGGCCCGCAGCACCCGTTTTGACCAGCCCCAAGCTGCTGGTGCGCCCCGCCGCCCCCGGAAGCCCGGCGATGGTGGTGAGCCAGTCCGGCGACCGCTACCTGCTGGTCGAACTGGGCGAGCCGGTGCTGGACATCGCGCTGCGTCTGCGCGTGCACGCGCTGATGCAGGCCTTGCAGGTGATGGCGCAAGGCGGTGAACTGCCGGGCCTCGTCGACCTGACGCCCGGCATCCGCTCGCTGCAACTGCACTTCGACCCGGTGCGAGTGGACCGCAGCACGCTGCTGGCCGCACTGACCCGCGCCGACCAGGCGCTGGGTCCGACCGAAAACCTGCACGTGCCTTCGCGCACCGTCTGGCTGCCGCTGTCCTGGGACGACCCGAGCACCCGCCTGGCGATCGAGAAATACATGCAGTCGGTGCGCCCGGACGCGCCCTGGTGCCCGAGCAACATCGAGTTCATCCGCCGCATCAACGGCCTGGCCGGCATCGACGAGGTCTTGCGCACCGTCTTCGACGCCAGCTACCTGGTGCTGGGCCTGGGTGACGTCTACCTCGGCGCGCCGGTGGCCACGCCGCAGGACCCGCGGCACCGGCTGGTCACCACCAAGTACAACCCGGCGCGCACCTGGACGCCCGAGAACGCGGTGGGCATCGGCGGCGCCTACCTGTGCGTCTACGGCATGGAAGGCCCGGGGGGTTACCAGTTCGTCGGGCGCACGCTGCAGATGTGGAACCGCTGGCGCGACGCGCGCGACGGCGCGTCCGACTTCGAGCCCGGCAAACCCTGGCTGCTGCGCTTCTTCGACCAGATCCGCTTCTACCCGGTGTCGGCCGAAGAGCTGGCACAGATCCGGCGCGACTTTCCGGCCGGCCGCCACCGGCTGCGCTTCGAACCCGGTGAGTTCTCGCTGCGCGCGCACGAGGCCTTTCTGCAGACCCACGCCGAATCCATCGCGGACTTCCGCAGCACCCAGCGCGCGGCCTTCGCTGCCGAACGCGAACGCTGGCGCGACGCCGGTCAGGCCGACTTCGTTGGCGAGCCCGATGCGCCGGCTGCCCCGGCCAGTGCAGCGCTGCCACCGGGCGCCTGCCCCGTCACCACCCAGGTGCCTGGCGGCGTCTGGCGCGTGCTGGTCGAGCCGGGGCAGCCGGTGCAGGCCGGCCAGACCTTGCTGGTGGTCGAATCGATGAAGACCGAATTCGCGGTCACCGCACCGGTGGCGGGTGTGGTCCTGAGCCTGAACTGCCGCGAGGGCGCATCGGTGAGCGCGGGGCAGACGGTGGTGGTGCTGGGCGCGGCGTCTGCGGGGTGATGCCTGCAAGGGCATCCCGCTCGGCAGCTACAGATCGTCGAGTTCGGCGCCGCTGGACTGGTTGCGCCCGCGCGCCTTGCACACCTGCAGCTGGGCCGAGGATTCGCTGAGCAGCAGGGCCACGCTGCCCACCACGTCCACCGGCTTGGTGGCCAGGCCCATGCTCACGGTGAGCACCGGGGCCACGCCCGACTGCGCGTGCTCGATGCCCAGCGCGCGCACCGCCAGGCCCAGGCGGTGCGCCAGGTCCAGGCCGCCTTCGAGGTCGGTGTCGGGCAGCAGGCAGATGAATTCGCCGCCGTTGAAGCGCGCCACCAGGTCGCCCGGGCGCTTGAGGCTGGTGCGCAGCAGCGTGGCCACGCGGCGCAGGCACTCGTCGCCCTGGGCCGCGCCGTGGTGCTGGTTGTAGGCGGCAAAGCAGTCCAGGTCTATGCGCAGCAGGCCCAGTTGCCCGCCCACGCGCACCGCGCGCGCCCATTCGCAGGCCAGGCGCTCGTCGAAGTAGCGGCGGTTGCACACGCCGGTGAGCTCGTCGATGAAGACCCAGTCGCGCAGCAGTTCGGCCTGGCGGCGGATGGTGACGTGCGCACCCACGCGCGCGCGCAGCACGCCGGGGTGGACGGGGCGGGCCACGAAATCGGCCGCGCCGGCCTGCAGCGCATCCAGGGGTGCCAGCTCGTCGCCGGCCTCGGTGATCACCAGCAGCGGCGTTTCGCTGCTTTCGGGCTGTGCGCGCAGGCGCTGGCACAGGGCCGGGGCGCCGCCTTCGATGCCGGCGTCCAGCAGCACCAGGTCGGGCAGGATCTCGGCGGCGGCCGCCAGGGCCTGCGCCGGCTGCGCGGCGATGTCGACCTGGTAGTCGTCGCCCAGCGCCGCCACCAGGGCCTGGGCGCGCTGCCCGTCCCCGTCCACCACCAGCAGGCGGGCGCGCCGTACCAGCTCATCCAGGGGTGCGGGTTCTTCCCCCGTTCGGCGGGCGGCGGCAGCACTCATGCGCAGGACTCCGTGGTCAGCGTCGGGGGCGGGGGCCCCTGAGTCTAGGGCTGGCGCGGCCCCGGCGGCTTGCCCTGCCCGCGCCGTGGCGGCAGTGCATCACGCCTGTCGTGCGGCGGCCGGCCGCCGGGTGCGTGGCGGGGCGGCCGGGCATCGGGTCGGGCATCAGCCGGGCGCTGCGCGCGGTTGTCAGGCGTGCGCTGCGCGCTGCGGGCGGCCTGTTCCTGGCGCGCCAGCGTCAGCTGCTGCTCGAGTTCTTCTTCGCTCAGGCCGGTGAGCGCACAGAAGTTGACGTGGGCCAGCGTGCTGGCCTCGAAGGCGCGCAGCAGCGCGGCGCGTTCGCGGCGCTCGGCGTCCTCGACCGCATGGTCGGCCGCCTGCTCGCGCCGCTGGGCTTCGGCGGCGCGCGCGGCTTCGCGCTGGGCTTCGCGCTCGGCGGCGCGCTTGGCTTCGACGATGCCGCGGCGGCGGTCGAGCTCGACCACGGCCGCGGCGCGGTGCTCTTCATCCAGCTCGCCGGCGGGCTGGCCGTCCAGGTCGAAGCGCTGTGTGGCCTGCACCAGTGCGCGGATGTAGGCGGTGCTGGTGGTGTGGCGGTGCAGGAAGTGCGACAGCGCCTTGCGGCTGAAGACGCCGGGCGCACGCTGCTGGATATCAGCCTGAATGCGCAGCTTGACCGGCAACGCGCGGCCGGCCCCGAACAGTGCCGGAAACAGCTCGGCCAGGCGCGCCGCGCAGGCGGCGGGTGACAGCTCGGGGGCCGCGGGCGCCGCGGGTGCGGCGTCTGCGGCAGGGACGGGTGCGGCATCGGTATCGGCACCGACTTCGGCCCCAGCATCGGCTGCGGCCTCGGCGTGGGGCGCGGGTTCGGCGGCCGTCGCGGATTCAGGCTCCGGTGCAGGCTCAGGCTGCACCTCGGGCGCGGCCTGCTCGGTGGCCACCGGCTCGGGCGCAGGCGCGGGCTCGGCGGCC
>JALHPY010000253.1 GCA_022842305.1 Rubrivivax sp.
GGCAGTGCGCTCGAGCCGGGCATGGACACCAACGTGCTGGGTGCGCGCTCGGAGTCGCTCTTGCGCAGCGCCGCCGCTGCCGCCTGCTTCGGTCACGGCGCGCTGGCCGCCGTGCGCACACAAGCCGGGGCAACGCCCGCGGACAACCTGCTGCAGCGCATGCGGCTGTCGGGCCTGGGCGATTGCGACGTGCCGCTGGCGCTGGTGTTCGTCAAGGGCTCCAACCAGATCGTGTGGGTGGACCGCTGGGCCGTGCGCCGGCGCGTCGCCACCCCGGGTGTGCAGCCGCCCTGGCAGCCTTGGCTGGGCGAATCGCGCACGGCCCTGGCCGAGGCCCTGCTGGCGCAGTTCCAGGAGCACCTGGCCGAGTTGCCCGCCAGTGCGCTGGCCGATCCGGTGGGGCAGTGGCTGCACTGGCTGCCGCCGGCGGGCTTCCTGGCGGCCAGCGGCCCGCGTGCGGTCAACGCCGCGGCTTTCCTGGGCGCGCTGGCGCCCGTCAGCGAGGTGGCCACCGACGGCGCGCAGGCTGCCGCGCTGTTGGACGAGGCGCTGCGCTGCGATGCCCTGATGTTGCCGGCGGCGGCGCGCAGCCTGCGCGTGTACCGCATCGGCGGCACCAGCGGCATGCGACTGTTCGTGCGCGACCGCCGCCAGCGCGCCCATGCCGAGGAAGTGTGGCTCGACGGCGCCCGCGCCACGCTGCCCGGCGTGAACGATGTGCAGAGCGCCATCGACACGCTGCGCCGGCGCAGCTGCGCGCAGGTGGTGCTGTGGGAGGGCGCCGACGTCGTCGGCATCCTGCAGGGTTTGCCCAAGGGCCGGCCCACCCGGCTGTGTTTCGAACCCGGCCGCTACACCCTGGAAAGGCCGCTGGAAATCGAAGGCCTGTCTGAACTGAGCATCGAAGGTGCGGGAGCCGTGCTGGTGCTGCCCGACGGCGAGTCGGTCCTGCGGGTGGCGGACTGCGACAGCGTGCACATCAGCGGCCTGGCCTTCGAAGCCGGGCGCAGCTTCGGCTTCGAGAGGTCGACCAGCGGCATCAACGGCGCGCTGGACATCAGCGGCACGGCAAAGGTGCGCTTGCACGGGGTGCGCGCCCGCTGCGCGCCGCAGTCGACCCTGAGCGCGGCGGCCATCGTCGTGCGCGGTGGCTCCGGCAGCAAGGGCTTCGGTGCCGCCGCCACCGTCGACGTGCAGATCCGCGACTGCGAGGCCGAGGTCGGCCAGGGGCAGGTGGGCATCCTGTGTCTCGACGTCAGCCAGGCCCGGCTGCACGACAACCGCGTGCTGCCGGCCATTGCGGGCAAACGTTACGCTGACGGCATCCTGGTGGCGGGTCGTACGGCCCGGCACGTGGTGCTGGCGCGCAACCAGGTGCGCTCGGCCCAGCGTGGAATGGGCGTGGGCTTGTCCGACGCCGGCGCCAAGGACGAACCCGCGCTGCAGGCGGGCAGCGTGCACCTCGAATGCAACGACGTCGAGTTGAACCTCGTCGGCGCAGTGCCAGACGGCCGCTACGGGCTGTTCGTGGGCAACGCCGATCAGGTGCATGCCAAGGGCAACCGCGTCCGAGCCAACCGCAGCGATGCGTCCCGCTTGCGTCTGCATGGCCTGCGCCTGCATGGCGTGTACGGCAGCCAGATCCTGGTGCAGGGCAATCTCTTCATCGGCGTCGAAACGGGCATCGAGTTCCAGCCCGTCGACAGCACGGACGGGGTCGAGAACCAGGTCATGTGGGCCTTCGAGTTCAATGTCCTGCAGGACGGTTCGGGGCCGGTCTTCAACGCGCATTCGCGGCTGGGTGTGGTGGAGCAGTTCAACGTGCCCGCGCTGCAGTTCTGAAGCCCGCTGGCCCCCAGTTCGAAGCCGCCGCCATGTTGACAAGCACCGCCTCGCAGCCGCACAGTGGCCGCAGCGTGCATCAAACCTCGGTAGGTGCTGCACCGCGCTCCGGCGCCGAAGAACGTGGTGGCTTGTTGTTGGGTTACCCATCGTCGAGTCTTCTCCATGAACCGAGGGCCGTCGTTGGCTGCCACCGGGTTCGAATCCCGGGCACGCAGGGGCGGGCCGCTCCAGCCCGCCCCCCCTTCACGGGGCGCCGGATTCGGCACGGGCCATGAACACCGAAGTGCTGCACCTGCGCGCCCGCGCCAGCGGCGCCGCCGACCACGCGGCGCTGCGCCAGATGGCTACCGCCTGGTTGGCGCAGCTGCAGCCGCAAGACCATGGCCTGCCGCCCGACGCCATCGTGCTGGTGCGCAAACTGCACGTGCACAACGCGGCCGGCCCGGGCCCCCGCGGCCAGGCCTGGTGCGCAGGGGCCGACAAGGCCTGGGCGCACACGCTGGCCGCTGCTGCGCATGTGATGCCGGGCCAGGCCGTGCCGGCTGCGACCGCCGCCGTGTGGTTTGCCGACCCCTTCGAGCTGCTCTTGAACCTGTTGCACGACCTGGCCCAGGGCACGCTGGCGCAGGCCTGGTGGTGGCCGCTGGCCTTGCGCTGCGGCAGCGGGGCGGGATCGCTGACCGACGGCGCCTGGCAGCACCTGCGGCGCCAAGCGCGCCAGCTGCCCCAGGCGCTGCTGCAGCTGCCCTTGGCGCAGGCGCAAGCGGCCTGGGCCACCGGCAGCCGCGCGCAGCAGCAAGGGCTGGCGCAGGCGCTGGTGCAGCACTTCGGCTTGCACGGCGCCTGGTTCGACCGGCTGCAGGCGCAGGCGGCGCCAGACGCTGGCGACGCCTGTGCCGCAGCCGCCGACCGGGTGGCCCTGTGCCGGCAGATCGCCATCGATCCCACGCCCTTGCGGCGCGCGCCGGCGGCAGCGCCAGCCAGCGGCGCCGACCTTGGGCGCGCACCGGTCGCGGTCGAGCGGACGGGGCTCGATCAGCCCGCGCCTGTCGAACGCAGGCGCTCCCCTGCGGACGACGCTGCGGCTCGACCCCTGGCGGCTGCCGCATCGGCAGGGCCCCGCAGCCGACCCGCCCCGCGCCGGGTGCCTGGGCGCCAAGCGGCGTCCGGCAACGCCCATTTGCACAGCGGCGATGCGCCGCGCGCCATCGGTGCAGAGCCTGCGCTGCGGCCAGAGCCGGCCACCCCTGCCCACCACGATGGCACAGGCCAGGGCGTCGGGCGCGAGGCCTTGCCCGCGCCGGCGCTCGATTCGGCATCGGGTGCGCCCTCCCGGCGCGCGCCAGCGCCTGCCCCTGGGCTTTCGACGCCGGCATCGGCCCCCGGCAGGCTGCCGCACCCAGCCCCTGTGGCGTGGTGCCCGCCGCCTGCATCCGGCACCCTGCACAGCCGCTGCGCCGGTCTGCTGCTGCTGCTGAACGCCGCGCTGGCCATGGGCCTGTATGGCGACTTCTCGCAGCCGCGCCGGCCCGGCTTGCCGCTGCACCCTTGGCGCTGGTTGTGGCTGGCCGCTCGCCAACTGCACGGGCCGGCTGCCAAAGAAGACCCGCTGACGCGTTGGCTGCGCGCCGCCGGCGGGGTGCAGGAATCGGCACCGGCCTTCGCCGCCTGGCGGCCCGACGCACAGACGCTCGAGCCCTGGTCGCAGGACACCCGTCCCTGGGTGTTGCTGCACGGCGCCCAGCAGCCCGAGGTCGTGCTCCTGCACCCTGCCGGCTTCACCGTCGCCCGACTGGCTTCGGCCGACGAACTGCCGGTGTTGTGGACTCGGTTGGGGCTGCCTCCGCCACCGCTGCAGCGGTCGCGCTCGCGCTCGCGCTGCCCCGCGCCGGACGATCGGCCCCGCGATCCACTGCACGACCTGTGGCCCTGCCTGTGGGCCCGCCTGGCCCTGGCATTGCACGACGGCGCAGTGCCTGCCCGGCACGCCGTGGCCCTGGCGCGCTGGGCCACGGCCCAAGCCGGACGGGTGGAGATCTCGGCGACCCGGGTGCGCGCCGTCTACACGCTGGGGCAGTGGCCGCTGGCGCTGCGCCTGGCGGGGCTGGACCGCAACCCCGGCTGGATTCCTGCCGCCGGCTGCGAGCTGGTGTTCGACTTCGAATGAGAGGTGCTCGAACCATGCAGCAGCCCCCACCCGCCCCGGGCCCGACCGCCGTGCCGCGCCCGCCATCCGAGTCTTCTGCCTGGCTGCTGCGCACCACACTCGCGCTGGTGCAGGCCGCGCTGGCCGGCGGCGCTTCGCTCGACGAGCTGACGGCACGTCACCCGGTGCTGCGCCACCGGCTGGACGAAGCCGCCGACGCCGGTCTGGACGAACTCACGCTGCCCGAAGCCGTCGCCCGCCTCGACCTGCGCCTGCAGACCGCCGCGTTGCCCGCCACCGCGCTGCAGGATCCCCTGTCGCGCCTGCAAGTCGCCTTGGGCTTGTGCCCGGGCGGCGTCGGCTGCTTCGTGCTGGCGGCGCTGGCCGATCTGGACCCGGCCCTGGCGCCGCTGCTCGATGAAGTGCATGGCGACAGCGGCCGGCCCACGCGGTCCACCTTGCTGGCCACCTTCGGCGCTGCAGCCACCGCTGCCGCGCTGCCCGCCTTGGCCGAGGCCGGCTTCCTGGTCGACGCGCCCGGCACGCGGCGGCGCGCGTTGGCCGTGCCCCAGGCGCTGGCCGA
>JALHPY010000254.1 GCA_022842305.1 Rubrivivax sp.
GCCGTTGATCTGCAGTGCCCCGCCGCTCCAACCGAGGACGGACTGCGGCGCAACGGTCGGCGATGATGGAATCCAGGCTGGCATGTTTCAAACTCCCCGAGCAATGGTGTGAGTGCCACCGCCGTCGGAAACGACGACGATCCGCACGAATGGATAGCCGACGTTTAACGGCGGCGTGTAGTTCTGCAGGCCGTTGTCCGAGTTGGTCATTGCCATGACGCCGATGGCCTGGGTGGATGTCACGCCGTCCAGGCTGCCTTCGATCGACACCGAGGCTGTTCCTGAGATGCCCGCCGGCCGGAACGCGAAGCGCTCCCCGAACGCATAGGCCGGCATCCAGCCGCTTGACCAGCCGGAAGTAGCGGCGGTCACCAGCTCAAGGCCGGCCGACAGCGGAGAGGCCATCTGCTTTGCCGGCGGCCGCATGTCGTACCCGGCGCCGGTCAGGTTGTTGGTCAAGCTCGTCATGTCATGCGCTCCTGGCTACTCGCTGGGCCACGGCGCCCTGCATTTCCATCTGGCCCTGCTGCTGCACCACCTGCTGCTGCGCGGCCTGCTCTGCCTTCTGGCGCCGGTCTCGGATGGCCGCCACCTTCTTGGCGTCGCGGATCAGCGTGTGCGGCACACCCAGCAGCTGGCCACGCGTGCGCGCCGCTTCGTCCAGGTCGTACACGTCCAGCACCGTCGGGTCGATCTGCGCCTCTTGGGCCAGCGCAAGCTCGAAGCGGTCCATTGCTGCCACGTCCTCGATGCGCTGCGACCTGGCCAGCGGCGACAGGTAGCGCACGCTGAAGTTCCGATTCAGCAGCGACTCGGGCGGCTTGCCCACCAGCGCATAGCCGGTGCGCACGTTGGCGCGCCAGGTGATCCCGAACACGCGCTCGATCAGCGGCTGAAGGAACTCGCTCTGGAAGCGGCCGAACATCGGGCCCAGCATCTTGCGGATGGTCTCGACCCGCACGCTCCACTCGTAGGCGGTCTTGACCGGTCCGTCAGCGGGCGGCAGCTGGTCGGCCAGCAGGATCTTGCGGATGCTGCCCTGCAGGCGCTCGGCCTTGATCTCGGCGAACTCCACCTTGGCGCCGGTGTTCAGCGGCTGGATGTTGTCCGGGTCAGCGCACACCAGGATCTTGCGCGGGCCCATGCGGATGTTCCGCGGGTTGATCACACCGTCGTCGGTGACCTTCAGCATCGGCGCGATCGCGTTCTCGGCACCCATCAGGCCCCAGCGCACCACCTCGTTCAGCGTGCGCGCATCGGGCAGCGCGTCGGACATCGGACCCAGGGCATAGGCCGAAGCCGGCAGCCTGGCCCAGCGCGGCACCATGCAGGGGAACTCGTGATAGCCGCTCTCGCGCAGGATGTGGTTGCTGTCGACCTCGAGGTGCACGCTGGCGAAGGGCAAGTTCTTGGCCATGCGCGCGTTGACCGCGTACATGCTGCGCGGCTCGATGGCGTGCACCAGGCGCACCTTGTCGTCGAACTTGCCGGCGGCGTGCTTCTCGCGCACGGCGCTTGACACGTTCTCGAGGCCGTACTCAGCCACCACCTGGCTGACCGTGAAGGAGTCCCACTCTCGATACACCGTGTCGATGCGCGAGCCGCTGCGGCTGCTGCCCAGCAGGCACTGGCCCAGCGGCCAGGTCTCGAAGTAGTAGCCGCCCTCTTCCGGCTCGTCGCAGTACAGGACGAACCAGCCGGCCACCATGTTGTCCAGCATGCCGTCAAAGGCCTCGGCGTCGAAGTTGCTGGCGTGGATGTTCTCGAACATGAACTTGGCCATGTCCTCGAGGAAGCGCTTTTCTTCGTCGCTTTCCTGTCCCACGTCCAAGTCGAACCAGCGGGCATTGCTGGGCACCATGCCGCCCATGATCGAGGCCGCGCCCACCTTGCAGGCGTCACCTGGCGTGCTGTCGAAGATGATGGCCTTGCGCTGCTGCGCGTCGGTGGCGCTGATCACCTCGCTCTGCAGGCCGTGGCCGCGAGCCGGGAAGGTCAGGTCGAAGCAGTCTTTCCAGACCTGCTCGTGAAAGGTCTTCAGTGCGCGCAGCTGCGTCAGGCGGCGCTTGACGTGCAGCGCTTGATCCACCTCAGACGCCCAGGGTGGTCTGGCCGCCAGAGGCGCCGGCCTGGCCCGCACCGGTGGCCAGGCTGTTGCTGCGCAGTGCGCGGCGCTGCATGGCGATCTTGGCGCTGGCGGCCTGGGCGGCCTTGGCCTCGGCTGCAGAGCGCTCCATGCTGGCGAACTTCGTCGCAGCCTTGGCGTCCTGCCGCGACTCGATGGCAGTGGCCGCACCCACTACGGCGGCACCAGCGCTTGCGTATGCGGCGATGGCCGCGCCAGAGACACCCATGGTCAAAGCTCCGTCGAGAAGATCACGTCTTGCACGCCGTAGCCCAGGCGTGGCATGAGGGCCTGCAGCGCGGTGCCGGGCTTCGCGTGCCACAGCATCAGCCGGGCGCCGCGTTCCTTGCAGGCGCGCTCGGTGGCGCGGATGAGCTGCAGCCCGGCCCGGCTGGCGCCGCGGTGCGACTGCCGCACGAACAGCACGTCGTTGCTGGCCATGAACAGGTCGGCGTAGTGCAGATGGCTGGGCGCCAGCACCGTGACGCTGTAGCCCACCAGCTCGTCGCCATCGAAGGCGCCGAACGACACCAGCAGGCCCTGCGCTTCCAGCTTTGCGTACAGCTCGGCGTTGGGCTTGAGGACCATCAGCCGCTTGTTGAGCGCGATCTCTTCCCAGTGCTCGCGCAGCAGCGGCTCCACCATGGGCAGCTGCTCGACGACGGAGATCTCGCGGATCTGCACGGCGTCTGCGGTCAGAGCCGCATTTGCTTGGCCGCCGGACTCTTGGGCTCGCCGTAACCATCGGGCACCACGTAGCCCTGCTTGCTGAGCACCGGGCGCTCGATGCTGGTGCGGTCGATGTCGCGCTGGTCGGGCAGCTCGGCGTCGCGCATGGGCTGGCTGGCTGCGCGTTGGGTGGCCAGCGTGTGGGCCACGGCGCCATTCACGGCGCGCTGGATGGCAGCGTCGAGCTGGGCCTGCGTCAGCGTGATCGTCGGCTCGCCGCCGCCAGCCTGGCCGCCAGCGTCATCGGCCGCGCCATCGTCCAGGTCGCCCGCCTGATCAGCCAGCGCATCCGCATCGGTCTCGCCGTCCGCCGTCGTCGGCGTGTTCGGGTCAGCCTGTGGCGCAGGGGCGGCTGCCGGGGCAGCTTCGCCAGGGGTGCGGACGGCGGTGACGCGGCTGGTGCGCGGCGCAGGGGTGGCTGCAGACATCGTGCGGGCTCCGGGTGGTGAGAAGACCCGGGCGAGTGTCTGCAGCGGTCGTCAGCCTTTCCTGACCAATTCCAGGGCCAGCACCGGCGCGGACCGCTTCGGCCCGCCGCAGTAGATGGCCCACAGGCCCAGCAGCACGGCGCCGTCGTGGAACCGCGGCTCGGTGCCCGGCGTGTTCTTCAGGTTGTCCACCCAGCCCTTGCTGCGCAGGCACTCGGCCGCGATGCGCTCGTGCGACACCTCGGCCCGCTCCAGGTCCGTGATCACCTGCCACCAGTCGATGCGGCTGGGTTTGGTCAAGGTGTTTCGTCCTCGCTTATCCAGCCAGCCACGCAGCCCAGGGCCTCGCACTCGCTGGCGGGAATGAACCGCACCTCGTCCTGATCGCTCACGACCAAGATCTGGCCGGCCCGGATGCGCGACAGCTGCCTCGCGGCGTCTGTGCTGGTGACGACCCACACGCCGAAGGGATGCGCCGAGAAGATGCGGTCCATGCGCTCTTCGAGTTGGTTCATGGTTTCACCTCACAGATCCGCCACACCACCGCGCCCAGCGTGAACCTCTCGCCCACCGCCACAGTGAACGGCGCGAGCTGCGGCCCGGCGTACTGCAGCGTCATGGCGCGCCAGTTGCCGGGGCCGATGGGCTTGCAGATCACGGTCAAAAGGCCGCCTCAGCCTGCCGCTGCCCGTGCTGCTCGAACGGCCGCGGCAGCGCGTCCCCACCGGCAGCGATGACGGCCACCGCCAGCGCAGCCCATGCGTGCGACGTGACCCCGTAGGTCGGGCCTGGCGCCTTCTTCGTGCCTGGGGCTCCCAGCATGTCGATGAGCGCCTGCCGGATGTTCGGGTCCTTCGCGCGCATGTTCCCGCACAGGCCGAGCTTCACCGACCGGCGCGTGATGCGCTTGACCTTATCCGGCTCACGCCAGGCCTGGAAGAAGCGACCGGACCAATGCACGGTCTCGAAGACCTCGGCACCCACCGCCATGCCCATGGCCTCGATCTTCTCGATGGCCAGCACGTCGGCGCTGCTGTTGCGCACCTGGTCCAGCATCGCGTAGTTCGCGAAGACGCCGCACTCCAGGACGCGGCGACCGTCGAAGAGCACCCAGCCGCTTTGCGTGGTGCCGGGGTCGATGGCGAGGATGTTCATGCCTTGGCCCCCAAAACGCGCGCGCATGAGGCCTCGGACTCGCCGGCTGTCCAGGCTGCAAACCGGGGGTCTTGGGCCAGGCGGGCTTTGTG
>JALHPY010000255.1 GCA_022842305.1 Rubrivivax sp.
AGCGCCTCGGCGCGCGCCGTCGGGCGCACGCCGCGCGCCGCGCGCTGGAAAAGCTCTTCGCCCACCGCGTCGCGCAGCCGGTGCAGCGCGTGGCTGACGGCCGGCTGCGTCATGGCCAGCGTGGCGGCGGCGCGCGTCAGGCTGCCCTCGGCCATGGTGGCGTCGAAGACGCGCAGCAGGTTCAGGTCCAGGGTGCGGAAGTTCAGGCTCATGGGCGCCAAGTATTAGCAGCATGCATACAACAGGTGCCCACTATTCACTTGAAGATCATTGGTGCTAACCCTAATGTAGGAGCATGGCCGCCGCAGAGGGGGTCTTCGAGAGTTGTCCCATGACCACCATGATCGTCACCGTTCCCGACAAGACCCGCATGCCCTATGGCGCTTGGCTTGCCGCCGCCGCCTTTTCGCGCCTGCTGCAGATCATCGAGTCGGCGCGCATCGCCCGTCAGGTGCGCCGCGAACGCCTGTTGCGCGAGGCAGATTGCGCCAGTGTGCGCCGCTATGCCCAGGAAATGATGGAGCTGGACCCGCGCTTTGCCAGCGACCTGTTCGCCGCGGCCGACCGCAGCGAGCGCTTCGAGCAATCGCAGCGCTGACCCACCGCTGACCGGCGGCCCGCAGCCGCCCGGCACCGGTTCTAGGCCGCCAGCCTGTGCGGCCGCGCCAGCGCCAGCTGGCCGAACAAGTCCTTGGGATCGTCCAGGGCGGGAATCAGCGCCAGCGGCTGCCCCAGGCCCAGTTCGGCTGCCAACGCAGCCATCAGGCGCAGCGCCGAGAAGTCCTCGAGCGCGAACCCCACCGAATCGAACACCGTCACCTGCGCCTCGCTGGCGCGGCCGGCGGCCTGGCCCAGCAGCACGCGCCACAGTTCGGTGACCGCGAAATCGGCCGGCATCTGCTGGATGTCGCCCTCGACGCGCGTCTGCGGCTCGTACTCCACGAACACCGCGGCCCGCGCCAGCACGTCCGGGTGCAGCTCGGTCTTGCCCGGGCAGTCGCCGCCCACGGCGTTGAGGTGCATGCCCGGCTCGATCATCTCCGGCGTCAGGATCGTGGCGTTGCGCTTGTCGGCGGTGAGGGTGGTCACGATGTCGGCGCCGCGCACCGCCTCGGCCGTGCTGGCGCAGGGCTGCAGGCGCAGCCCCGGCACGTGGCGCAGGTGGCGCATGAGTTTGGCCGTGGCCGCGCAGTCGGTGTCGAACAGGCGCAGCGTGGTGATGCCCAGCAGGTGGTGGAAGGCCAGCGCCTGGAACTCGCTCTGCGCGCCGTTGCCGATCAGCGCCATGCTGCGTGCGCCCGGCCGCGCCAGCGCGCGCGCCGCCATCACCGAAGTGGCAGCAGTGCGCAGCGCGGTGGTGATGGTCAGCTCGCTCAGCAGCGTGGGCTGGCCGGTGGCCACGTCCGCCAGCACGCCGAAAGCCATCACCGTGGGCATGCCCGCCGCGGTGTTGCGCGGGTGGCCGTTGACGTACTTGAAGCTGTAGTGCTGCGCGTCGGCGGTGGGCATCAGCTCGATCACCCCGTCACGCGAGTGGCTGGCCACGCGCGCCACCTTGTCGAACTCGGGCCAGCGCCGGAAGTCGGCCTCCAGGGCAGCGACCATGCGGCGCAGTACCTCGGGCAGGCCGTGGGCGGCAACGATGCGGGCGATGTCGTGGGTGCTGAGGAAGGTGGTCATGGCTGTCTCCGATGTTCTTGTCGGCATTGTTCAAGGGCTCAGCGGCAGCGAGAAGCGGCAGAAGTGCTTGCGATATCGCAGGTTTATGCCGATATGGCAGGTGTCGATGACAAAATGAGCGATGGACTCCACCGATCTGCAGCTCATCGCCCTGTTGCGGCAGGACGCCCGGGCCAGCGTGGCCACGCTGGCCAAGAAGCTGGGCGTGTCGCGCGGCACGGTCACCAACCGCATCCGCAAGCTCGAGGACGAGGGCGTGGTCGTCGGCTACACCGTGCGCCTGCGGCCCGACGTGCAGACCAGCCGCATCAGCGCCTGGATGTGCATCGCGGTCGAGGGCAACCAGACCCGCGCCGTCATCGGCACGCTGCTGGGCGAGCCCGGCGTGGCCGGGCTGCACGACACCAACGGCCGCTGGGACCTGCTGGCCGAGTTGCGCGCGGCCAACCTGGGCGAACTGGCCGAGGTGCTGGAACGCGTGCGCCTGATCAAGGGCATCGCGGCCACCGAGACCAGCATCCATCTGCAGACCTACAAGCTGTCCTGAGCGGCGACGGACGGTTGCCCCGCCGGTTGCGGGGCGGATCACGCCGCTCGGCCCGGCGCCGTCATGGCGCGGTAACAACAGTCATCGTTCTGCCACGCGGCCACCCTAAGGTTAGTGACTGTTGCATGATCAAATGCGATTGAGTCGCATTTACAATGAATCCAATCCGCTTTCCTTCAACCCCCTCTCTCTGGAGTGACATGAGCAAGACCAACACCACCCTCGCCGCCCTGGCCCTGATGGCCGCCGCCGCCGCACCGGCGCAGGCCCAATCCACCGTCACGCTGTTCGGCGTGGTCGACTTGGCGCTGCGCAGCGTGAAGAACAACGACACCCAGCAGCAACTGGCCAGCAGCGGCCTGACCTCCAGCCGCCTGGGCTTCCGCGGCGTCGAAGACCTGGGCAACGGCCTCAAGGCCGGCTTCTGGATCGAAGGCGCCCTGACGCCGGACGACGGCAACGCCACCGGCCAGACCTGGCAGCGCCGCTCGACCATCAGCCTGATGGGCGGCTTCGGCGAGGTGCGCCTGGGCCGCGAGAAGACCCCCAGTGCGCAGAACTGGGACGAGCTCGACCCCTTCAGCGAAACGGGCATCGGTTCGTCCTCGCGCCTGGTGCCGACCTCGACGGCCATCGCCACAAGTGTCGGCATCCTGCCCACGGGCGGCGTGTATACCAACTTCACGCGCGCCAACAACGTGGTCGCCTACTACACGCCGGGCACCAGCGGCCTGTTCGGCCACGTGGCCGTCGCGGCCGGCGAGGGCACGCTGGGCAACAAGTACATGGGTGCGCGCGGCGGCTATCGCCAGGGCGATCTGCTGATCTCGGGCTCTTACGGCGAGACGCAGGTCACGGCCAGCGTCGACGCCAAGCTGTGGGACATCGGCGCCACCTACGACCTGAAGTTCGTCAAGCTCTTCGGCTTCTACGCCAAGCTGGACATGGGGGCCGCGGCGCAGAACAACTGGCAGTTGGGCGCGACCGTGCCGATGGGCTCGTTCTTGCTGCGCGCGTCGTACCACGCGATGGAAGGCGAGGGCACTATCTCCACGCGCAAGGCCAACAAGATCGCGCTGGGCGGCGTCTACAACCTGTCGCGCCGCAGCGCGCTGTACGCCAATTACGCCAGCATCGACAACACCAACACCAACTTCACCGTGGCCACCGGTTCTGCGCTGACCCCCAACAACGACTCGTCGGCCTGGGAACTGGGCGTGCGCCACTCGTTCTGAGCCAGGCGGCGGCGGCGTGCGGCCGGCTGCGGCCGCCCGCCGCCCACAGTGACATCATCCACTCCCGGGCAAGCCCCACAGCCCTGGAGTGGCCATGCAATTCATGCTTCTGATCGTCGAACCCGTGGGCCAGCGCCAGGCGCGCGGGCCCGATGGCGGCCGCGCCGCCTATGCCAGCATGCTGGACTACACCGCCGTGTTGCAGCAGCGCGGGGTGTTGCTGGCCAGCAATTCGCTGGCCGGCACCGAGAGCGCGTCGCGGCTGCAGCTGCGCGAAGGCCGGGTGTCGGTGGTGGACGGCCCCTTTGCCGAGACCAAAGAGATGGTGGGCGGCTTCTTCCTGGTGGACGTGCCCGGCCGAGCAGAGGCCCTGGCCCTGGCTGCCGAATGCCCGGCCGCGGCTTTTGCCACGGTCGAGGTGCGCGCGCTCGCCCCCTGTTTCGCCTAGCGTTCACAGCGCAATCGATGGCCGGTGGCGGGCCCGGCCCCGGCCCCACCTGAAGCACGGCATGAACCGTCGGAACGACACCCCTGCGCCCGCCCCCGCGGACGCCGCCCAGCGCGCCATCGCGGCCGTCTGGCGCCTGGAATCGGCGCGCCTGATCGCCCACGTGGCGCGCCTGGTGCGCGATGTCGGCCTGGCCGAAGAACTGGCGCAGGACGCGCTGGTGGCCGCGCTCGAGCACTGGCCGGTGCAGGGCCTGCCCGACAAGCCCGCAGCCTGGCTGATGACCGTGGCGCGCAACCGCGCGCTCGACCACCTGCGCCAGCAGGCGCTGCATGCGCAGCGCCAGCAGGAACTGGGGGCCGACCTCGACGCGCTGCAGGCGCACGTCGTTCCCGACTTCAGCGACGGTCTGGACGCCGCGCGTGCCGACGACATCGGCGACGACCTGCTGCGCCTGATCTTCACCGCCTGCCACCCGGTGCTGGGCACCGATGCGCGGGTGGCGCTCACGCTGCGTCTGCTGGGCGGCCTGAGCACCGACGAGATCGCGCGCGCCTTTCTCAGCAGCGAGCCCACCATCGCGCAGCGCATCGTGCGCGCCAAGCGCACGCTCA
>JALHPY010000256.1 GCA_022842305.1 Rubrivivax sp.
GATCGCGGACTCGGCGGCCTCGCGCGTGGCGTGGCGCGACAGCACCAGGCCGGGGGTCAGCGCGGCCGGTACCGGGCCGGCGCCGGCAGGCTCGAAGGCGATGCCCAGCTTGCGCAACTCGTCCTCGCGCACCGCGCGCAACTCGGCTTCGGCGTAACGCCCGCCAAAGACCAGCCAGCCCGGCGGCTGGGGCACCGCGTCCAGCGTCCAGCGCCCCGCGGGCAGCTGTGCCGCGCTCAGCACGGCCTCGGCGGCGGCGATCTCTGCCTCACCCAGAGGGCCGGCTTCCAGGCACTGCAGCGCCGCGGCGCGGGCTGCGCTCAACGCCGCAAGGGCCGCGCGCGGCGGCAGCACGGTCACCGCCTCGGGCCGCACCTGGGCCGCCAGGCGCTCGGGCTCGCGCTCGGCATGGCGCGGCGGCGGCCAGTGGGGCACGAACCAGGCCTGGGTCCAGCCGAAGAACAGCACGTTGCCCAGGATCAGCAGGGCGGCCAGGGTGCGCAGCATCTCAGCCTTTGGCGCCGGTGCAGGCCGACATCGAATGCAGGAGTGGGCTTGCGAAGCGGGCCATGCCGGTGCGGCGGGTCATTTCATCAAACGTACGCTGACTTCGCCGCTCACCACGCTGTGCACTTCGCCGCTGCGCACGCGCAGCGCGCCTTGCTCGTCCACGCCCTCGGCAATGCCTTCCAGCGTTTCGGGCACGGCCACCGTGACCGGCTGGCCCAGCAGCAGGTCGCGCCGACCGTAGCCGGGCACCAGCGGCCCAAAGCCCTCGGCCTCGAAGCGACGCACGGCGCGCACCAGCGGCTCGGCCACCAGCGCCAGCGCGCGCGGGGCGGTGATGTCGGGGATGAACTCGCTCAGGCAGGCATAGCCGTTGGCCACGCCCGCGGCCGGCTGCTCCAGCACGTTGAGGCCCACGCCGATGACGCACATGCGGTGCTGGCCGACGCTGATGGTCTCGATCAGGATGCCGCCCAGCTTGCGTCCCTGGCCCGGGCCTTCGAGCAGCCACAGGTCGTTGGGCCACTTCAGGCCCACGCGCGGCGGCGTGCCGTTGTGCTGCGGGTCCAGCGCATCGGCCAGCGCCAGGCCCACGGCCAGCGACAGCCCGTTCCAGTGCCGCGGCGCCAGCGGCAGACCCAGCGAGAAGGTGAGCGATGCGCCGACCGTGGCGATCCAGTCGCGCCCCAGGCGGCCGCGGCCGCGCGTCTGCTCTTCGGCCACCAGCAGGCACGACTGCAGGTCCTGGCGGCGGCGGCCGTGAGGCGTGTGCGGCTCGGGCCGCCCGGCCTCGATCTCGCCCGGGCGGCTGATGCGGGCGTCGAGCTGGCCGCTGTGGCTGCGCGCGCGCTCGATCAAGCGCGTGTTGGTGGAATCGGCGCGCGCCACGACCTCGACCGCCACGCCGGGCAGCAAGGGATCCAGCCGCTCCCACAGCGCCGTGGCACCCCAGTTCAGGTGCTGGCGGACATCGGTCATCATCGCTTGGACCTTGCGCGCTTGGGCGCCAGCAGGGTGCCGCGGCAGGCCGGACTGCCGCAATGGCAGGCGTATTCCTTCTTGAGCGCGGGCGTGTGGCGTTCGTCGATGATCAGGCTGTAGTCGTAGAACAGTTCTTCGCCGGGCTGCAGGTCGCGCGCGGCATGGATGAAGATGCGGCCGTCTGTTTCTTCGGCGCGGCAGTTGGGCTTGCAGGCATGGTTGATCCAGCGCGACGCATTGCCGCCCACGCCACCGTCGACCACGTGCTTGTCGTCGAGGTGGAAGAAGAAGGTGTGGTTGGGCTGCTCGGGGTCGTGCGGGTGGCGGCGCTGGGCTTCCTTCCAGGTGATGGTCTGGCCCTTGTATTCGATCAGGCGCTCATCCGCGGCCACGGCCTTGAGCACGAACAGGCCCTTGCCGTGCACCCCCGAACGCCGCACCTGCACGCGCCGCGGGTCGGCGCGGGTTTCGGGCTGGGTGGCGGGCTTGGCGGCGGCGGACGGGCGGGCGGCGGCTTGCGCGGTCTTGCTCATTGGGTACATTGAGATCGTACGAGCGCGCGTGCGTGCGCGCGAGACGGCTGGATTGTAGGCATCGCCGTGCGCCGGATGTTCGGGCGTGCGGCACCAAAGGAAACATGAGCAAGACGATCATCATCGCCGAGAAGCCCAGCGTGGCGCAGGACATCGTGCGCGCGCTGACCCCTTCCAAGGGCAAGTTCGAAAAGCATGCCGAGCACTTCGAGAACGACGATTTCGTCGTCACCTCGGCCGTGGGCCACCTGGTGGAGATCAAGGCACCCGACGAATTCGAAGTCAAGCGCGGCAAGTGGAGCTTTGCCCACCTGCCGGTGGTGCCGCCGCATTTCGACGTGGCGCCCATCGACAAGGCCAAGACGCGGCTCAACGCCGTGGTCAAGCTGGTCAAGCGCAAGGACGTGGGCGCCATCATCAACGCCTGCGACGCCGGGCGCGAGGGCGAGCTGATCTTCCGCCTGATCCTGCAGTACGCCTTCGGCGACAAGGCGCACGGCAAGCCGATCACGCGGCTGTGGCTGCAGAGCATGACGCCGCAGGCCATACGCGACGGCTTCGACCAGTTGCGCAGCGACAAGCAGATGCTGGGCCTGGCCGACGCGGCGCGCAGCCGATCCGAAGCCGACTGGCTGGTGGGCATCAACGGCACGCGCGCGATGACCGCCTTCAACTCGCGCGACGGCGGCTTCTTCCTCACCACCGTGGGGCGGGTGCAGACGCCCACGCTGTCGATCGTGGTCGAGCGCGAAGAGAAGATCCGCAAGCATGTCTCGCGCCCCTACTGGGAGGTGAAGGCGCGCTTCGACGCCAGCGCCGGCCAGTACGAAGGCAAGTGGTTCGACCCCAAGTGGAAGAAGAACCCCGACGACGCCGAAGCCCGCGCCGACCGCCTGTGGAACGAGGCCGACGCCCAGGCCATTGCGGCCGCGGTACGCGGCGAGCCGGCCACGGTGGTGGACGAGGCCAAGCCCAGCACCCAGGCCAGCCCGCTGCTGTACGACCTGACCACCTTGCAGCGCGAGGCCAACGGCCGCTTCGGGTTCAGCGCCAAGACCACGCTGTCCATCGCCCAGGCGCTGTACGAGAAGCACAAGGTGCTGACCTACCCGCGTACCGACAGCCGCGCCCTGCCCGAGGACTACGTCGAGACGGTGAAGCACACCATGGGCATGCTGGCCAAGGAAGACCTGCCGGGCCCGCTGCGCGAGTTGTCGGGCCACGCGGCCAAGGCCTTGAAGGCCGGCTACGTGAAGCCGACCAAGCGCGTGTTCGACAACACCAAGGTCTCGGACCACTTTGCCATCATCCCCACGCTGCAGGCACCCAAGAGCCTGAGCGAACTGGAGCTGAAGCTGTACGACCTGGTGGTCAAGCGCTTCCTGGCGGTGTTCTACCCCTCGGCCGAGTTCATGGTCACCACGCGCATCAGCACGGTGGCGAGCCAGGGCCAGGAATGGCGCTTCCAGACCAACGGCAAGGTGCTGGTCAGCGCCGGCTGGCTGGCGGTCTATGGCAAGGAAGCGCAGGACGACGATGCCAACCTGGTGGCCGTGGCCGCGGGCGAACAGGTGCGCACCGAGCACGTGGACGTGAACGCGCTCAAGACGCGCCCGCCGGCACGCTATACCGAGGCCACGCTGCTGAGCGCGATGGAAGGCGCAGGCAAGCTCATCGAAGACGAGGAACTGCGCGACGCGATGAAGGAAAAGGGCCTGGGCACGCCGGCCACGCGCGCGCAGACCATCGAAGGCCTGATCGCCGAGAAGTACATGCTGCGCGATGGCCGCGACCTCATCCCCACGGCCAAGGCCTTCCAGCTGATGACGCTGCTGCGCGGCCTGGCGATCGAAGACCTGACCCAGCCCGACCTGACCGGCAACTGGGAGTACCAGCTGTCCGAGATGGAGCACGGCCGTCTGAAGCGCGACGCCTTCATGGCCGAGATCGCCAAGATGGCCGAGCGCATCGTGCGCAAGGCCAAGGAATACGACCGCGACACCATCCCCGGCGACTACGCCACCCTGGCCACGCCCTGCCCCAACTGCGGCGGCATCGTGAAAGAGAACTACCGCCGCTTCGGCTGCACCGGCGCCGACGGCAGCAGCACCGAGGGCTGCGGCTTCTCCATCACCAAGACCCCGGCCGGCCGCGCCTTCGAGACGGCCGAGGCCGAGGCCTTTGTGCGCGATCGCAAGATCGGCCCGCTGGAGGGCTTCCGTTCCAAGGCCGGCTGGCCCTTCACTGCCGAGCTGAAGCTGGTGCGCGACGACGAGCTGGCCAACTGGAAGCTCGAGTTCGACTTCGGCGACGACGCCAAGAACGCCGAAGGCGATGGCGAGCCGGTGGACTTCTCCGACCAGGCCAGCCTGGGCAAGTGCCCCAAGTGCAAGGGCGCGGTGTACGAGCACGGCAGCAGTTATGTCTGCGAACACGCCGTGGGCGCGCACGTGACCTGCGACTTCAAGAGCGGCAAGATCATCCTGCAGCAGCCGGT
>JALHPY010000257.1 GCA_022842305.1 Rubrivivax sp.
TGTCAACATCACTGGCGCCGCTGCGCGCGGCGGCCTGGTGCGACCGGCAGGAATCGAACCTGCGACGTGGCCTTCGGAGGGCCGCATGATATCCACTTCACCACGGTCGCAAGGTGGACTGGGGATTCTATCCCCGCCCGTTGAAACCCTCTGATCGGGCAGCGGCCAGCGCGGAGGCGCTGCCTATAATCGCCGGCTTTTGGCCGCCCCGACCCGAGGACTTCATGAGCGATCCCCACGCCCCCGCCCAAGACCCGGCGCACGACGACGGCCCGCACGAAGGCCCGATCCGCACGCCCAAGCAGCTGATCGCGGCTGTGGTGGCTTCTTTCGTGGTGCCCATCGTGGTCATCATCCTGCTGGTCAACTTCGTCAACTGGGGGCCCAAGCCCGGCGCCGGCAGCGAAGGCCTGCAGGAAGAAGCCGTGGCCAAGCGGCTGCAACGCGTGGGCTCCATCGTCCTGCGTGAGCCCGCCGGTTCGCGCGCGCCGCGCGCCGGTGAAGACGTCTACAAGGCCCAGTGCGCGGCCTGTCACGCCGCCGGTGCCGCCGGTGCGCCCAAGCTGGCCGACGCTGCGGCCTGGGCCCCGCGCCTGGGCGCCGGCTACGACGCACTGTTGACCTCGGTGCTCAAGGGCAAGGGCGCGATGGCGCCCCAAGGCGGCGGCGAGTTCAGTGATTTCGAGATCGGCCGCGCCGTGGTGTGGATGGCCAACCAGGGCGGCGCCAAGTTCGCCGAGCCGGTGGCCCCGGCGGCCTCGGCCGCCAGCGCGCCCTGATCTACGCCGGCTGCGGCCGCAGCCGGTAGCCGAAGCGCGCCGGCATCGCGGCAAAGTCCAGCTCCTGCGGCGTCCACAGGCCGGCCTCCACGGCCTGCGCCGCCAGGCCGGTGTCCAGCGTGTGCACCAGGCCGAAGCCCAGCGCGGTGTGCAGGTACAGCCGGCCCTGCTCGTCCAGCCAGGCCGCGTGCACCGCGCCCGCCGGCTGGCCGGTATGGGCCTCCACCGGCCAGCCCGGCGCATCGGCGATGCGCCACACCCAGGGCGCGGCTTCCAGCTCCACGTACACGCGCTGCGGGCCGTTCTGGAAGAACCAGCTGCCGTCGGTGTCGGCGGCGTAGTTGCGCTGGATGAAGCCCAGCAGCTTGTCGTGCAGGATGCGGCTGCCCTTGGGCCGCGGGAAGGGCCCTGCGGCCTGGATGCGCTCGTCGCGCATGTACCAGTCGCCGCGCGCGTCCAGCGCCAGCCAGCCGTAGCAGTGCGGCACGTTGGGCCACTTGCGCAGCGCGGCGGCGACGATGTCGTCCATGGGGGCGAAGGTACTACAGCCGCGGCTGCAGCTACTGCAGGTCAGCGGAAGGCACTACAGGCTTGCCCGGTGCGCCGCTAGCCAGCCCGCCACTGCCTCGGGCATGGCCAGCACCTGCGCCGGCCATGCGCCGGTCGGGAAGCCGCAGTGCCCGCCCTGCGCCAGCTGCCACAGCGTGACCCCGCGGCTGGCGCTGGTGGGCAGTGACGCCGCCGGCACGAAGGGGTCGTTGCGCGCGTTGAGCAGCAGCGCAGGGATGCGCAGCGCCGCCAGGTGCGGCCGCGCCGAGGCGCGCGCCCAGTAGTCGGGCGTGTCGCGAAAGCCGTGCAGCGGCGCGGTGAAGGCGTCATCGAAGGCGTAGATGGTGCGCGCGGCGGCCAGGCGCTCGCGGTCGAACAAGCCCGGGTGCTGGTGCCACTTGGCCAGGGCCTTGGGCTTCATCGTGGCCAGGAACATGCGTGCGTACAGCTGCCGGTTCAGGCCGTTGTCGATGGCCGCGCCGGCCGCGGCCAGATCGATGGGGCTGCTGATGGCCGCCACCGCGGCGGCCGTGGCCGCGGCGCTGGCGCCGGCCTCTTGCGCCCAGCGCAGCAGCGCGTTCCCGCCCAGCGAGACGCCGGCCACCAGCAGCGGTGCGGCGCTGGTCTGGCGCAGGCGCGTCAGGATCCAGCCGATCTCTTCGAAGTCGCCCGAGTGGTAGGCGCGCGGCGCGCGGTTGAGTTCGCCCGAACAGCCGCGGAAATGCGGCACGCTGAAGTCCCAGCCGCGCGCCCGCGCCACGCAGGCCAAGGCCTGGGCGTAGGCACTGGCGCTGCTGCCTTCCAGGCCGTGGAACAGCACCAGGTGCTGGCGCGGCGCGGCCGCCTCAGCGTGACAGTGGTCGACATCGATGAAGTCGCCGTCGGGCGTGGCCCAGCGCTCGCGCGCAAACACGGGCGGCGGGCCCCGATGACGCAGCGCGCGCGTGGCGGCCCACACGGTCTGCAGGTTGCCGCCCGGCAGCCAGCGCGGGGCGCGGTAGTCGAAGACGCCCAGGCTCACCGCGTCTAGTGCAGCGTCGACGGCACGTCCACGGCGATGGCCAGGGTGGTGGGCTCCTGCAGCATGCCGGCGCTGGCATGGTGGGCCGCCAGGCGCCAGCCCTGGGCGGTCTTGACGTACAGGTTGGTGGCCAGCACCCAGGCGGTGTGGCGGCCTTCCTCGCCCACGGCCTCTATCCGCTCCACCAGGTGGTGCAGCTCGCTGCCGGCCAGCGCCAGGCGGTGCACCTGCTCGGGCTGCACGGCGATGCCGCCCTGGGCAAACAGCGCCTCGAAGCTGGCGCGCATCGCCGCCGGGCCCACCACGCGCGGGCCGCCGGGGTGGATGCAGACGATCTCTTCGTCGTCGGCCCACAGCGCCATCAGGCGCTCGATGTCGCCGCGCTGCAGCGCTTCGTAGAACTGCGCTTCCACGTCGTCGGCAGTGCCGCCCAGCGTGGCGGCGGGCGGTGGCGGGCGCCGGCTCATGGGGCCGGGGGCGTGGGGCGGGGGGGCTGCATGGGCGGGGATTGTGTAGGAAGCGGGCACCCGCCGCCGCCCGCCCGCGGCTTGTGACAAAGTGGCGGCCCCTGTGCCGGAGGCTTTGCCGTGAACCTGCTTTTCGTGACCGACCCGCTGGAAACCTTCAAGACCTACAAGGACAGCACCTTCGCGATGATGCGCGAGGCCTCCGCGCGCGGCCATGCGCTGTGGGTCTGCGGCCCGCAAGAACTGCGCTGGCAGCGCGGCAGCCCGGTCACGGCGGCGGTGCGCGAGATCACCCTCACCGGTGACGCGCACGACTGGTTCGCGGTGCGCAGCACGCAGGACCTGGCGCTGCACGAAGCCGGCGCGGTGATCATGCGCAAGGATCCGCCCTTCGACAGCGAGTTCTTCTACGCCACCCACCTGCTGGGCCAGGCCGAGCGCGAAGGCGCGCGCGTCTTCAACAAGCCGGCGGCGCTGCGCGACCACCCCGAGAAGCTGGCCATCCTCGAGTTCCCCGAGTTCATCGCGCCCACGCTGGTGACGCGTGACGAGTCGCAGGTGCGCCGCTTCCACGCCGAGCACCGCGACATCATCCTCAAGCCGCTGGACGGCATGGGCGGCATGGGCATCTTCCGCGTCGGCGCCGACGGCCTGAACCTGGGCAGCATTGTCGAGACGCTCAACCGCGGCGGCGCGCAGACGGTGATGGTGCAGAAGTACCTGCCCGAGATCGTGCAGGGCGACAAACGCGTGCTGGTGATCGCCGGCGAGCCCGTGCCGTTTTCGCTGGCGCGCATCCCGCAGGGCACCGAGATCCGCGGCAACCTGGCCGTGGGCGGCAAGGGCGTGGCCCAGCCGCTGAGCGAGCGCGACCGCGCCATCGCCACGGCAATAGGCCCGGTGCTGGCGGCGCGCGGCCTGCTGCTGGTGGGGCTGGACGTGATCGGCGACAGCCTCACCGAGATCAACGTCACCAGCCCGACCTGCTTTCAGGAGATCACGCAGCAGACCGGCTTCGACGTGGCGAAGATGTTCATCGACGCGCTGGAACGGGCGTTGCGGTGAGCGCGCTGAACGACCTGATCGAAGCCGGCCGCGGCCTGGACGCCGAGTACGCCGACGGCCTGAGCAACCACCTGCCCATGGCTCTGGTGGCGCTGGCCGCGCTGGGCGCCGATGAAGCGCGCCTGCAGGCCTTTGCCGCCGACTACGGCCGCCGCCTGCGCCCGGCGCCGCCGCCGCAGGACTGGCCGGCGGGTGACGTCTGGGCCGGGCGCTTTGGCGACGTGGCGGCCTGGCCGGCCTACCGCTCGCTGTTTGCGCAGTGGCTGGAACACGAGGGCGCCGCCGACGTGCTGGCGCAGGCGCTGCCGCAGCTGATGCCGGGCGTGGGCGCGGCGGCCTTCCACGGGTTGATCCGCACCGCCGCGGCGCTGCGTGCCGGGCACCGCGGCGAGCTGGGTGACGCGCTGGCCTACTGGGCCTGCCGCTGGCTGGACCTGGGCGCCAGCCGCGCCGCCGGC
>JALHPY010000258.1 GCA_022842305.1 Rubrivivax sp.
CCAGCAATTCGGCCGCCGCCGCATCGGCCGCCAGCGGGGCCCAGCGCAGGGCGGCCAGCCGGTCGAGCATGCTGCGCAGCGGGCGTGCGGCGTCCATGGTTCAGCGCCCCGCGGCGGCGCGGTCGCGCGCCGCCATTTCCAGGTACAGCAGCACCTGGCCCACGCTCAGCGCGGCGCATTGTTCGGGGCTCCAGCCGAACTCGCGCGCCAGCGTGAAGCAGGCCTTGGCCAGCGGCGCCTGCACCGCCTGTTCCAGTTCATCGGCCGACATCGCCAGGCCGCTGATGCGGTTGACCTCATTCAGCAGGTGCTGCACCAGCCCGGCGTGCAGGCGGTTGGCCTGCTCGATGCTGAGGGCCGGCTCGACCAGCGCCTGCTGCACCATCAGCACGCCGGTCAGGTGGCCGTCGTCCTTGGCCGCCCGGGCGATGCGCGCCAGGTCGGCCAGACGCAGCGGCCGCAGCACCACCTCGCCGGCCGGCGCGTCGACGGCACCCGAAGGGTCGAGCACGCGCCCCGGCACCGCCACGCGGTGCGTCGCCGTGCCCGCCAGCAGCAGTTCGTCGGCCGAAAGACTCATGCCGCGGCGTCCTCAGCGGCGATCCACAGGCCCTTGAACGTGACCTCTTCCATGACGAAATCGTCCTCGGGCATGCTGAACGCCCAGCCGTCGAGCTTGACGCCGTGCACCGTGACCGTGGCGCTGTTGCCCGGGAAGGCGCCGTTTTCCATGCGCAGGCTCAGGTTGAAGGTGGGGCTGACGAAGCTGCCCGCCGGGCGCGTGCCGCTGCCGCCTTCGCCCAGCATCAGGCGCAGCAGCGCGCCGTTGACGTGCGCGCGACCGATCGTGCCCGTGATGTTGACGTTGCCCGAGCGCAGTTCGGTGGCGTAGCGCTGGCCGATCTCGTGGAAGGGCCGGATGTCGCTGTTGACGCGCACCGTGACGCCGGTGGCGCGGCCCACCGGCGTGAGCGCGTAGGTTTCGGCGATGCCCTTGGCGACGTCGCCCTCGGGGCCGGCTTCGACCGCGACCGAGATCGAGCCATCGAGGCCGGTGAAGATGTGCGTGTTGGCCATGTGAGTAGCTCCTCAGTTCACTGCAGGTTCATGGTGACGCGGATGTAGTCGATGCTGAAGGTGGGCATCAGCGTCATCGTCACCGCGCAGATGCCGCGGATCTCTTGCGCGCGCGTGGCCGACACCTCCAGCTCGTAGCTGACCAGCATCTCGTCGACCACCATCTGCGACAGGAAGCCGTCGAGCGTGGCCTTCAGGGCAGCGCGGATGCGCGCGTTGTTCAGGCGGCCGATGTAGGGGTCGGAGCCCAGCCGCACACCGGCCTTGGCGTAGTCGACGATGCGCCGCACCGAGATCTGCTGGAACGCGGCGTTCTCGGTGGTGATGCCCTTGACCACCTGGAAGCCGAACTTCTGCCGCACCAGCAGCACGCGCGCCTGCAGCAGTTTCTTGTAGTTGGTGGTGTTGTAGGGGCCCACTAGGCCGTCGATGGGCAGGGTCTTGTTGGTCAGGCTGATGTGCGGCGCCAGCGTGGCGATCTTGCCCGCCACCACGGCCGCCAGGTAGCTGGGCGGCAGGTCGACCGCGCGGCCGTCGGCGGCGTCGGTGCCCTTGAGCCCGGGCGCGACCAGGATGATGCGGTCGTCGTTGAGGGCGGCGATGTCGGCCTCGACGTCGGCCAGCACCGCGCTGCGGGCGCCCAGCACGGCGATGCGCTCGCGGCCATCGTTCTCGGTGGCTTCCAGATGCGCGCCTACCGCGCCCCGCACCTGGTCGGCACCGAAGCCGGCGACGATGACGATGTTGACCGGCTGGTCCTCGAGCCGGGCCAGGCCCGCGGCCACGTCCACCGTGCTGACGTTGGCCGCATCGGTGCCGCCCGCAAAGGCCGTGGCAGCGGCCACGGCGATGGGCGCCGCACCGCCATTGGTGACCGCGCCCACCGTCACCAGCGCGCTGCTGGCCAGCGCGGTGGCCAGTTCCTGCACGGTGGTGCCGCTGAACGATTCTTTCACCGCGCCGATGGACAGTGCCAGCACCCAGGGCGCCGCCGCGCTCTCCTGCGTCACGCTCCAGCGCAGGCCGTTGCCCCAGGTGCCGGGGTCACGCGCCGTCATGGTGAACGCGTCGCCACCGACCGCGCCCACCAGTGCCGAGGCCGCCAGCGGCGTGCCGTTGGCGATGCGTACGGCGTAGACCGAGCGCGCGCCGCCGGCAAAGGCCTGCTCGAGCGTGCGCACCAGCGACAGCGGGTTACCCGCCAGCCTAGGCGCGGCCAGGGCGTCGTAGGCGCCGAAGGTGTCGATGGCATCGGTGTAGCTGCCTAAAGCAACCACCTGGCCGGCGGGTCCGCGCGCCGCTGTGCCGACGATGCCGACGTTGCCGGTGGCGATGGAGCCGACACCGATCAGGCCTTCGGCCCGCACCTCGATGTACGTGGAAGGGAGAATCATCTCGGCGATGGCTTCGCTCATGGGATTTCCTCAGGTCTTAGGGTTGGGCGACGGTGAACACCGTGGGCGCGGCGCCCGGGTGGGGTGTGAGGGTGACCGCGACGCCGCGGATCGGGCCACCGCCGGTAAGGATGCGCGGGTCGTCGTACTCGAAGCGGCAGCGCCAGCTCAGCAGGCGATGCAAGGTGTTGCCTGCGGGCCGGCCGGGCGCGGCCATCGCGCCCCAGGCCAGCGGCGTGACCTGGCTCAGGCCGGCGACCGTGTGGCGCGCCATGGCATCGGCCACCTGGCGGCTGAGCGTGTCCAGCGGTGCAGCGCCGCTGGCAAACACATCGGCCTGCAGCGTGGCCAGGAAGCGCGCGGTATCGGCCTCCCACTGGCCGATGAAATAGGCCGCCTGCAGCACGCCGGTGGCGGGCAGCGGTGCGCCGAAGGTGGCGATGCCGGTGTCGCGATCGACCTGCACCTGGCCCGCCGCCGGCGCGCCGTCGACCAGCGTGAACACCTGCGCGCCACGCTGCAGCGTCACCGCGCCGGGCGCCAGCGGGCCGATGTCGCCGCCGTCGGCGTCGACCAGCGGGCTGTGCGGCAACTGCAGCGTGCGGCGGTCGGGCGACAGCAACTCGACGCTTTCGCCGCTGTCGAAGCGCAGCACCGGGTCGGTCAGGTCGACTTCCGCGTTCAGCGCCAGCGCGCCGCTGACGGTGCCGCGCGGTTGGCCGCCGATGCCCGCGCCCAGGGACTCGGCCGCGGTGAGCGACAGCACCACCGCCGGCAGTTCGGCCACCACGCGCGGCATCAGCGTCGAGACATTGGTAGCGGCCGGCAGCACGCCATCCAGGTAGGCGGAGGCGGCGTCGATGAGGCGGTGCAGCAGCATGGTGTGGGCCGGCCGCGCTCAAGCGGGCAGCGCCTCCTGCAGGTCGGCGAAGGCGTCTTCGGTGCTGGCCAGGCCTTGATCCAGCTGCTGCACCAGCGCCGACAGCGCGTCCAGAACCGGGCGCAGCAGGTTGCGCACGTCGATGGTGGCCACCGCGTCGGTGACCTCGCGGTGCACGCTCACGATGCCGGCAAAAAGGATGGTCGGCCGCACCGGGCTGCCCGGCGCCGCCAGGTCGGTGACGGCGGCCTTGAAGGCGTCGACGGCGATGCGCGCCGGTGCCAACGGGTCGTAGCTGGCCAGGTTGTCGCGCAGCGCGTCGAAGCTGTCCAGCACGTCACCCAGCAGCACCGACGGCTGCAGCGCGGCGATCTGCCCGCGCACCGCGGCGTGGATGGCCGCCAGCTCGGCCACCACCGGCGCCAGGTCGATCAGCGCGATCAGGTCGCGCAGCGCCTGTATGCCGTCTTTCAGGGGCTGCACCAGGCCCACCTGCACCAGCTCGACCAGCTTGCTCTTGAGCGCCGTGACGATGGGCTGCAGCGCGGCCAGCACGCGCGAGGGGCGCAGCGCGGCCAGGATCTGCGAGAACACGGCGCCCAGGTCGCGCCCGGTGGGTTCGATGCCGAAGCGGCGCGCCAGGCCCAGCACCTGCTGCTTGAGCGCCGCCAGCGGCGCCAGGCCCTCGTTGAGCCGCGCGCGCGCCAGGTCGGTGTGGCTGAAGCCGGAGGCCACCAGCGGCATGAGCGCCGCGGCGCCGGCGTCGGCCGTGGCGAGCAGCCGGCCCTGGCCAGCCAAGAGCGCGGACAGGCGTTCGGCCGGGCTGCGCTCCAGCGCCGCGGCGTGGC
>JALHPY010000259.1 GCA_022842305.1 Rubrivivax sp.
GCCCGGGGCTGGCCTCGACCGGCAGGGCCGGCAGGCTGCCGGTGCTGGCGGCGGCCACGGGGACCAGGTCCAGTGCGATCTGCACCGCGCCGTCGCGCGGGCCGAGCGAGGCGCTGCGTGCGCTCACCGCCTTGAGCACCTGGTCGCCGTCGACCACCGCGCCCACGCGATAGGCCTTGGGCCGGCCGCCGTCCACGGCGATCAGCGCCAGGCCCTCACGCGCCGCGCGCGACGAGCGCGGGCTGACCACGCCGATCAGCGCGAAGCGGGCGTCGGCCTGGGGTTCGGCTTCGGCGGACACCACCGGCGGCGGCGGGTCGGCGCCCAGCAGGCGCGAGAGATCGCCGCGCAGGCCGGTGGCCGGCTCGGCCAGCTGTGTCTGCGGCGGCGCCTGGGGCGGCTTGACGAACAGGCGCAGGCCCCAGAACAGCGCGCTGGCCGAGACCAGCGCCCACACTCCCAAGCTGAACCAGCGTGCCGACATGTGGCGATTATCATGCAGCACTCTCTTCCAGCCGGCGCCGCCGGCCCGCCCATGCCCGCTGCCAAGCCCCTCATCCCCCCGTTGCGCCGTCGGTCGCAGGCGCGCGGCTTTACGCTGATCGAGCTGTTGGTGGTGCTGGTCATCATCGGCGTGCTGGGTGCGCTGATCGTGCCCAACCTGTTTTCCAGCCTGGACGACGCCCGCGCCACTGCGGCGCGCACCGACATCAACACCCTGGTGCAGTCGCTCAAGCGCTACAAGATCGACAACCAGCGCTACCCGGCGGCCGAGCAGGGGCTGGAGGCGCTGGTCGCCAAGCCCAGCGCGGGCGCCCCGCCGCCCAACTGGAAGCCCTACCTCGACAAGCTGCCGGCCGACCCCTGGGGCCGGCCCTACCAGTACCTGAACCCCGGCGTGCGCGGCGAGATCGACGTCTTCAGCTTCGGCGCCGACGGCCAGCCGGGCGGCGACGGCCCCAATGCCGACCTCGGTTCCTGGCAGTAAGCGAGCCCACGCACGCCGCCTTGCGCGCGGTTTGGCTTCGCCGATCCGGCCAGCGGCCGGTTTGGCTTCGCCGATCCGGCCAGCGGCCGGATTCACGCTGGTCGAGCTGCTGATCGTGATCGCCATCATCGCGCTGTCGGTGGGCCTGATCGCCATGTCGCTGCCCGACGGCGAATCCGCCCGGCTCGAGGAAGAAGGCGCACGCCTGACCGCGCTGCTGGAGATGGCGCGGGCCGAGTCGCGCGTTTCCGGCGCCACGGTGCGCTGGGTGCCGGGCGCGGACACGCCCGAGGCTGGTGCCGAGCCAGCCAGTGGCGACTTCCACTTTGTCGGCATGGCCGTGGCCATGCAGATGCCCACGCGCTGGCTGGACCGGCGCACCACCGTCGAGGTGGTGGGCGCGCACGCCCTGCTGCTGGGCCCCGAGGCCATCCTGCCGCCGCAGCGCGTGGTGCTGCGGCTGGGCGAACGCCGGCTCGAGCTGGCCAGCGACGGCCTGGGCCCGTTCGCGCCGGCCGAGGCGCCGGCCGCGGTGCAGTAGGGCATGCGGCGCACGCGCGGCTTTACGCTGGTCGAGGTGCTGGTGGCCCTGGCCGTGGTGGCCATCGCGCTGGGCGCGGGGGTGCGCGCCGCCAGCGCGCTGTCCGACAACGCCCAGCGCCTGGACGACGTGATGGCGGCGCAGTGGTGCGCCGACAACCAGCTCACCGGCCTGCGCCTGTCGCGCACCCTGCCGGGCATCGGCGACGCCGATTTCACTTGCGAACAACTCGGCCGCACCTACCGCGGCAAGCTGGTCACGCGGCCCACGCTCAACCCCAATTTCCGCCGCATCGACGCCCAGGTCAGCGACGAATCCGGCTACCTGCTGGTCACGCTTTCCACGGTGCAGGGGCGGTGATGAGGCACGCCGGTGCCGCCCGCCGCGCCGCGGGCTTCACGCTGGTGGAGGTGCTGGTGGCGCTGCTGGCCATGGCCATCCTCTCGGGCTTTGCCTGGCAGGCGCTGGACGGCGTGCTGCGCACGCGCGACGCCAGCCGCGAACAGATCGACCGCAGCTCGCGCCTGGCCACCGTGCTGACGCAGTGGGAGCAGGACCTGCAGGCCGTGCACGACAGCGCCGTCGTGCCCACGCTGGCCTTCGACGGTCAGACCCTGCGGCTGACGCGCCGCGTCGAGGGCGGGGTGGCGCTGGTGGCCTGGTCGCTGCGCAACGGCCGCTGGCAGCGCTGGGCCGGGCCGGCGCAGATCTATGCGCGCGAGCTGCAGGAAACCTGGCTGCGCAGCCAGCAACTGCTGGGCAACGAAGCCGGCCAGCTGACGGTGGCCGAGTCCGTGGGCGAATGGCAGGTCTACTTCTTCCGCGGCAACGGCTGGAGCAACGCCCAGTCCAGCGGCGACCTGGTGGCACCGCCCGACCTGTCCGCCAGCGGCGTGGCGCCGCAGCGCGTGGCCCTGCCGACCGCGGTGCGCCTGGTCATCACGCTGGACGGGCGCAAGCTCACGCGCGACATCGCGCTCGGCCAGGGGGGCGCCTGATGCGCAGCCGGCCCCACGCCCAGCGCGGCGCCGCGCTGCTGCTGGCGATGATCATCGTGGTGCTGGTGGTCACCGCCACCACCGGCATGGTGTGGCAGCAGTCGCGCGCCATCAGCATCGAAGCCGCCGAACGCGCGCGCGCCCAGGCCGCCTGGATCCTGGCCGGCGCGCTGGACTGGGCGCGGCTGATCCTGCGCGAGGACGAGCGCACCGGCCAGCAAAGCGGCCAGCCGCACGATTCATTGGACGAGCCCTGGACCACGCCCGTGGCCGAGGGCCGGCTGTCGGCCTTTCTGGCCGCCGACCAGGACAACAACGCCGAGGGCGGGCTGGACGCTTTCATCGAGGGCGCCATCACCGACGCGCAGTCGCGCTTCAACCTCAACGGCCTGGTGGACGCCACCGGCAAGGTGGTGCCGGTGCAGCTGGCGGCGCTGGAACGTCTGTGCAGCCTGGCCGGCACCGCCACCGACGCCGCCGGCCGCATCGCCGCGGCGCTGCAGGCGGCCAGCCTGGCGGCCGAGGTGGACGAGACGCGCCCGCGCGGCCCGGTGCTGCGCCCCACGCGCCTGTCCGACCTGGCCTGGCAGGGTCTGGACGCGGCCACGCTGGCCATGCTCGAGCCCTATGTCGACCTGTTGCCGGTGCCCACCCCGGTCAACGTCAACACCGCGCCGCGCGAGGTGCTGATGGCAGCCATCGACAACATCGACCTGGGCACGGCCGAGCGCCTGGTGCAGCAGCGCCAGCGCGGGGCCTTCCGCAACCTGGAAGAGGTCAAGGGCCACTTGACGTCCACCGCGGTGGCCGAGGCTTCGCGCTTGGCCGTGGGCACCACCCACTTCTACGTGGCCGGCCGCCTGCGCATCGAAGACCGCGTGCTCGAAGAGCGCTCGCTGCTGCTGCGCCGCGACGGCCGCGTGGACGTGCTGCGGCGCGAGCGCCGCAGCTTCTCGGTGGCCGCGCCGTGAGCCGGCTGCCGAACCCCGCCTCGATGACGGCGACAATACCGGTCTGATCACAAGCCCCGGGCGCCCACCGAACGCATGTCCCTACTCGTCGTCCAGCTCCCGCCGCGCGCGCGCCTCGGTGCCCGCGAGGCCGGCCTCGAGCCCGCTGCCGGCTCGCGGCTGCCGCAGGAATGGGGCTTTGTCTTCAGTGCCGATGGCAACACGGTCACCCAGTCCGGCCAGGCCGCGGCGGCGCTGTTGCCGCGCGCCGACAGCACGGTGCTGGTGCTGGCCGAAGCCGATGTCAGCTGGCACCGCGTGGCCGTGCCCAAGGCACCCGCCGCGCGGCTGCGTGCGGCATTGGCCGGGGTGATGGAAGAGGCCTTGCTCGACGACGACGAGGCGCTGCACATCGCGCTGGGCCCCGACGCCGCCCCCGGCCGCGAAGGCTGGGTCGCGGTGACGCAGGGCCCGCGCTTGGCCGCGGCATTGGCCGCGCTCGAAGCCGCCGGCCCCGGCGTGCAGCGCGTGGTGTCGCCCAGCCAGCCCGCGGCCGTGGGCGCGCCGGCGCGCGGCCATTTCTTCAGCGCCGGTGACGGCGAAGAGAGCACGCCCTGGCTGGCCCTGGCCGGCCCCGAGGGCGTGGCCTGCCTGCGCCTGGCCGGTGGCCTGGCGCGCGCGCTGCTGCCGCCCGAACCGGCC
>JALHPY010000260.1 GCA_022842305.1 Rubrivivax sp.
CCACGACCGCAAGCAGTTCGGCCAGAGCATCGGCGAGTTCCAGCTGATCCAGGGCAAGGTGGCCGACATGTACACCGTGCTGCAGGCCGGCCGCGCCTTCTGCTACACGGTGGGCAAGAACCTGGACCTGCTGGGCGCCGAGCACGTGCGCCAGGTGCGCAAGGACTGCGCCAGCGTCATCCTGTGGTGCGCCGAGAAGGCCACCTGGATGGCCGGCGAGGGCATCCAGATCTTCGGCGGCAACGGCTACATCAACGACTACCCGCTGGGCCGGCTGTGGCGCGACGCCAAGCTCTACGAGATCGGCGCCGGCACCTCCGAGATCCGCCGCATGCTCATCGGCCGCGAGTTGTTCTCCGAGACGATGTAAGGCCACCCCGGCGGCCCCTGACGCCCCGTAGACTGAACCGACCACTGCCCCCGCGGCACCTGAGGCATAGCAACGATGAGCCAGCCACTCGACCAACTGTTCAGCAACAACCGCGCCTGGGCCTCGGCGACCGAAGCCCGCGAGCCCGGCTTCTTCACGCGGCTGGCGCAGCAGCAGCACCCGCGTTACATGTGGATCGGCTGCGCCGACAGCCGCGTGCCGGCCAACGAGATCACCGGGCTGGACCCGGGTGAGGTCTTCGTGCACCGCAACATCGCCAACCTGGTGGTGCACTCCGACCTGAACGCGTTGTCGACCATCCAGTTCGCCGTCGAGCACCTGAAGGTCGAGGACATCATGGTCGTCGGCCACTACGGCTGTGCCGGCGTGCGCGCGGCCTTGCTGGGCACACGGGTGGGCCTGGCCGACAACTGGCTGCGCCACCTGCAGGACGTGCGCCTGCGCCACCGCAAGCGCCTGCAGCACCTGCCGCCGGCCGAGCAGGAGAACATCCTGTGCGAGATGAACGTCATCGAGCAGGTGGGCAATGTCGCCTTGTCCACGGTGATCCAGGACGCCTGGCTGCGCGGCCAGAAGGTGTCCGTGCACGGCTGGGTCTACGGTCTGCGCGATGGCCTGCTCAAGGACCTGGAGGTCACCATGGATCGCCCCGATACCGTGGTCGAGGTCTTCGCCAACGCCCTCAAGCGCTACCCGCGCGCGCCGCGCCACGACGACGAGTAGGCTGCCGCCGCATGTTTCCGCACCGCCTGAACGACAGCCGGGCATTCGACATCGCGCGGGCGCTGCTGGACGGCTTCAACCGCCACTACTGGCTGTTTCGCGAGACCAGCGCCGCGGCCAAGCAGCGCTTCGAGGCCGCCGACTGGCACGGCCAGCAGCGCGCCCAGGCGCAGCGCATCGAGTTCTACGACCAGCGCGTCGACGAGGCCGTGGCGCGCCTGCGCGGCGACTACGACATCGCCCAGCTCTCCATGGACACCTGGCAGCAGGCCAAGCTGCACTACATCGGCCTGCTCACCGACCACCAGCAGCCCGAACTGGCCGAGACCTTCTTCAATTCGGTCACGGCCAAGCTGCTGCACCGCGCCTACTTCCACAACGACTTCATCTTCGTGCGGCCGGCGGTCAGCACCGAGTACATCGAGAACGACGAGCCGGCCTCGCGCCCCACCTACCGCGCCTACTACCCCACGCGCGAGAACCTGCACGAGACCTGGGTGCGGGTCGTCACCGACCTGGACCTGGCGCGCGCCTTCGAGGACCTGCCGCGCGACGTCGACCACGTGGTGCAGGCCATGCTGTCCGAGCTGGGCGGCTTCAGGCCGCGCGCCAATTTCCAGATCCAGGTGCTGTCCAGCCTGTTCTACCGCAACAAGGCCGCCTACCTGGTGGGCAAGATCATCAACGGCTTCACCGAGACGCCGCTGGCGCTGCCCATCCTGCACCGCGGGCGCGCCGATGGCGCCAGCCAGCTGGTGATCGACGCCGCGCTCTTTGGTGAAGACGACCTGCTGATGATCTTCAGCTACGCCCGCGCCTATTTCATGGTCGAGATGGAGATTCCTTCGGCCTACGTGCAGTTCCTGCGCGGGCTGATGCCGCGCAAGCCGCGCGCCGAGCTGTACAACAGCCTGGGGCTGCAGAAGCACGGCAAGAACCTGTTCTACCGCGACTTCCTGGCGCACCAGCGCCACAGCGGCGACCGCTTCCGCATCGCGCCCGGCATCAAGGGCATGGTGATGCTGGTGTTCGATCTGCCCTCGTTTCCCTATGTGTTCAAGGTCATCAAGGACTTCTACCCCGCGCAGAAGGAAACCACGCGCGAGCAGATCAAGGGCAAGTACCTGCTGGTCAAGCAGCACGACCGCGTGGGCCGCATGGCCGACACGCTGGAGTACAGCAACGTCGCCTTCCCGCGCCAGCGCTTCGAGGACGAACTGATCGCCGAGCTCAAGCACTTCTGCGGCAGCCTGATCGAGGAAGACGCCGACACGCTGGTGATCAAGCACCTGTACATCGAGCGGCGCATGATCCCGCTCAACATCTACCTGCAGGAGGCCGGCCCCGAGCAGGTGGCGCACGCGGTGCTGGAGTACGGCAACGCCATCAGGGACCTGGTGGCGGCCAACATCTTCCCCGGCGACATGCTGTGGAAGAACTTCGGCGTCACGCGCCACGGCAAGGTGGTGTTCTACGACTACGACGAGATCGAATACCTCACCGACTGCAACTTCCGCCGCGTGCCCGAGCCGCGCAACGAGGAAGAAGAGATGAGCGGCGAGGTCTGGTACTCGGTCGGCCCCAAGGATGTGTTCCCCGAGACCTTCGGCCCCTTCCTGCTGGGCAACCCGCGGGTGCGCGAAGTCTTCATGGCGCACCATGCCGAGCTGCTGGACGCCGCCTTCTGGCAAGGCCACAAGGAGCGCATCCTGGCCGGTCACGTGCACGATGTCTTTCCCTACGAGCCGTCCAAGCGTTTTTCCGCCGGCGCCAGAGCCTGAACATCCCCCGTCAACCCCAGGAGCCCACCATGGCCGAATCCATCGTCATCGTTTCCGCCGCGCGCACGCCCATAGCCGGCCTGCTGGGCGACTTCTCCGCGCTGGCGGCCTGGGAACTGGGCGCCGTGGCCGTGCAGGCCGCGGTGCAGCGCGCCGGTGTGCCGGGTGATGCGGTGGACGAAGTGCTGCTGGGCAACTGCCTGATGGCCGGCCAGGGCCAGGCGCCGGCGCGCCAGGCGACGTTGAAGGCCGGGCTGCCGCAGAGCGCGGGCGCGGTCACGCTGTCCAAGATGTGCGGCAGCGGCATGCGCGCCATGATGTTCGCGCACGACATGCTGCTGGCCGGCAGCGCCCGCGTGGTGGTGGCCGGCGGCATGGAAAGCATGACCAACGCGCCGCACCTGATGTTTGCGCGCAAGGGCGTCAAGTACGGCGCGGCTCAGCTCTTCGACCACATGGCCATGGACGGCCTGGAAGACGCCTACGAGCGTGGCAAGGCCATGGGCGCCTTCGCCGAGCAGTGCGTCGAGAAGTACCGCTTCACGCGCGAGGCGCAGGATGCCTACGCCATCACCAGCACCACGCGCGCCAAGCAGGCCAACGAAGACGGCAGCTTCGACTGGGAGATGGCGCCGGTGGCACTGCCGGGCAAGGGCGAGCCGCGCATCGTCAAGTGGGACGAGCAGCCCTTCAAGGCCAAGCTCGACAAGATCCCCGGCCTGAAGCCGGCCTTCAAGAGCGGCGGCACCATCACCGCGGCCAACGCCAGCAGCATCAGCGACGGCGCGGCCGCGCTGGTGCTGATGCGCGAAAGCACGGCGCTGCAGATGGGCCTGAAGCCGCTGGCGCGCATCGCCGCGCACGCGGTGCACGCGCAGGCGCCCGAGTGGTTTGCCACGGCGCCGGCCGGCGCCATCCGCAAGGCGTTGACGCTGGCCGGCTGGCAGGCCGCCCAGGTGGACCTGTGGGAGGTGAACGAGGCCTTCGCCGCGGTCACCATGGCGGCCATGGACGACTTCAAGCTGCCGCACGACATCGTCAACGTGCACGGCGGCGCGGTGGCGCTGGGCCACCCCATCGGCGCCAGCGGCGCGCGCATCGTCGTCACGCTGCTGGGGGCACTGCGCAAGCGGGGCTTGAAGCGCGGCGTGGCCTCGCTGTGCATCGGCGGTGGCGAGGCCACGGCGCTGGCGCTGGAAATGCTGTGACGGCCGGGCAGGGGCTATTGCCCGGACCGGCCGAGGCGGCGGTGTTTGCC
>JALHPY010000261.1 GCA_022842305.1 Rubrivivax sp.
CGACCCAATGCCGTCCTTATCTCCTCCGGACTGAAAGTCGAAATGCCGTCGCTCCGATTGCTGCGCAAACTCAGCTCAAAGAGTCGACACCACCTGGAGTGAACCCCATTGCGTCCGTAGTGGCGTTTCACTTGACCCGAAGCACGTCCAGCGTGGAGACCGGTGCGGCGGAGTTGCCCCAGGACTGCCGTATGAACGTGGCGACTGCAGCCATCTCGTCGTTGTTCAGCAACTGCCCAAACGGCGGCATGCCGAAGGGCTGAGGGTTGCCCGCCGTGGTCGGCATGAAGCCGCCCTGTCGAATCACCTGCACGACGTTGATGTGCAACGCGAGGGTGACCGCGCGGTTGCCGGCAAGGGCGGGGTACATCCTTGACGCGCCTTGTCCCCGGTCGCCATGGCAGGCAGCGCAATGCTGCTCATAGACCTTCCTACCGGCGACCATCACCTCCGCATCGGCGCGCCTTGGCTCGGCAGGTGGCGCTTTCCTGACGGGAATCGATGCCAGGTAGCCAGCCATCGCGTCGAGATCCTGGTCTGTCAGGTGTTGGGTGCTGCTGAACACGACCTCAGCCATCGGCCCGGAAACGGACGCGTGTGCCGACACGCCGTCCTTGAGCAGCCTGACGACCTGTTCGCGGGGCCAGCGCTGAACGCCCGCTTCCTCAGGCGATGCCAGGGAGGGCGCGTACCAGGCGGCGTCGGGCATCAGACCGCCAGCGAACTTCGCGTTCCGGCGGGTGCCGCCGAGGGCGTCGCGGCCCGAGTGGCAGGCTGCGCAGTGGCCCAGGCCCTGGGTCAGGTACTTGCCGCGGTTCCACTCGGCGCTCTGCCCGGCTTCGGGCTCGAACGCGCCGGGCCGGAAGTACAGCGCGCGCCAGACGGCCAGCGCCGCCTGCGTGTTGTAGGGAAAGCGCAGTGCGTGCGGTGCATTGGCCTTTTCGACCGCCGGCACGGACCGAAGGAAGGCATACAGCGCGTCCGAGTCCTCACGCGACACGCGCGTGAAGCTGGCGTACGGAAAGGCCGGATACAAGAGACGGCCGTCCTTGGAGCGCCCATGGTGCAGGCTGCGCCAGAACTCGCCTGCCGACCAGTTGCCGATGCCGGTCTTGGTGTCGGGCGTGATGTTCGGCGCAGCGACGATGCCGAATGGCGTCTCGACCCCCCGGCCGCCGGCAAACTCGGCGCCACCGGTCGTCGTGTGGCAGCCCATGCAATTGCCGGCCCTTGCCAGGTAGGCCCCGCGCTCGATGACTTCTGACGACGCCGGCGCGGTGGGGCCGCCTGCCTCCAGCGGGGCCTCGCCCTGGACATTCAGCCATGCCACCAAGGCAGCCAGCATGAGGGCCAGGACCAGCACGATGCCGCCGATGCGCCGTGCAAGCTTGCGCGGATTCATCCTGTTCACTCGTTGCCGCTCCCGCAACGGATGGGCAGCGGCTGGGCGGAAGCGACTTCGGGCTTCGTACCCGTCGGCAGGCTTTGTGCTGATAGCCAGCGTGCCACGACACTCACTTCTTCGTGGGTCAGCCGCTTGGCGACGTCGGCCATGCAGTCCGGTACGGATGCCGCACGCAAACCGGTGCGCCACGCGCCGAGCTGAGCGATCAGGTAGTCCGCAGGCAGGGTCAGCAGCCCGGGCATCGCAGGCGAGCGTCCGGCCATGCGGCTGCCATGACACGAGGCGCACGCTGGGAGCTGGCGTTCCGGCGCCCCCTTGAAGACCAGCTGTTCGGCGGTCCGCTGCTGCCGGGCGGACAAGCCGTGCGCCGAAGCCGGCGGATACGGCAGATCGAGCGCCGAAAAGTACCGGGCGATGTCACGCAGAAAGTCATCGGACATGTGTTGCGTCAGGTGGTTCATCGCCTGGTTGCGCCGGCGGCCTTCCCTGAAGTTCTTCAGCTGGTTGAACAGGTAACCCTCGGGTTTGCCGGCGATGCGCGGGAAATAACCCGCCTGGGTGGCGCGGCCCTCCTTGCCATGGCACATGACACAGGCTTGCATGCGTTGCGCCATCGTGTCGTGGATCGCCGCCGTCGCACCCGACGGCGCGGGGGGCGCCTGGGCTGGCGCCAAGCCCGTGACGGCAGACAGGCTGGCCGCGAAGAGAAGACTGAAGACGAGTTTCATGTTCATCGAAGGCCCGGCGAGCGATTGGCCAGGCACCGAAAGCGCCTAAGTGTCGAGAGCTTGCACAGCCAGATTGGCCAGCCCGTACAAGGTCAAGCCGAAGACGGCAGCCAAGGCGACCGCGACGGCAATCAACACCAGCGGTTGGGCCTTGGCCAGTTCATCACCGGCGGCAGCGCGGCGCCGGACTCCGAAGAAGCCCCACAAGACCGCCCTCACATAGCCCCAAGTCTTCATCTTCAGCCCCTGCAATTCGGCTATCGAGTGTGCCCAAGGCGGCCTCGCCAAACCAGGCTCAGTTGCTGCAGAAAACTACGGATCAGATGCGGGTCAGTGGGCATGCTGGCCTGATGGATTGCACGGGAAGTACAGTCTGTTCAAAATTCAGAAACGGGCATATCAGTTCAGTTCTGCTATGGCAAACCTACTTCGACATGAAGCGCTACGAGGCCCTGGCTGACGAGGTCGCGGCGGGCATCGCCAGCGGTCAGCTGCGGCCGGGCCAACGCGTGCCGTCGGTTCGCGAAACCAGCCGAAGCCGCGGCGTCAGCCCATCGACGGTGTTCGAGGCGTACTACCTGCTGGAAGCGCGGGGGCTGATCGAGGCGCGGCCGCGGTCTGGCTATTTCGTCAGCCACGCGATTGCCAAGCCAGCCGAACCGGACATCTCCGCGCCAGTGACGGATGAAAGGGCCGTGGAAGTCTCTGAACTCGTGTTCGAGGTGCTCGGCCACGCCAGGAACAAGGCGGTTGTGCCGCTCGGGTCTGCGTTCCCCAGCCCAACACTTTTTCCGTTGCCCAAGCTGGCCCTTGCGCTGGGCAAGGCCGTCCGCCGACTGGACCCGTGGCGCACCGTGGAGGATTTGTCCCCGGGCAGCACAGCGCTGCGACGCCAGATCGGACTTCGCTACCTGGCGATGGGATGCGGTGTCGACACCGAGGAACTGGTCATCACCAACGGCGCGATGGAGGCGCTGAACCTGTGCCTGGAAGCCGTGACCCAGCCGGGCGATCTGGTGGCCGTGGAGTCCCCGACCTTCTATGCAGCGCTGCAGGCACTGGAGCGCCACAGCTTGCGCGCGGTGGAGATTGCAACGCATCCACGCCATGGCGTCGACGTGTCAGCGCTGGCCTCGGTCCTGGAGCGCCACCCCGTGAAGGCCTGCTGGTTGATGCCGAACTTCCAGAACCCGCTGGGCAGCCTGATGCCGGACAGCTCGAAGCTGCAGCTGGTGCAACTGCTGGCTGACCACCAGGTGCCGCTGATCGAGGACGACGTGTACGGCGAGCTTTACTTCGGGCCACACAAGCCGAGGCCCGCCAAGGCATGGGACCGTGCCGGTCTGGTCATGCATTGCAGCTCTTTCTCCAAGTCGCTGGCGCCAGGCTACCGCGTGGGGTGGGTTGCGGCAGGCAGGTTCGGCAAGGACGTGGGCAGGCGCAAGCTGATGCATTCGCTCGCCGCCGCGCTGCCATCGCAAGAGGGTCTGAGCGAATACCTGCAACACGGGGGTTACGACCGACACCTGCGCCAGTTGCGCAGCACCTTGGCCCAACATCGGGACGTCGTCCTGCGCGCCATCGACAAACACTTCCCGGCGGGCACGAAGGTCACGCAACCCGAGGGAGGCTACTTCGTGTGGGTTGAACTTCCCGACACCGTCGACGCGCTGGACCTGCATCGGTTGGCGTTGTCGCACGACATCAGCCTCGCACCCGGACACCTGTTTTCGGCTGACAGGCGGTACACGCACCACCTCAGGCTCAACTTCGGGCATCCCGACCACCCAGGCATCGAAGCTGCGCTTCACACCATCGGGCAGATCGCCAAGGCACTGGCCTGAGTGTTCGGATTCCCCGTTGCCCCGCGGGCATGGACTTGATCCTGTTCCATCGCCTGGCCTGCCCTGCCGGCGGCGTTGTCTGTAGGCGGGGTGTCGCCGGAGTGAGCAAACGAGCTTCCATGAAGCTGCCTGTCGCCAACGGCAGCTCATGGCCGA
>JALHPY010000262.1 GCA_022842305.1 Rubrivivax sp.
ACACCGCCACGCCCGCCTGGCCGGCGGGCCCGCAACCGGCCGCAGCGCCCGCCCATCCCGGCGACCTGGCCCGGCCCGCGCTGCCCGCCAGCGACCTGCAGTTTGGCCGCACGCTCGAGCGCGTGCTGCTGGCCGAGGTGCGGCGCCAGGGCCTGGACGTGGAGCCCGAATGAGCCGCTTCACGCCCATCGCCCGCCTGACGCTGGACGGCCAGAGCCTGTCGGCGCCCGAGGCCGCCCTGCTGCGCGCCGAAGTCTCGCTGGGCCTGGGCCCGGCGCATGACCGCTGCCGGCTCGAGCTGCACGCGCTGGCGCCCCAGGTGCCGGCGCCCGGCGCGCAGGTGACGGTGGCTCTGGGCTTCGACGGCGATGCGCAGGACATCTTCACCGGCACGGCCATCCGCGTCGAACGGCGTTCCAGCGGCGCCGTCGTTGAATGCATGGCGCCGTCGTGGTTGCTGTCGCGGCGCTATGCCGCCAAGTCCTGGGTGGGGCAGGGCGCGGCGCAGATCATCGACGACCTGCTGGGCGATGCCGGGGTCAGCGCCGGCATCGTCGGGGCCGAACTCGACCTGGGCGTCTTCCACGCTGACGACCGCCGCTCGCGCTGGGCGCATTTGCTGCGCCTGACGCGCCTGGCCGGCTGCGAGGTGTGCAGCGCCGCCGACGGCTCGCTCAACGTGCGCCCGCCGCGCAGCGGCCCATCCAGCGCCACGCTGCGCCGCGGTGCCGAACTGATCCAGTGGCAGGCCTCCAGCTTCGAAGACCCACCCGCCGCTGCCACCGTGGCCCCGGCCGGCGCCGGCAGCGAGGCCGGTGCCGAGTTCTGGCACCTGCCCCTGGCTTCACCCGCCGGTGAGGCACCCGAGCGCGAGGCCTGGATTCCCGGCGCCGTGCGCGACCGCAATGCCGCGCGCAGCGTGGCCCAGGCGCGTGCCGACGCTGCCCAGCGCCGCACGCTGCAGGGCGAGGCCCTTTGTTGGGGCCAGCCGGCCTTGCGCCCGGGTGATCTGGTGACGCTGTCCGAGCTGCCCGACGGTGATGTCGAGGCGCGGCTGACATCGGTCACCCAGGTGCTGGACGTCAACGGCTTTGCCACCTGGCTGGATTTCGAGGGCGCGCCATGAGTCGCATCGTGCCGGCCCTGCGCGCCGTGATCCGCGACGAGCTCGACGGCCGGCGCGGACTTGAGCTGGGCGTGGTCACCCAGGTCTTCAGCAACGATGGCGGCGGCGGCGAACACCACCTGTCGGCCAACGTGCGGCTCAACGCGTCGGCGCTGGAGTTGCAGCAGGTGCCCGTGGCCATGGGCCGACCGGGGCTGTCGGCGCTGCCGCTGGTCGGCAGCCTGGTGGTGGTGGGCTTTCTGGGGGGCGACCTCGACCAGGCCGTGCTGCTGGGCGTGCTGCACGACGCCGACCGCGCGCCACCCGACGCCAAACCGGGTGAGATCGTCTACCACGTGCCCGATGACGGTGACGACGCGATGCGGCGGCTGCATTTCCAGCTGCCCAGCGGCCACACGCTGACGCTCAAGGACAGTGAACTGACCATCACGCTGGGCTCCAGCAAGGTCTCGATCGCCGCCGACGGCGCGGTCACCATCGAAGCCGGCGGCGACATGACGCTCAAGGCCGCCGGCGCGCTCAACCTGGAGGGCGGCAGCGGCGCCACGCTCAAGGCGCCCACCGTCACCGTGCAGGGCGACGGCTCGGCCACGCTCAAGGGTGGCAGCGTCACCATCGCCGGCACCACGGCCTTCAACCCGGCCTGAGGACGAGCATGCCCGGAAGCCCCGTCTCCATCGGCTGCGCGGTGATGCTGTCGCCCGGCGCCGCCGGCCCGCCCGACAGCGGCGTCATCGTCGCGGTGATGCAGACCGCGGCCATGGCCGGCGGCATGCCGCTGGCCACCGCGGGCAGCATCTGCCAGATGGTCAACTCGGCCAGCGGCGTGCCCTATCCGCTGCCCATCCCGGCCAGCGGCGTGAGCACCGGCGTCAAGGTGGCCGGGCAGGGCCTGGTGCGCATGGGCGACAAGATCCCGGCCGGCGGCGGTGTGCTCACCGTGCTGGGGCCGCCGGCGGCGCCGTGGATCACCGACGGAAACGCACCATGAAACCGCCGCGTGCCGACCTCGACATCCTGATGAAGCGCCTGGGCCGCGACATCGGCCTGGACTTCGGCGGCGCCGCCGGCTGGTGGGAAGAGGTCGACCTGCTGGTGCAGCGGCGGCCGGGCAAGCGCGACATCGGAGTTGTCGCTGATTTGGCCGCAGCCGACCAGCTCCTGATCAACCGGCTCAAGACGCGGCGCGGCGAACTCGCCGCCTTGGGCCACCCCGACTACGGCTCGCGCCACCACGAACTGCTGGGTGAGCCCAACGTCGAGCGCACGCGCAACCTGATCAAGCGCCACGTGCTCGAGTGCCTGGGCCACGAGCCGCGCATAGACCGCATCCTGTCCTGCACCGTCGAGGGCCAGCGCAGCGAACCGTCCACCGTGCGCATCGTCGTCACCGTGCGCCTGATCGACCATGACGACCCGCTCAACCTGGTCGTGCCCTTCAGCCTGGAGAGTGGCTTATGACGTATGCCGCCGAACCGTATGGCGTCTTCGTCGACGACCTGCTCAGCGCGCTCACCGGCGCCGTGGTGCGCGAGGAGTTCGCCTACCTGCCCGAGCGCGCGCCCTTCAAGCTGGGCCTGGGCGCCGACGCGTTGCCCGCATCGGTGCGCCTGCACGGCCTGGCCGATGGCGAGTACCACCGCTTCATCCCCGGCACCGACCTGACGGTCAGCGAAGAAGGCGTGCTGGCCTGGCGCCTAGGCCCCGACGGCCTGCCGCTGGCCGGAGTGACCATTCCCGACCTGGGCAGCCGCTTCTGGGTGAGCTACGAGCCGCGCCCCGGCACCGGCCCCGCGCCGCGCCTGACCGACCGCAACCCCGGCTCCATCGTGCGCACCCTGGCCGAGTCGTTTGCGCGCGAATACGCCGTGCTGTCGCGCCAGCTCGAAGCGGTGTACGAGGCCGCCTTCGTCGACACCGCCACCGGCCGCGATCTGGACCAGCTGGCCGCGCTGGTGGGTGTGCCGCGGCGCACGCGCGCCGCCGCCAGTGGCGACCTGGTGTTCAGCCGCAGCACGCCCGCGCCCGGTGAGATCGCCATCCCCGCCGGCACGCGCGTCAGCTCGGCCGACGTGCCGCCGGTGACCGTGGAGACCACCGCGCCGCGTTCGCTGCGCGCCGGTGCGCTGTCGGTCTCGGTGCCGGTTCAGGCGCTGGTCGAAGGCACGGCCGGCGCGGCGCGTGCCGGCACGTTGACGGTCATCCACCAGCCCATCCTGGGCATCGCTGCGGCCAGCAACCCGCAGGATCTGGGCTTTGCCGGCGCCGCCGAGGACGACGAGGCGCTGCGTCGGCGCGTGTCGCGCGCGCTGGAAACCGGCGGCGCCGGCACGCCCGGCGCCATCGTCGGCGCGCTGACGGCCATCGCCGGCATCCGCGCGCAGGACGTGCGCGTGGCCGAAGACCACGTGGGCGCACCCGGCACCCTCACCATCACCGTCGCGGCCGATCTGGACGCGGCCCACGCCCGCGCCGCGCTCGAGGCCATCCACCGCGTACGGCCGGCCGGCGTGCGCGTGGTGCACAACCTGGTGGTGCCCGAGGAAGCCGGCGTGGGCGTCGGCCCCGGTGCCGGTGCCGACCCGGCCGTGCCGCCGCCCCCGCTGTCCACGGTGGGCGACGAAGTCTGGTTCGACGTGGGCATGAAGATCGTCGTCACGCCCGCCAGCGCCAGCCTGGACGCGGCGCAGAAGCAGGCCCTGGCCACGGCCGTGACCGGTGCGCTGGACGCCGCCGTGGACGAACTGGGCATCGGCGACGTGGTCGTCTACAACCGGCTGGTGGCCGCGGTGATGGCGCTGGAGGACGTGCAGGACGTGTCCTTCGAGCTCTTCCCCTGGGCACCGGGCATGGCCGACGCCGACCGTCGCGGCCGCATGAACCTGATGACGCCCGCGGCCAAGCGCCCGCGTCTGGCCGATGGCGGCGTGGAGCTGGTGATGCGCGGCGCGCTGGTGGCGCTGGACCTCAGCTTCGAGGTCGAGCGCCAGGGCCT
>JALHPY010000263.1 GCA_022842305.1 Rubrivivax sp.
CCGCGCCGCGCCGCGCCGGCCGCGCCCGCGCCGCCTTCGCGCCCGCGCGCCCTGGTGGTGGACGACAGCGCCATTGCCCTGCACTTCCTGCAGACCCGGCTCGAACGCTGGGGCCTGGACGTGACCCAGGCGCGCAACAGCCGCGAGGCGCTGGCACTGCTGGAGGAAGAGGATTTCGACTTCGCCTTCCTGGATGTGGAACTGGGCAGCGACAGCGAGCTCGACGGCCTGGCGCTGTGCCGACGTATCAAGAGCGACAGCAGCGCCGCCCTGCAAACCACGGTGGTCATGGTGTCGGCGCACCAAGGCGAATCCGACCGCGTGCGCGGCACGCTGGCCGGCTGCGACGCCTACCTGGGCAAGCCGCTGGACGAGGTCGAACTGCACCGCCTGATGCTGCGCCACGGCCTGCGCGCCGTGGCCGAGCCCCCGCCCGCAGTGGCGGGCTGAGGGGCTTGCCGCCCTCAGCCGCGCGCCGACAGCAGCGTGGCGCCGACGATCAGTGCGCCGCCCAGCAGCAGCGGCAGCGTCAGGCTGCCGGCGCCCAGCAGCACGGCCGAGGCCGAGGCGAACAGCACCTCGGAGATCATCACCACCGCGGTGACATTGGCCGGCAGCCGCGCTGCGCCGTACTGCAGCGCCAGGTTGCCGCCCAGAAAGGCCAGCGCCAGCGCCAGCGCGCCCAGCACCCAGCCCACCGCGGGCGCGGGCGGCAGCGGCACCAGGCCGGGCATGGCCAGCGCCAGGGCGGCCGAGACCACCGCACCGCCCAGGAACATGGCCAGCGCGCGCGCGGCCTCGGGCCGGTGGGCCTCGCGCCGCAGCAGCACGTTGTTGAGGGCGAAGCTGAAGCCGCCCAGCACGCCCAGGCCCTCGGCCAGCGTGCGCGGCAGCGGCAGCCCGCCATCGGCCGGCCACAGCACGATGGCCGCACCCAGCAGCGCCAGCGCCACGCGCGCCAGCGCGGCGGCGCTGAAGGCCTCGCCCAGCAGCGCGCGCGCCAGCAGCACGGCCCATAGCGGCATCAGGTAGAACAGCAGCACCACCCGCACCACGTCGCCCACCGTCACCGCCCAGTTGAAGGCGGCGTTGGTCGTGCCGGCGGCCAGCACCAGCCACCACAGCGAGGGCGTACCCAGCAGCTGGCGCCAGGCCTGCGGCCGCCACAGCGTGATCACCACCACCGCCACGCCGTAGATCAGCGCCGTGGCCCACAGCGGGTGCAGGCCCTGCGCCTGCAGCGCGCGAAAGGGCCACCACGACACGCCCCAGGTGAAGGCGTTGGCGGTGAGTGCCAGCACCGGCCACAGCGCGGCGCTGGCGGCAGTGGCCGCAGCAGGCTGACCTCGCGCACCCGGCGCGGCCATCAGTGGTGGTCGCTGCGCGCGATGGCCAGCAGGTGCTTCAGCTCTTCGGTGTGGCGCAACAGGTTGCGCTGGTGCCAGCGGCGGATCAGCTCCATCACGCCGGCCACCAGCAGCCCGAAGATGGCGATGGCGCCGAAGGCCGAGAGCCCGAACTTGGTCATGCCCACGTAGAACGCACCCAGGCCCAGGATGCAGGCCTGCTCATTGAAGTTCTGCACGGCGATGGAACGCCCGGCGCCCATGAGGTTGTGGCCGCGGTGCTGCAGCAGCGCGTTCATGGGCACGATCAGGAAACCGCACACGGCGCCCAGCACCACCAGGAAGGGCGCGGCCACCCACACGTTGGTGAGCAGGTTCAGGCCGATGGTGAGAAAGCCCACCAGGATGCCCAGCGGCAGCAGCTTGACCGCGTTTTCCAGCCGCATGGTCATCGACGCATAGACCGCACCGAACACCGATCCGATGATCACCACGCCGGCCAGGCTGGAGGCCTGCGTGGTGCCGTAGCCCAGCGCCGCAGCGGCCCAGGCGAAGACGATGACGCGCAGGTTGCCGAAGATGCCCCACAGCAGCGTGGTCGTGGCCAGCGTGATCTGGCCCAGCTTGTCGGCCCACAGGCGCGCGTTGCAGCGCGAGAAGTCGCGCACCAGGCCCGTGAGCCCGCCGCGCAGCGGCTGCAGCGGCGCCGACGTGCGCGGGATGAACAGGTTGAACAGCGCCGCGATCATGTACAGCAGCACGATGACCGTGATCGCCGCCTCGGGCGCGGTGTCGATCGAGGTGACCACCATCGGCAGGTCCAGCGCCAGCAGCTGCGGCGCGATGCGCGGGCCCACCAGCTGGCCGCCCAGCAGGATGCCCAGGATGATGGAGCCCACGGTCAGGCCCTCGATCCAGCCGTTGCCCTTGACCAGCTGTGACGGCGGCAGCAGCTCGGTCAGGATGCCGTACTTGGCCGGCGAATAAGCCGCGGCACCCAGGCCCACGACGGCGTAGGCCAGCAGCGGATGGCCGCCGAACAGCATCATCAGACAGCCCGCCACCTTGATGCTGTTGCTGATGAACATGACGCGGCCCTTGGGCAGCGCGTCGGCGAAGGCCCCCACCAGCGGCGCCAGCACCACGTAGAACAGCGCGAACATCGGGGCCAGCGCCGGGGTCTGCCACGCGGGCGCCTTGCTCATGCGCAACAGCTCGATCGCGGCCACCAGCAACGCGTTGTCCGCCAGCGAGCTGAAGAACTGCGCCGACATGATGGTGGAGAAACCTTTTTTCATCGTGTCGCGCGCGGTTGGGCGCGACGGCCACCTGCCACGCGCGTTGTCTCCGTCATCAGGGCGCGCGGGTTATAGCACGCGCCCTGCGCTGTCAGAATGGCCCCGCCCCCCTCAGCCCGTGGCGCAATGCGCGCCGCGCACCGACCATGCCGCGCCCCATCGAAGCCGTCATCCACCCGGCCGCACTGGCCGCCAACCTGGCGCGGGCGCGCGCCGCGGCGGCCAGCGCGCGCGTCTGGGCCGTGGTCAAGGCCAATGCCTACGGCCATGGCATCGAGCGCGCCTTCGCCGGCCTGCGCGGCGCCGACGGCTTTGCGCTGCTCGACCTGGCCGAGGCCGAACGCATACGCGCTTTAGGCTGGCGCGGCCCCGTCCTGCTGCTGGAAGGCTGCTTCGAGCCGCGCGATCTGGAACTGTGCTCGCGCCTGGAGCTGTGGCACGTGGTGCACTGCACCGAGCAGATCGACTGGCTGGCGGCGCACAAGACGCAGCGGCCGCAGCGCGTCTTTCTCAAGCTCAACAGCGGCATGAACCGCCTGGGCTTTCGCCCCGAGGTCTACCGCAGCGCCTGGACGCGCCTGAATGCGCTGCCGCAGGTGGACGAGATCTCGCTGATGACGCATTTCTCCGACGCCGACGGCGCGCGCGGCGTGGCGCACCAGGTGGCCGTCTTCGAGGCCACCACACGCGACCTGCCGGGCGAGCGCAGCCTGAGCAACAGCGCGGCCATCCTGCGCCACGGCCTGGCCAACGACTGGGTGCGCGCCGGCATCCTGAGCTACGGCAGCGCGCCCGACTTCCCCGAGCACGACATCCGCCACTGGGGCCTGCAGCCGACGATGACGTTGCGTTCGCGCCTGATCGCCGTGCAGCAGTTGCAGCCCGGCGACACCGTGGGCTACGGCAGCAGCTACACCGCCACCCAGGCGCAGCGCATCGGCATCGTCGCCTGCGGTTATGCCGACGGCTACCCGCGCCACTGCGGCACCGACACCCCGGTGCTGGTGGACGGCGTGCGCAGCGGCACGGTCGGCCGGGTCTCGATGGACATGCTGGCGGTGGACCTGAGCGGGCTGCCGCGGGCCGGCATCGGCAGCGAGGTCACGCTCTGGGGCAACGGGCCCGGCGGCACGCTGCTGGCCATCGACGACGTGGCGCGCGCCGCCGGCACCATCGGCTACGAGCTGATGTGCGCGCTGGCGCCGCGCGTGCCGGTGCGCGTGGATGAAGACCCGCTGTGATGAGCGTGCTGCACCGCGTGCCGGTCGACCCCGCCGAGGTGGAGTTCACCGCCATGCGCGCGCAGGGCGCGGGCGGGCAGAACGTCAACAAGGTGTCCAGCGCCGTGCACCTGCGCTTCGACGTGGCCGCGTCCAGCCTGCCCGACGCCGTGAAGCTGCGGCTGCTGGCCCAGGC
>JALHPY010000264.1 GCA_022842305.1 Rubrivivax sp.
CCGCGCCCGGCGCCTGCGCCGCCGCCGGCCGCGGCCCCACAGCCGCGCGTGCAGCCGGCCGACGGCGAAAGAAGGCGCGGCGAGCAAGAACGCCGCGGCAATCAGCGCGAGCGCGAGAACCTGCAGTAAGCGCTGACGGCTACTTGAGCAGCGGCCGCAGTACCGGCCAGACGTTGTCCAGGATGCGCGCCTGGGCTTCGGCGCGGGGGTGGATGCGGTCGGGCTGGAACAGCGCCTCGGGGTCGGGCCCGTCGGCCACGCCGGCCAGCAAGAAGGGCAGCAGCGCGGCGCGCTCGGCCCGCGCCACCTCGCCGAACAGGCCAAACAACGCCTCGCTGTAGCTGCGGCCGTAGTTGGGCGGCACGGCGATGCCGGCGATCATCACGCGCGCGCCGGCCGCCTTGGCCGCGCGCGCCATGGCCAGCAGGTTGTCGCGCGTGCCGGCCAGCGGCAGGCCGCGCAGGCCGTCATTGCCGCCCAGCTCGATCAGCACCACCTGCGGCCGGTGCTGGGCCAGCAGCGCCGCGATGCGGCTGCGCCCGCCGGCCGTGGTTTCGCCGCTGATGCTGGCGTTGACCACCTTCCAGGCCAGCTTCTCGCGCGCCAGGCGTTGCTCGAGCAAGGCCACCCAGCCGCTGCCACGCGCCAGGCCGTACTCGGCCGAGAGGCTGTCGCCCAGCACCATCAGCACAGGCCTAGCCCCCTGGGCGTGGACGGCCGTGGCGCCGCCGCACAGAGCGGCCAGCGCCAGCAGGCTACAGTGGGCACAGAAGGCGCGTCGCGCCAGCGCAGAAGTCTCGATGACAGAACCCATCATTGCCGTGCAGCGGGTCACCAAGCAGGTGGCCGATTCAACTGGAACGCTGACCATACTCCATGAGATCGACTTCGACCTGCGCCCCAGGGAATCAGTGGCCATCGTCGGGGCCTCGGGCTCGGGCAAGAGCACGCTGCTGTCCATCATCGCCGGGCTGGACGTGCCGACCACGGGCACGGTGCGCCTGGCCGGCACCGACCTGTTCAGCTTGGACGAGGACGCCCGCGCCGCGCTGCGCGCGCAGCAGCTGGGCTTTGTCTTCCAGAGCTTCCAGTTGCTGGGCAACCTGACGGCGCTTGAGAACGCCATGCTGCCGCTGGAACTGATGGGCCGGCGCGACGCCCGCGCCGCGGCCACCGAGATGCTGCGCCGCGTGGGCCTGGGCGAGCGCCTGTCGCACTACCCCAAGGTGCTGTCGGGCGGTGAACAGCAGCGCGTGGCGCTGGCGCGCGCCTTCGTCGTGCGCCCGGCCGTGCTGCTGGCCGACGAACCGACCGGCAGCCTGGACTTCGCCACCGGCGCCACGGTGATGGAACTGATGTTCGATCTCAACCGCGAGGCCGGCACGACCCTGGTGCTGGTGACGCACGACCCCGGCATCGCCGAGCGCTGCCAGCGCAAGCTGCGCATCGACGCCGGGCGCCTGGTGCAGGACGAGAGCACGGTGCCGGGCTGAAGCCCGCAGCAAACCGCGCCCCTCAATCGCGCGTGGCGGCCTGCAGCGCCAGCGCTTCCTCGATGCTGACCGGTTCGTCGCCCGCGTCCATGCGCGTGGGGTAGAGGCGGCCGATGAGGTGGTCGCATTCGTGCTGCACGACGCGAGCGTGGAAGCCTTCGGCGATGCGGTCGATGGCCAGGCCGCGCTCGTCGAAGCCCTGGTAGCGGATGCGCGCCGCACGCGCCACCACGCCGCGCAGCCCGGGCACCGACAGGCAGCCTTCCCAGCCGGCCACGGCGTCGTCCAGCGGCGTGATCAGCGGGTTGATCAGCACCGTGCGCGGCACGGCCGGGGCATCGGGATAACGTTCGTTGTGATCGAAGCCGAAGACCACCAGCTGCAGGTCCACGCCGATCTGCGGCGCGGCCAGCCCGGCGCCGTCGGCGGCGGCCATGGTGTCCCACAGGTCCTGCACCAAGGCGTGCAACTCCGGGGTGTCGAAGGCGGTGACGGGCGGCGCCACGCGCAGCAGGCGCGGGTCGCCGATGGTCAGGATGGGGCGTACGGCCATTCGGGGGCTCCGGTTCAATCCGTTGAAGGTGTTTGCGACAAGGCGTGTGGCACGCCTTCTTGAAGCAGCGCGCGCAGCCCGGCCTCGTCCAGCACCGGCACGCCCAGCTCCTGCGCCTTGGCCAGCTTGCTGCCGGCCTCGGTGCCGGCCACCACGTAGCCGGTCTTCTTGGACACCGAGCCGGCCACCTTGCCGCCCGCGGCCTCGATCAGCGCCTGGGCCTCGTCGCGCGTCAGCGTGGGCAGCGTGCCGGTCAGCACCAGGGTCTTGCCCAGCAGCGGCCTCGGTGCGCTGTCGCCGCTGCCTTCCTGCTCGCTCCAGCGGATCCCGGTGGCCTGCAAGCGCTGCACCACTTCACGGTTATGCGCCTGCTCGAAGAAGGTGCGGATGCTTTGCGCCACCACCGGGCCGACATCGGGCACTTCCAGCAGCTGCTCGACGCTGGCATCCATCAGCCGGTCGATGCCGCCGAAGTGGCGCGCCAAGTCCTTGGCCGTGGTCTCGCCCACCTGGCGTATGCCCAGCGCGTAGAGAAAGCGCGCCAGCGTGGTGTGCTTGCTGCGCTCCAACGCCGCCACCAGGTTGGCCGCGCTCTTGTCGGCCATGCGCTCCAGCGCCGAGAGTTTGGCCACGCCCAGGGTGTACAGCTCGGGCAATGTGCGGATGATGCCGGCGTCGACCAGCTGGTCGACCAGCTTGTCGCCGAGGCCTTCGATGTCCATGGCGCGGCGCCCGGCAAAGTGCAGCAAGGCCTGCTTGCGTTGCGCCGGGCAGAACAGGCCGCCGCTGCAGCGGTGGTCCATGCCGCCGCGCTCGCGCACCACGCGGCTGCCGCACACCGGGCAGGCGCGCGGCATGCGGAAGTTGTGCACGTAGCTTTGCCGTTCGCCCGGGACGCGACCCACCACCTCGGGGATCACGTCGCCGGCACGGCGCACGATCACCTGGTCGCCCACGCGCACGCCCTTGCGGCGCAGTTCGAACACGTTGTGCAGTGTGGCGTTGCTGACCGTGGTGCCGCCCACGAACACCGGCTCCAGCTTGGCCACGGGCGTGAGCTTGCCGGTGCGCCCCACCTGGATCTCGATGTCGTTCAGTCGCGTGATCTGTTCCTGCGCCGGGTACTTGTGCGCCACCGCCCAGCGCGGCTCGCGCGTGACGAAACCCAGGCGCTGCTGCAACTCGACCGCGTCGACCTTGTAGACCACGCCGTCGATGTCGAAGGGCAGCGCGTCGCGGCGCGCGCCCATGGTCTGGTGGAAGGCCACCAGGCCGTCCGCGCCCAGCGCCACGCTGCGGTCGGTGCACACCGGCAGGCCGGCGGCGGCCAGCGCGTCCAGCGTGGCGCTGTGCGTGGCCGGCTGCGACCAGCCCTGCACCTCGCCCAGGCCGTAGGCATAGAAGCTCAGCCGGCGCTGCGCGGTGATGGAAGGGTCGAGCTGGCGCACCGCACCGGCGGCAGTGTTGCGCGGGTTGACGTAGGTCTTGGCACCGCGCGCGCGCTGGGCCTCGTTCAGGCGCTCGAAATCGTCGCGGCGCATGAAGACCTCGCCGCGCACTTCCAGCACCGCGGGCGCCAGGCCCTGCAGGCGCAGCGGGATGGCGCCTATGGTGCGGATGTTCTGCGTCACGTCTTCGCCGGTCTCGCCGTCGCCGCGCGTGGCCGCCTGCACCAGCACGCCGGCCACATAGCGCAGGTTGATGGCCAGGCCGTCGAACTTGAGCTCGGCACTGTAGGCCACCGGCGGCGCATCCTCGGCCAGCGCCAGCTCGCGGCGCACGCGCGCGTCGAAGGCCTGGGCACCGGCGGCGCTGATGTCGGTCTCGGTGCGAATGCTCAGCATGGGCACGGCGTGGCGCACGGGCGTGAAGCCCTCGAGCACACGCCCCCCCACGCGCTGCGTGGGTGAGTCGGGCGTCAGCAGCTCGGGGTGCTCGGCCTCCAGCGCCTGCAGCTCGCGGAACTGGCGGTCGTACTCGGCATCGGGTACTTCCGGCGCGTCCAG
>JALHPY010000265.1 GCA_022842305.1 Rubrivivax sp.
CAGGCTGCGCGCGCGCGCCTCGGCCGCGGCCAGGGCCTCGGGCTTGGCCAGCTCGGCGCTCAGGGCCCAGCCACCGCCGTCGGCGGCGGCCACGTGCAGTTGCCAGGCGGCGTGCGGCGGCGGCAACTCGAACACGCCCGCGGCCAGAGCCCGGCCGCCCAGCAGCGGCTCCAGCGCGGGCGCGGCCGGGTCGGGCAGCAGCGCGGCAAAGCGCGCCGTGCACCACTGCAGCCGGCCCGCGGCGTCGGCCAGGGCCATGGCGGCGGGCGCGCAGCGCAAGGCATCCAGGAGGGCCTGGGCCGATGGCGCGATCGCTGGGGTGTCGTTCAAGGCGCTGGCCCTTTGGAGCCCGCAGTTTAGTTCGCGCCCGCCTGCGTAAACTGCAGGCTGCAAGGCGGGCGTGGCGCCCGCCGCTCCGCAGCGCCCCGCTGCGCACAGGACCCCCCCATGAACCAGGAACTCTTCGAGCAAGGCCTGCAGACGCGCCGCGAGGTGCTGGGCGCCGAGTACGTGGACGCGGCGCTGGCCGGCGCCGACGAGCTGACGCGGCCGCTGCAGGAGTTCGTCACCCAGTACGCCTGGGGCGAGATCTGGAACCGCCCGGGGCTGGACCGGCGCACGCGCAGCCTGCTCAACCTGGCCATGCTCACGGCACTGAACCGCCCGCACGAACTGCGTCTGCACCTGCGCGGCGCGCTGCGCAACGGCGCCACGAAGGAAGAGATTCGCGAGGTGCTGATGCAAAGCGCCATCTACTGCGGCGTGCCGGCGGCGATGGACAGCTTCCGCGTGGCGCGCGAGGTCTTCAAGGAAGCTGCGGCCTGAACGTGCCCAGCATCCGCATCGACGTTCGGCGCGAATACACGCCGCAGCAGGAAACCGCGCTGATGGAGGCGGCGCATGCGGCCCTGGTCGACGCCTTTGCCATAGATCCGGCCAACCGCAACGTCACGCTGGTCGTGCACGCGCCGCATCGCTTTGTGGGCCGGCCCGACTGCGCCCAGCCCGAGTGGCTGACCAACATCAGCATCTACCTGCTGCCCGGGCGCAGCGCGGCGGCCAAGCGCCGGCTCTACCAGGGGCTGGTGGCGCGGCTGGGGGCCCTGGGCATACCGGGCGAGGGCCTGCTGGTGCGCCTGCACGAGATGCCCGGCGAGAACATCGCCGTGCGCGGCGGCCAGGCGGTGTGCGACCTGGACCTGGGTTACCCGGTCGACGTCTAGTCTCGGCCTTGCGCGCAGCCTTGAGCGCACCAGGCTGAACACCGACGCACCGACCTGGGCACGGTTCCCGTGCGCCCTTGGTTCCCACGGCGGGTGGATTGCCCGGTTCGGCGTGTCGGTGGTGCATGGCGCGGGCCAAACGCCCGCCAACGGGTTGGCCCGGCTCTTGCTGATAGTTGAGCGGGAAGCGATGGCACATCGCACACCGAAGGGTCGCTAGGGTTCCGGCGTGGGCTGATTCGTTCAGCGCGCGTGCTGGTCCAAGAGCAACCGGCCTCAACCCTCCACGGATTGGCAGCGTGACGGGGGTCAGGCTCCACGGCGGGACAAAAGCCCGGGAGAGTCACTTCGACGTGAGGTGTTTCTCGCCGCGTTTTGTTCAACGAACCGATTGGAGCCTTCATGCAACCGACCCGCACTTCCACGAATCCGTTCTTCGGCCGCTGGCGGGCTCGCGCCTCGGCCGCCTTCGGTGCACTGGCCCTGGTGGCCAGCGGCCTGGGCTTCAGCACCTCCGCCGCCGCCGAAATCAAGGTGGGCGTGTCCGACTGGCCGGGCTGGGTGGCCTGGTACGTGGCCGAGCAGAAGGGCTACTTCAAGAAGCACGGCGCCGACGTCAAGCTGGTCTGGTTTGCCAACTACACCGATTCGGTCTCGGCGCTGTCCTCGGGCCAGCTCGACGCCAACTCGCAGACCTGGTCGGACACCCTGGGCCCGCTGGCCAAGGGCATCAAGATCAAGGCCATCCTGGTCAACGACAACTCGGCCGGCAACGACGCGCTGCTGGTCTCGCCCAAGATCAAGTCCTTCGCCGAGTTGAAGGGCAAGCAGGTGGCGCTGGAACAGTTCAGCATCTCGCACTTCGTGCTGGCCAATGCACTGGCCAAGAACGGTCTGAAGCCGGGCGACGTGAAGATCGTCAACCTGCCGGCCGGTGACGCGGCGGCGGCCTTCATCGCCGGGCGCGTCGACGCGGCCGTGGTGTGGAACCCGTGGATCCACCAGATCACCACCAGCGGCAAGGGCCGGGCGATCTTCACGTCCAAGGACATGCCGGGCCTGGTGCCCGACCTGCTGGTCGCGCAGGAGAAGGCGATCGCGTCCAAGCGCAAGGAACTGGTCGGCATGATCAAGGCCTGGTTCGACACCGAGAAGTTCATCCGCGAACAACCCGCCGAGGCCGCCAAGATCATGGCCAAGGTGGTCAACATGAAGCCCGACGAGTACCAGGTGTTCATGCCCGGCACCCGGTTCTTCGACGCCGCGGCGAACAAGGCCGCGCTGGACCCGGCCAACCCGGCCTCGTTGGTGGCGGTGACGCCCGCGGTCGTGGGCTTCCTGACCGAACACAAGCTCATCGAAGGCAAGCCCGACGCCGCCAAGGGTGTCGACGCGAGCCTGCTGATGGACGCCTTGAAGTAGGCGCGGCGGACGCACGCCCAGGGTCCTGCGATGCGCTGGACTTCACCGCGCAAACCCATCAGCGCCACGGGCTACTGGGGCCTGGCCGCCCTGGGGCTGCTGCTGCCGCTGGCGCTCTGGTGGTTGCTGGCGCTGAGCGCCTGGGTCGACCCGGTCTTCCTGCCCGGCCCGCCCAAGGTGCTGGCACGGGTGGCGCAGTGGCTGGCTGAAGACGATCTGCTGGCCGACATCGCCATCAGCACCGGGCGGGTGGTGGCGGGCTGGGCCTTGTCGGCCTTGATCGCGCTGCCGCTCGGGCTGTTGATCGGCACCTGGCGCTTCGTGCAGGCGCTGCTGGAGCCGCTGACCGACTTCATCCGCTACATGCCGGCGGTGGCCTTCGTGCCGCTGGTGATGCTGTGGGTGGGCATCGACGAAGGCGCGAAGGTGGCGATCATCTTCATCGGCACCTTCTTCCAGATGGTGCTGATGGTGGCCGAAGACGTGCGCCGCGTGCCGATGGCGCAGATCGAGGCCGCGCAGACCATGGGCGCAAGCACCGTCGAGGTGGTCGAGAAGGTGATCCTGCCGTCGGCCAAGCCGGCGCTGCTGGACACCTTGCGCGTGACCATGGGCTGGGCCTGGACCTACCTGGTGGTGGCCGAACTGGTGGCCGCCAACTCGGGTCTGGGCTACTCCATCCTGAAGGCGCAGCGCTTCCTGCAGACCGACAAGATCTTCGCCGGCATCCTGCTGATCGGCCTGATCGGCCTGGCCATCGATCAGCTGTTCAGGCTGGCGCACCGCAAGGCATTCCCGTGGCTCTACCTGCGCCACTGAACCCCATGACCGCACCCAAGATCGCCTGCGCAGGCGTGTGGAAGTTCTTCGGCGAAGGTGCCAAGGCCGTCACCGCGCTGCAGGACGTGAACCTCGACATCCGCGCCAACGAGTTCGTCACCTTCGTCGGCGCCTCGGGCTGCGGCAAGTCGACGCTGCTGCGCAGCATCGCGGGGCTGGAAGAACACAGCCGCGGCGCCATCCACGTCGACGGCCGGACTATCACCGGGCCGGGGCTGGACCGCGCGATGGTCTTCCAGCACTACAGCCTGTACCCGTGGCTGACCGTGGTCGACAACATCCGCTTCTGCCGCCAGCTGGCGGTGCACACCACGGCGCGCAGCAGCGCCGATGTCGAGGCCGCCTCGGGCCGCGCCGATGCGCTGTTGCGCCTGATGGGGCTGACCGCTGCCGCCAGGTCCTACCCCAACCAGTTGTCCGGCGGCATGCAGCAGCGCGCCGCCATCGCCCGTGCGCTGATGGGCCAGCCGCAGATCCTGCTGATGGACGAACCCTTCGGCGCGCTCGACGCCCAGACCCGCGAGGTGATGCACGACCTGATCCTGCACGTGCACCG
>JALHPY010000266.1:0-1730 GCA_022842305.1 Rubrivivax sp.
CGCGCGCAGCGCCTGCTGCCCGATCCGCAGGACGCCGAGTTCGAACCCACCGCCGCGCCGCGCGAGCGCGAGCGCGCAGCCACCACCATGCGCGCGCAGTCGCTGGGCCTGCCGTGAAGGCCTGGCGTTGGCTGCAGGCCTCTTGGCGCGGCCAGCGCGAACGCTGGCTGCTGGGCGGCGCGGCGCTGGCCCTGGGCTTGGGCTTTGTGCACCCCACGCTGCCCTGGCGCGCGGCGCTGTACGAGCAGGTGGTGGTGCTGGACATCACGCAGAGCATGAACGTCAAGGACCTGCGCCTGGACGAGCGCCCCATCTCGCGCCTGGACTACGCCAAGCACGCGTTGCGCCTGGCGTTGCCGGCGTTGCCCTGCGGCTCCAAGCTGGGCTGGGCCGTGTTCACCGAGTACCGCAGCTACCTGCTGTTTGCGCCGGTGGAGGTCTGCGCCCACCTGGACGAGCTGCGCGCCACGCTGGCGGCCATCGACAACCGCATGGCCTGGGTGGGCGGCAGCGAGGTCGCCAAGGGCCTGCACAGCGGCCTGGCCGTTGCGCGGCAACTGCCCGGGCAGCCGGCGCTGGTGTTCATCAGCGACGGCCACGAGGCGCCGCCGCTGAACCCGCGCCACCGCCCGGCCTGGGACGGCAAGCCGGGCGAGCTGCCGGGGCTGGTGGTGGGCGTGGGCGCGGCGCTGGCGTCCCCCATCCCCAAGCTCGACGCCGCCGGCCGCCCGCTGGGCTGGTGGGGCGCCGACGAGGTGGAGCAGAGCGACCCGCGCAGCCAGGGCCGCGGCGGCAGCGTCAGCGGCGAGCGCCTGGTCGAAGAAGGCGGCGCGGTATCCACGCCGGCGCTGGGCGCCACGCCGGGCAGCGAGCACCTGTCGGCCCAGCACGAGGCCTATCTGCGCCTGCTGGCTGGCGAGACCGGCCTGGGCTTCCACCGCCTGGACAGCGCCGCAGGCCTGGCCGAGGCGATGACGGCAACGGCGCTGGCGCGGCGCGTGCCGGTGCAGGCCGACGGCCGCGTTCCGCTGGCGGTGCTGGCGCTGGCCCTGCTGCTGCTGCGCCACTTGCCGGCCCGGGCCAAAGTACACAGCCGAGCGGCGTGAAACTTGCACTTTTGCTGCCGTGAACCCTCGACCCCCCAAAAAATAGTTTGTCCGCTGGTGGTTTGATAAGTCTGTGAGTAACTTCCGGACAACTTGGGGATGCACGAGCGCTGGCGCCAAGAACTCCCATTGCCCGCATTTTGAGCACCGGCGGTCGGCCGCACCCCGGGGCCGCCTGGCTCCTTTTCGTCCGCCGGATCGGCCGCTAAGCTCTGGCGATGAACCCGATCAAAGAGGGCGTTTGCGCCTGCAGCGTACTGGTCGTTGACGACTGCCCGGCCATGCGCGAGATCATGCGGGCGTCGTTGGAATGCCTGGGTTACAGCGTCAAGGCGGTCGACAGCGGCTGGGCTGCGCTGGACGCCGTGACCGAAGCCTGCTTCGATGTCATCGTGCTGGACGTGCAGATGCCTGGCCTCGACGGGATGGCCGTGGGCCGCACACTGCGCAGTGCGCCCCGCACCGCGGCGGCGGCCATCGCCATGCACAGCACGGTTGCCGAGGCAGAGGTTCGGGCCGGCTTCGACGAATACGACATCTATGTTCCCAAGAGCGCCGACATGCGCTCGCTGGGCGAGCAGGTCGACCAGCTGGTCCGCACCCGACGCAGGGCCCCTCAGGCAT
>JALHPY010000266.1:1830-4034 GCA_022842305.1 Rubrivivax sp.
GCGAGCGGGCGCCTGGAAGTCTGGAAAGTCCTGTTCAGGCCCGCGCAGCCCCAACGGGTCACGCGCCACCTGCCATGCCGGGTTGCGGTGCAGGCCAAAGCGGCATGAAACTTGCGCTTTTGCCGCCGTGCAACAACGGCAGCCCGAACCCCCCGCGCACGCGCCACTGCGCGTGCTGCTGATCGACGACGGCGCGCAGCGCGCCGAGCAGATCCGCGACGAGCTGGCGCGCCTGGGCCACCTGGTGGTGGGCGTGGTCGACCAGGCGCTGCTCATCCACGATTGCGTGCTGCGCCTGCAGCCCGACGTGGTGATCGTCGACGCCGAATCCCCCGGCCGCGACACGCTGGAGAACCTGGCCACGCTGTCGTCCAGCAGCCCGCGGCCGGTGGTGGTGTTCACCGACGACCCCAGCGCCGAGCCCATGCAGCAGGCGCTGAAGGCCGGCGTCAGCGCCTACGTGATTGCCGGGCTGGCGCCGCAGCGCCTGATGCCGGTGCTGCAGGTGGCCATCGCCCGTTTCGAGCAGGAACGCGCCCTGCGCCAGCAGCTGGACGCGGCGCACACGCAGCTGGCCGACCGCAAGCTGATCGAGCGCGCCAAGGGCATGCTGATGGACGAGATCGGCCTGTCGGAAGAGCAGGCCTACCGCCACCTGCGCAAGCTGGCCATGGACCGCGGCCAGCGCCTGGCGCAGGCGGCCGAGCGCATCGTTCAGGCGCGCGACCTGCTGCGCCCGGCGGGCTGAGCCCGGACACGGGACAGTCCGCAGCGGACTGTCCCGTGCCTGGCGAAGGCCCAGCGGCCTGCAAGCCGATGGGCTGAGCGCGCACGCCGCGGCGCACCACGACGAAGCGTGCGTGCCGCGCTTTGGCGCGCCGACCGGCTGAATCGACCCCGAAACCCCCGCATTTGCCCTGGCACGTTGCGTGCAACGCATCGGGCAAGGGCAGCGCACAACGGCGTGTGCGGCCCGCAGCAGATTCGGGCAATGGCGTCCGACTCGCCACCCCCGCCTTCGGGTTGGGTTGGCAGTCGCGACGCCATTTTCTTTTGTCTTTTCGGGAGTGAAGCATGTTCGAACGCGAGGGTCTGATGAGTGAACAACGCAGGCAGTTCATCAAGGGGTCGGCCGCCATCGCCGCGGGTTCGGCCGTGAGCACCGGCGCCTGGGCCGCAGGCTCGGACGCGCCCGAGAAGAAGGAAGTGCGCATCGGGTTCATTCCGCTGACCGACTGCGCCAGCGTGGTGATGGCCTCGGTGCTGAAGTTCGACGAGAAGTACGGCATCAAGATCATCCCCACCAAAGAGGCCTCCTGGGCCGGCGTGCGCGACAAGCTGGTCAATGGCGAGCTCGACATGGCGCACGTGTTGTGGGGCCTGATGTACGGCGTGCACATGGGCGTGGGCGGGCCGAAGAAGGACATGGCCGTGCTGATGAACCTCAATCGCAACGGCCAGGCCATCACGCTGAGCAAGAAGCTGGCAGACAAGGGCGCGGTGGACGGCGCCAGCCTGGCCAAGCTGATGGCCAGCGAGAAGCGCCCAGATGGGGAAGCTCGCACCTTCGCGCAGACCTTCCCCACCGGCACGCACGCCATGTGGCTGTACTACTGGCTGGCCAGCGTGGGCATCAACCCCATGCGGGACGCCAAGGTCATCACCGTGCCGCCGCCGCAGATGGTGGCCAACATGCGCGTGGGCAACATGGACGGCTTCTGCGTGGGCGAGCCCTGGAACCACCGCGCCATCATCGACGGCATCGGCGTCACCGCCACCACCACCCAGGACATCTGGCGCGACCACCCCGAGAAGGCGCTGGGCACCACGGGTGACTTCGCCAAGAAGTACCCCAACACCTGCCGCGCCGTCATCGCCGCCGTGCTGGAAGCCGGCCGCTGGATCGACGCCGGCCTGCAGAACAAGAACAAGATGGCCGAGACCATTGCCGAGAAGGCCTACGTCAACACCAGCCCCGACGCCATCAACCAGCGCATCCTGGGCCGCTACCAGAACGGCCTGGGCAAGACCTGGGACGACCCGCACCACATGAAGTTCTTCGACGACGGTGCGGTCAACTTCCCCTACCTGAGCGACGGCATGTGGTTCCTCACCCAGCACAAGCGCTGGGGCTTGCTGAAGGACCACCCCGACTACCTGGCCGTGGCCAGGTCCATCAACCAGACCGAGCTCTACAAGCAGGG
>JALHPY010000267.1 GCA_022842305.1 Rubrivivax sp.
GCGTCGGCCGGCGCCGCCGCCGCCGCGGCGCCGGCCGACACGCCGGTGCCAGCGCTGGCGGACAAGGGCTTCTCGTACTTCCTGGGCCTGGCACGCCAGGACGTGCGCTACAAAGAGACCGGCGGCTTCCTGCCCTTTCGCAGCGAAGCGCGCTCGTCCAGCCCGCTGCTCATCACGGGCGCGCTGTACGCGGTGAGCACCGACCTGCTGTTCTCGATGGACAGCGAGACCACCTTCTATCCAGGCCGCAGCACCGAGACCTGGCGCGCCACGGCGCCGCAGTTCAACGGCGTGACCCTCACCAGCCCGGTGCTGCAGACCAACGGCTTCAGCCTCAACCAGACCCAGCTGCAGTTGCTGATGCATCAGCGCATCAGCGGCCCCTGGTTCGGCAACGGCGGCCTGTTGCTGCGCACGCAGTCGTTCAAGCGCTTCTCGTTCGAGCCGGGGCCCGACGGCGTGGTGGCCACCCCGGGCGGCGCGACGGTGGAGGAATCCTCCGGCGAAGTGCTGCTGCAACTGGGCCTGGCGCTGGAGTCGGAACAGGTGCGCCAGGCCGACCGCCACTACGGCCTGCGCGTGGGCCTGGGCGTGCCGGTGTGGCGCCGTGTGGAGAACACCAGCGTGCCCACGCTGCAGTTCAACGGCGCGCGCGGCTGGGACCTGGCGCTGGAAGGCCGCTACAGCATCGCCGTGCGCCCCAACGTGCACGTCGGCGCCTGGGCCAAGTGGGCCCTGGCGCAGCGCGCGCGCCAGTCCGCCGGCCTCCATGCCGAGTTGCCGGAAAGCCGCCAGCAGACCCGCGCCTTCGGGCTGGAGCTGCTGTGGAAGCTGTGAGGGCGGTGGCCGCCGGCCAGCGCGAGCTGCCGGGCGGCCGCTGATTCAGGGCAAGGGCCGCCGGGCCTCGGGGCCTGGCGGCCTGGCCTTGTGCGGCGCCTGCATCTGCGCACCCACGCCCGGCCCGCCCACGCGCTGCTCGGCACGCGCCTGCCACACCGCCCACAGGTAGGCGGCGCCGGCCACATCGGCCAGCGCCAGCCCGCTGATCAGGCCCAGGATGAATCGTCTTCGTATCGTCACGGCGGGCGAATTGTATTTGTACCCTTGCAGATCGCGGCGCGCGCGCCTGCGTCCAACGGTGTCGCGCGCTTACATCTGGGCCAGCGGGATCTGCGCGGCGTGGTCGTCGGCCTGCAGCAGCGCGATCAGCGCGCCCAGGTCCTGGTCCAGGCGCTCCAGGGTGGCCGGGTCCAGGCTGTCCAGTGCCTGGGGCAGCACCCCGGCAAACGGCCCCGGCGCCTTGCGCAGGACGCGCGCGCCCGCAGCCGTCAGGCGCAGTTGCACCGCACGCCGGTCGGGCGCGCCGCGCGCGGCCACCACCAGCCCGATCGTGATCAGCGCCTTGGCCAGGTTGCTGGCGGTGGTCTGGTGGATGTCCATGGCCTTGGCCAGGCCGCCCACGCCGATGTCGGGCTGGCGGCCGATGAGGCTCAGCGCCCAGAGCTGGGCACCGCCGATGCCGGCCTTCTTCTCGACCTGCTGGAAATGCGTCTTGACGGCATTGAAGACGATGCGGAAGCGGCGCAGCACCCGCGCCGCCGATTCGGTGGGCTGCTCTGCAGTCGTTGCCTGGACGACGATGGGCTTTTGCGCGGGCTTCTTGGCTTGCATCGCACGATCTTAGGGCTGGGGCCGGGGGTGACGCGCGGGCCGCGCCGGCTGCGGGCTGAAAAAATCGGGGCCGCGAGGGCCCCGAAAAGACTTCAACTCCTGTACCCGCCCAGTGCGGCAAGCCAGCTGGTTGGGTGCCCGATCATATTTGTTTAAATGTACAAGCCGCAACGGGCGCCAAACGGCGCCGCCACCGGCGCTGCTACACCTGGGCCAGCCTGACGTAGTCGCTCTTGCGCTGGAGATCGGCGCCGGTGTCCACGAAGGTCATGGCGATGGCGCGGAAGTTGTCTTGCGCACCCATGAAGGCGTCCACCACGTCGGGGTCGAAGTGGCGCCCGCGGCTGGCCTGGATGATCTGCACCGCCTGTTCGTGCGGCATGGGTTCCTTGTGCACGCGCCGGCTGATGAGCGCGTCGTACACGTCGGCCAGCGCCATGATGCGGCCCGACACCGGGATGGCGTCGCCGGCCAGGCCCAGCGGGTAGCCGGTGCCGTCCCACTTTTCCTGGTGCGAGTAGGCGATCTCCTTGGCCAGGCTCAGAAAGTCCACGTGCACGCCCAGCGCGTTCTCGGCGTTGGCGATGGCGTCGCGGCCCAGCGTGGTGTGGGTCTTCATGATCTCGAACTCTTCGCCGCTGAGCTTGCCCGGCTTGAGCAGGATGCGGTCCGGTATGCCGGCCTTGCCGATGTCGTGCAGGGCGGCGGCGCGGTACATCAGGGCGATGATCTGCGGCGTCAGCGCGGCGGCAAAGCGCGGGTGCGGGCACAGCTTCCAGGCCAGTGCCTTGACGTAGTGCTGGGTGCGGCGGATGTGGTTGCTGGATTCGGCGCCACGGGTCTCGGCCATCGAAGCCATGACCAGGGTGGTCACGTCCTGCACGGCCATCACCTGGGCGGTGCGGCGCGCCACTTCCTGCTCCAGGAAGGCGGCCTTGTCGCGCAGGAAGTCGGCGCCCTGCTTGAGCCGCAGCTGCGTCTGCACGCGCGCGCGCAGGATGGGCGCGCTGAAGGGCTTGGCGATGTAGTCCACCGCGCCCAGGGCCAGGCCCAGTTCCTCGTCCTCGACGTCGGTGCGGCCGGTGAGAAAGATGACCGGGATGTCGCGCGTGGCCGGGTCGGACTTGAGCCTGCGGCAGACCTCGTGGCCGTCCATGCCGGGCATCACCACGTCCAGCAGGATCAGGTCGGGCGGGGGGACCGAGAGCGCCCGTGCCAGCGCCTGCGGGCCGTCGGGGGCATGGCACACCGCGCAGCCGTCGCCCAGCAGCGCTTGCACCAAATCCTGGCTGGCGGGCGTGTCGTCCACCACCAGCACCGTGGATCTTGCGCCGCCCGGCCCTGCCGGCCGGTCCGCCGCCGCGTCCATGTCCAATGCCGTTGCCCCTTTTCAGTCGACCCCCTGCCTGCACGTGTTTTCGGCCGAACAAGCCGCAACTTGACCTCCGGCCGCGGGCGCCGACGCGGTGCCAGGCATCCCTCAGAATGCCCGACCGATGAACACGCCAGCGCCCGCCACCATGACCCTCGTGCTGACGGCCATCGAAGCTGCGGCCACGATCGCCTTTGCCACGTCGGGCATCCTGGAAGCCGCGCGCAAGCGGCTGGATGCGGTGGGCGTGTGCATGGTCGCCGGCCTGGCCGCCTTTGGCGGCGGCACGCTGCGCGACGTGCTGCTGGACCGGCGGCCCTTCTTCTGGGTGGCGCACGCCGGCTGGCTGTGGGGCCTGCTGGCGCTGTGCGCGCTGGCCATGCTGTTCATGCGCGCTCGGCACTTTGCGCCCACCGAACGCGCCATGCAGTGGCCCGACGCGCTGGGCCTGGGGCTGTTCACGGCCAGCGGCACGCAGGTGGCCCTGGACAGCGGCGCGCCGGCCATCGTGGCCGTGCTGATGGGCGTGGTGACGGCGGTGTTCGGCGGCGTGCTGCGCGACATCGTCTGCAACGAGATCCCCAGCGCCTTCCGCGACCACCGCCCCTATGCCGTGTGCGCCTTCGCCGGGGCCTGGGTGCTGGTGGCCGCGCAGGCGCTGGGCGCGGCCGACTGGCTGGGCCTGCTGGCCGCCGCCGCAGTCACGGCGCTGCTGCGCGCGCTGGCGCTGATCACCGGCTACACCCTGCCGCGCTGGTCGCCGGGGGATTGATGCGGCCCGGCCGCGCGTCTGCGCCGCGCTAGCGCGCTTCCAGCACCACCAGGTCGGCCTGCATGGCCGGCGAATGGCTGCGGCAGATGATCTTGAAGATGCCGGGCTTGTCGGCGTCGAAGGTGATGCGCGTGATGTGGCCGCGGCGCACGGTTTCCTTGATCCAGTAGCCCTCGATCGTGAA
>JALHPY010000268.1 GCA_022842305.1 Rubrivivax sp.
CATCGCGCCGGTGCGCCCGCTGGCCGACTGGCTGCGCGGCCTGGCACCGGCGCCGGCCGGCGCGCGGCTGCTGCTGAGCCTGGCGCCGGACGCCATCACGCCCGATCAGTGGCAGCCACCGGCCGTGCCGCTGTGCACGCTGAGCGGGCCCGAAGGCGGGCTCACGCCCGATGAAGAAGCCGCGGCCCGCGCCGCCGGCTTCCAGCCGCTGTCTTTGGGCCCGCGGGTGCTGCGCGCAGATGCCGCGCCGCTGGCCCTGCTGGCCTGGCTGGCGCTGCAGCACGGCAGTGACTTGCAGCGGACTTAGGATTCACACTTTTCAAGGGGAGTAGCACATGGGTTTGTTCGATTCGGTGATGGGTGCGCTGGGCTCGGCGGCGGGTGGCAGCAACGGCGGCGGTCAGCAAGACCTGATGGGCCTGGTGGTGGGCCTGCTGGGCCAGCTGCAAGGCCAGGGCGGGCAGGACGGCCTGGCCGCGCTGGTGTCCAAGTTCCAGCAGGGCGGTCTGGGCGAGATCGTGGGCTCCTGGGTGTCGACCGGCAAGAACCTGCCCATCTCGACCGATCAGCTGAGCAGCGTGCTCGGCCAGGACACCGTGGCCGGGCTGGCGCAGAAGGCCGGCATGGGCCAGGGCGATCTGCTGGGCCAGCTGACGCAGCTGCTGCCGCAGGTGGTGGACAAGCTCACCCCCAACGGCCAGCTGCCCCAGGGCGGCGGGCTGGGCGACGTGGCTGGCCTGCTGGGCGGGCTGGGCGGCTTGTTCAGGAAGTGAGCCGCCACGGGTGCTTCAGCGCGCAGTGTTGAAACTGCGCTGCTCAGCGCCCGAATTCGGGGCCAGCGCTGCTCAGCGTCCGAATCCTGAACGGCGCTGATCAGCGCCGTGTGGGCTGCTCGAAGAAGCCGTTGCCCAGCTCGATGTTGACGTCCAGCGACTTGAGCAGGCTGCGCGAGCGGCCGTCCACGCTGCTGGTCCACAGCGGCAGGTGGATGCCGCGGCGCTCGAGTTCCCAGGGGCCGCACAGCGTGCCGGTTTCGTCGGCCTGGGCGCCCCAGGCGTGCGGCTCGCCCTGCCCATCCAGCGCGAACCAGGCCAGCCGCTGGCCGGCCTCGTGCGCTTCGAGCCGGCCGTTGCGCCCCGCGTGCAGGCTGAGCGCAGGGTCGCGCGTGGCCAGGCGCTGCAGCGTGCGGTAGGGGTTGGTGGCGTAGGCGCGGCGGTCGTGCTCGAGCACCGATTCCGGCAGTGGCTGCACCGCACCGGCGCGCGTGTACCACCAGTGGCGCTGGCCATCGATCACGCGCACCGCATGCAGGCCGGGCGCGGTGGTTTCGGTGCGCATGCGCGGCGCCCGGAAGTCGAGCGCGGTGACCGTGCGCACCCGGCGCGGCTCGTCCACGCTGAACTGCTGCGTGTCGACCACCATGTTGGCGGCGCGCGCCCAGACGCTGCGGCCGCCCACGGCTTCAAGCAGCCTGTCGGCCAGGGCCTCGACCTCGGACCGGGCCTGCGCCCGCGCCAGGCCCGGCAGCCCCAGCGCTGCCGCCATGCCCACCATCTGCAGGATTCCTCGGCGGCACGGGCTGAGGGGCGGGACCGGGTTGGGGACCGGGTACATGAGGGCCTCCTGATGCAAATGCAAAGCCTCACGAGCATAGCAACGCCACCCAGGGCCGCCACCCCTACGTTGCGTCGTTCCGACGTCCGAAGTCTGGCGGGATGCGGATGAGCGCGGCCGCGGCAAAGGCCGGCAGCGTGGCCAGGCAGGTCCAGACGAAGAAACCGGTGTAGCCCAGCAGGCCCTGCAGCCAACCCGCGGCCATGCCGGGCAGCATCATGCCCAGGGCCATGAAGCCGGTGCACAGCGCGTAGTGCGCCGTCTTGTGCGGGTTGTCGCCGCCCGGCCCGCCGGCCACCAGCAACATGAAGACCATGTAGACGCTGAAGCCCAGGCCGTAGCCGAACTGCTCCAGCGCCACCGCCACGCTCACCCAGCCCAGCCCCGCGGGCTGCCACAGGGCCAGCGCCACGAACACGCTGTTGGGCAGGTGCATGCACAGCATCAGCGGCCACAGCAGCCGCGTGAGACCGCGTCGCGACACCCACCAGCCGCCCAGCAAGCCGCCCAGCGTGAGCGCGGCCACGCCCACGGTGCCGTAGGCGATGCCCACCTCCTGCGTCTTCAGACCCAAACCGCCCGCGGCCGGCGGGTCCAGCATGAACGGCGTCACCAGCTTGAGCAGTTGCGCCTCGGCGAAGCGGTACAGCAGCAGGAAACCCAGGATGCGCGCGATGCCCGGCTGGCGGAAGAAGGCCGCGAACACCGCCGCCGCATCGGCCAGCAGCGTGTCGCTGCGCGGTGCCGCGCGGTCGGCGGCCGGCCGCGGCAGGGCCCAGGCCAGGAACAGCGCCGAGGCGGTGAAGGCCGCGCCCAGCAGCCAGAACACTGCTGTCCAGGCCTGCGCCGCGCTGCCGCTGCGCTCGGCCAGCCAGCCGGCCAGCACCACCAGGCCACCCTGGCCGGCGATCATCGACAGCCGGTAGAAAGTGCTGCGCACGCCCACGAAGGCAGCCTGCGCGTGCGGCGGCAGCGCCAGCATGTAGAAGCCATCGGCGGCGATGTCGTGCGTGGCCGATGCAAAGGCCATCAGCCAGAACACCGCCAGCGTGAGCTGCAGGAAGCGCGGCCCCGGCACGGTCAGCGCCACCAGCGCGAAGGCCGCGCCGATGCAGAACTGCAGCGCCACGATCCAGCGCCGCTTGCGCCCCAGCAGGTCGACCAGCGGGCTCCACAGCGGCTTGATCACCCAGGGCAGGTACAGCCAGCTGGTGTACATCGCGATCTCGGTGTTGCTCACGCCCAGGTTCTTGTACATGACCACGGCCAGGGTCATGACCACCACGTAGGGCAGGCCCTGGCCGAAGTAGAGCGCCGGGATCCAGCGCCAGGGAGAGGGGGCGTTCATGCGTGGGGGCGATGTTCACACGGCGCGGGCGCGCAAAATACGCGGCCTTCTCGTCGGACGCACGCCATGACCGCAAACCCGCTGGCCGCCCTCGGCCCTGCCCTGCCCGCCACCACCCTGCATTCGCTGCCGCTGCTGGCGCGCGGCAAGGTGCGCGACAACTACGCCGTCGGCAGCGACCGCCTGCTGATGGTGGCCAGCGACCGCCTCAGCGCCTTCGACGTGGTGATGAAGGCGCCGGTGCCCGGCAAGGGCCGGCTGCTCACCGCCATGGCGCTGTTCTGGTTCGATCGACTGGCGCACATCGTGCCCAACCACCTCACGGGCCAGGCGCCCGACAGCGTGGTGGCCCCCGACGAGGTGGCCCAGGTGGCCGGCCGCGCCATGCTGGTGAAGCGCCTGACGCCGCTGCCCTGCGAGGCCGTGGTGCGCGGCTACGTGGCCGGCTCGGGCTGGAAGGAATACAGCAAGAGCGGCACCGTCTGCGGCATCGCGCTGCCGCCCGGCCTGAGCATGACCCAGCCGCTGGCCGAACCCATCTTCACCCCCGCCACCAAGGCCGCGGTGGGCGACCACGACGAGAACATCAGCTTCGCGCAGCTGGCCGCGCAGATCGGCGCCGAGCGCGCGGCCGAGGTGCGCGACACCGCCATCCGCCTGTACCAGGCGGCCAGCGCCTACGCACTGACGCGCGGCATCGTCATCGCCGACACCAAGTTCGAGTTCGGCCTGGACCAGGCCGGCCGGCTGACGCTGATGGACGAGGCGCTGACGCCCGATTCGTCGCGCTTCTGGCTGGCCGACGAACTGGCGCAGGGCCGCATCGTGGCGCTGGACAAGCAGCCGCTGCGCGACTGGCTGGCGTCCACCGGCGTCACCGGCGGCGCCGAGCAGGCGGCGCTGGACCTGCCCGAGGCGGTGATCCTGGGCGTGCACGAGCGCTACGCGCGCGCCCACCGCCTGCTGTGCGGGAGCTGATCGATACCGGCCTGCTGCAGGCGCACCGCTTCAAAGGCCCCGAGCCCGGGCCGCGG
>JALHPY010000269.1 GCA_022842305.1 Rubrivivax sp.
CCTCTCATCCGGCAGGCTGCCCGACGCAGTCCTATACTGCCCCGTCACCGCGTAAGTACTGGAAAGGCGCCTTGAATATGCGTTCGAAACTCAAAGTCGCCGGCATTCTGGCCGTAGGCGCCTTGGCGGGCGCCCTGACCACGATGCAGCTCCAGGCGGTGGCACGCAGCGCGATGCTGCCCTTGCCGCTGGAAGAAGTGCAGCAACTGGCCGCGGTGTTCGACCGCGTCAAGGCCGAGTATGTGGAGCCGGTGGACGAGAAAAAGCTCATCAACGACGCCATCGCCGGCATGGTGGCCGGGCTGGATCCACATTCGCAATACTTCGACAAGAAGAGCTACAAGGAATTCCGCGAGGAAACCGGTGGCAGGTTCATCGGCATCGGCATCGAGATGGGCATGGAAGACGGCCTCATCAAGGTGGTTTCGCCGATCGAGGGCTCGCCCGCATTCCGCGCCGGCCTCAAGCCCGGTGACCTGATCACGCGCATCGACGAAACCCCGGTTAAGGGCCTGACAGTCGACCAGGCGGTCAAGCGCATCCGCGGCGAACCCAACACCAAGGTCAACTTCAACATCTTCCGCAAGGCCGAGAACCGCAGCTTCCCGGTGACCATCGTGCGCGAGGAAATCCGCATGCAGAGCGTGCGCGCCGGCATGCCGGCGCCGGGCTATGGCTGGGTGCGCGTGAGCCAGTTCCGCGAGACCGCGGTCGAGGAATTCGTCAAGAAGGTCGAAGACCTGTACAAGCAGGACCCCAACCTCAAGGGCCTGGTGCTCGACCTGCGCAATGACCCCGGTGGCGTGCTCGACGGCGCGGTCGGGCTGTCGGCCGCCTTCCTGCCCGCCGACGTGGTGGTGGTCACCACCAATGGCCAGTTGCCCGAATCGCGTGCCACTTTCCGCGCCAGCCCCGAGTTCTATGCCCGCCGCGCCGGTACCGACCCGCTGCGCCGCCTGCCCGCGGCACTGAAGACGATTCCGCTGGTGGTGCTGGTCAACGAAGGCTCGGCCTCGGCCAGCGAGATCGTGGCCGGCGCGCTGCAGGATCACAAGCGCGCCGTGATCATGGGCGCGCAGACCTTCGGCAAGGGCTCGGTGCAGACGGTGCGCCCGCTGCCCTCGGACACCGCGCTCAAGATCACCACCGCGCGCTACTACACGCCCAGCGGCCGCAGCATCCAGGCCAAGGGCATCGTGCCCGACATCTGGCTGGACGAAACCGCCGAAGGCAACGTCTACGCCGCGCTGCGCATGCGCGAGGCCGATCTCGACAAGCACCTGCAGGGTGCCGACGAGAAGAAGGACACCGAGCGCGAAAAGGCGCGCGAAGAGGCGCGCAAGAAGCTCGAGGAGCAAGCCGCCAAGACCAAGGAAGGCCCCAAGCCGCTGCCCGAGTTCGGCACGGCCGAAGACTTCCCGCTGCAGCAGGCGCTCAACCAGCTGCGCGGCCTGCCGGTGGTGGCCAGCAAGACCGCCGCTGCCGAGCAGCGCGCCGAGGCGCCCAAGAAGTAGCACCTCGGGCCGCACGCCCCACCCGACAAGCCCGCCGCGCGCGGGCTTGTCCCATTCAGCGCCGGCCCCATTGATCGGCATTAAGCTCGCCGCCATGGAACCCAAGCATCCCCAGCTCACCGCCCGCAACTTCCCCACGGCCGAAGAAGAAGCCGCCGCGCTGGCCGAGCCGCAGCGCTACGCCGGCCCCGACAGCGCCTACCGCCTGGCCTTCGCCGACACCGACTTCCTGCTGCGCGAAGAGCTGCGCCCGGTGCGCATGCAGCTCGAGCTGCTCAAGCCCGAGCTGGTGCAGCAGGAGCACGGCATCGAGTCGACGCTGGTGATCTTCGGCAGCGCCCGCATCCAGTCGCCCGAGCAGGCCGCGCAGGCGCTGGAAGCCGCGCGGGCCGGTGGCGACGCCCAGGCCCTGCGCCGCGCCGAGACCGCGATGGAGATGAGCCGCTACTACGACGAGGCGCGCCGCTTCGCCGCGCTGGCCACCTCGCGCTCGCGCGCGCACGCCTGGCCGGTGCACGTGGTCACCGGCGGCGGCCCCGGCATCATGGAAGCCGGCAACCGCGGCGCGCACGAGGTCGGCGGCAAGAGCATCGGCCTGAACATCGTGCTGCCGCACGAGCAGGCGCCCAACCCCTACATCACGCCGCAGCTGTGCTTCCAGTTCCACTACTTCGCGCTGCGCAAGATGCACTTCCTGATGCGCAGCATCGCGCTGGCCTGTTTCCCGGGCGGCTTCGGCACGCTGGACGAGCTGTTCGAGTGCATCACGCTGATGCAGACCGGCAAGAGCCGGCGGCGCCCGGTGCTCTTGTTCGGCCGCGCCTTCTGGGAGCGCCTGATCGACTTCGACTTCCTGGTCGAGACCGGCATGATCGGCGCCGCCGACCTGAAGCTGTTCCGCTTTGTCGAGACGGCCGAGGAAGCCTGGGAGATCCTGGCCGCGCACTACGGCTTCGACCTGGCCGCCAGCGGCCTGGGCGAGTTGGCCGAGGACGTCTGAATGAATCGCCAGATCAGCCTGATCGGCGCGCCCACCGACATCGGCGCCGGCGCGCGCGGCGCCAGCATGGGCCCAGAGGCGCTGCGCGTGGCCGGCATCGGCCCCACGCTGCAGGCGCACGGCCTGGAGGTGCTGGACCGCGGCAACCTGGCAGGCCCGGCCAACCCCTGGCTGCCGCCGGTCGACGGGTACCGCCACCTGGCCGAGGTCGTGGCCTGGAACCTGGCCGTGCACGCGGCGGTGCACGCCGAGCTGCAACTCGGCCGCCTGCCCATCCTGCTGGGTGGTGACCACTGCCTGGCCATCGGCAGCATCAGTGCGGTGGCGCGGCATTGCCGCGAGGCCGGCAAGAAGCTGCGCGTGCTGTGGCTGGACGCGCACGCCGACTTCAACACCAGCGTGCTCACGCCCAGCGGCAACATCCACGGCATGCCGGTGGCCTGCCTGTGCGGCCACGGGCCGCGTGAGCTGGTCGAGATCGGCGGGCAGGTGCCGGCGCTCAACCCCAAGGCCGTGCGCCAGATCGGCATCCGCAGCGTCGATGCGGGCGAGAAGCGCTTCGTGCACGAGGTCGGCCTGGAGGTCTTCGACATGCGCTACATCGACGAGATGGGCATGCGCCACACCATGGAGCTGGCGCTGGCCACGCTGGACGACAAGACGCATCTGCACGTGAGCTTCGATGTCGACTTCCTCGACCCCGACATCGCGCCCGGCGTGGGCACCACGGTGCCGGGCGGCCCCACCTACCGCGAGGCGCAGCTGTGCATGGAGATGATCGCCGACAGCGGCCGCCTGGCCAGCCTGGACGTGATGGAGCTGAACCCGGCGCTGGACGTGCGCAACAAGACGGCAGAACTGGCCGTGGACCTGATCGAGAGCCTGTTCGGCAAGAGCACGCTGATGCGCGCCTGAGCGCCGGCGTGGCGTCATCGGCGCCGGACTAAGATCAACCGATGCCCCGGGACGTGACCGCCAGGATCTGCCAGGCCCTGCCGTGCCGCATGCTCGCGGTGGTCTTGCTGGCGGCCAGCCTGTTGGCGGCGCACGCCGCGGCGCCCGAGGCCGGCGCGGCACCGGAAGCACCGGCCGCGGTGGCGCAACCGGCCAGCGCGCCCCCCACGGGCGGCGACGCCACCCCCACCGGCGCCGGCCAGCGCATCTACGAGCGCACGCGGCCGCAGCTGCTGCAGATCCGCACGCTGCTGCGCACGCAGGACAGCCAGTCCTCGGTGGGCTCGGGCTTCCTGGTCGACGGCGCCGGCCACCTGGTCACCAACTACCACGTGGTCAGCCAGTACGCGCTGCAGCCCGGGCGCCACCGCCTGGTGTACGCCACGGTGGACGGCGCGCAGGGCGCGCTGGAGCTGCTGGCCTTCGACGTGGTGCACGATCTGGCGCTGCTGCGCGCCGCAGACCCCGCGCCGCTGGCCGGCCGCGGCGCGGTGGCGCTGCGGCCCGAGGCCG
>JALHPY010000270.1 GCA_022842305.1 Rubrivivax sp.
CGGCCTACGGCGCCGCTGGCGCGTGCGCGCTGTGGCCGGCCCCTGCGCTGACGCTGGACGCGGTGCTGGTCTACACCCAGGCCGACGGCGACTGCACCTTCGCCGTGTGGAGCCGGCCGCCGGCCGACGCGGCCGAGGCGCAGGCCGTGCTGGATGCCGTTGCGCGGCGCGAACCGGCCCCCGGGCCCGGTGCGCTGCGGCTGCTGCCCTGCGCCCGGGCCCGCGGCGGGCTCGATCCGGCCGAATGGGCGCGGCTGGCGCCCGAGATCCGCGCCCTCACGCTGGACAAGTTCGGCCCGGTGCGCAGCCTGCGGCCGACCCTGGTGTTCGAGCTGGCCTTCGAAGCCGTGGATCCCAGCCCGCGCCACAAGAGCGGCATTGCACTGCGCGCGCCGCAACTGCTGCGCGTGCGCCGCGAGCTCCAGCCCTGGCAGGCCGGCGCGCTGCCCGCGCTGCTGGCGCATCTGCGCGGCGGCTGAGGGCTCGGAATAGGCCGGCTTTGCCCCCTTTGTTGCCCGCCTTGCGCGGGGCCGCGCTGCCTAGCATCGTCAACAGCCGCAGCCCGAGGAGCCGGATGAACGCCGCCATTGCCCCCGTCCGCAGCGCGAGCGACGCGCCCGCGCCGCTGGATCACGCCCGCAGCGGCCAGATGCCGCTGGGCGAGCTGCTGGAACGCGCCAGCGCCTTGCAGGTCGCCGGCGCCGCCGAGGCCGCGGCACAGCTGTACGGCGAGTGGATCGCACATTCGCAGTCGCCGCTGCTGCACGTGGCCTGCTTCAACCACGGCACGCTGCTGTCCAGCCTGGGCCAGGGCGCGGCCTCCGAAGCCGCCTACCGCCACGCCCTGGAAATCGCACCCGGCTTCACCCCGGCCCTGCTCAACCTGGGCCACGAACTCGAGCGCCGCGGCGACGTGGCCGGCGCGCTGGCGCTGTGGCGCGGGGTCTGCGACGCCGAACCGCCGCCGCCGGAAGACTTGCAGCTGCACGCACTCAACAACAGCGCGCGCCTGCTCGAGATGGAGCGCCGCTACCCGGAGTCCGAGGCGCTGCTGCGGCGCTCGCTGGCGCTGAAGGCGGCGCAGTTCGACGTCATCCAGCACTACATCCACATCCGCCAGAAGCAGTGCGCCTGGCCGCACGACCTGCCGGCGGGCGAGGTCACGCCCAACCAGTTCCTGATGGGCACTTCGCTGCTGGCCAGGATGGGCCTGTCGGACGACCCGGCGCTGCAACTGCTGTCGGCGCAGCGCTTCGTCGCCGAGCGCGTGCCGCGCCCGCCGGCCGTGCCCTTGCACCGCCAGATCGCGCCGCCGGGCGGGCGGCGCGAAGGGCGCATCCGCGTGGGCTATCTCTCGGGCGATCTGCACATGCACGCCGTGGGCCTGCTCACGCCCGAGCTGTTCGAGCTGCACGACCGCAGCCGCTTCGAGGTCTGGGGCTTTTGCTGGACGCCCGAGTCGCAGCAGCCGCAACGCCTGCGCATCCTCAAGGCGCTGGACCAGCACGTGCGCCTGGCCGGCGTCGACGACGTGACGGCAGCCAAGCTCATCGCCCAGGCCGGTATCGACGTGCTGGTCGACCTGCAGGGCCTGACCAACGGCGCGCGCCCGGGCATCCTGGTGCAGCGCCCGGCGCCGGTGCAGGTGAGCTACCTGGGACTGCCCGGCACCAGCGCGCTGCCCGGGGTGGACTGGATGATCGCCGACCGCGTGGTCATGCCGCCCGAGCTGCTGCCCTTCTGCACCGAGCAGCCGATCTACCTGCCGCACTGCTACCAGGTGAGTGACCGGCAGCGCGAGGTGGCGCCGCGGCCGCCGCGTGCGCACTACGGCCTGCCCGAGGACGCCTTCGTCTTCTGCAGCTTCAACAACAACCACAAGTTCACGGCCGAGATGTTTGGCGCCTGGATGCGCATCGTGCACGCCGTGCCGAACAGCGTGCTGTGGCTGCTGGCCGACAACGACACCGCGCGCGAGAACATGCTGCGCGCCGCCGATGCGCAGGGCGTGGCGCGGGGCCGGCTGATCTTTGCGCCGCGCGCCGCGCCGCCCGAATACCTGGCGCGCTTTGCCCTGGCCGACCTGATGCTGGACACCTTCCCCTTCAACGCCGGCACCACCGCCAGCGATGCGCTGTGGATGGGCCTGCCCATCGTCACGCGCGCCGGCCGCACCTACATCAGCCGCATGGCCGCCAGCCTGCTGACGGCCGTGGGCCTGCCCGAACTGGCCACCGAATCACTGGCCGCTTACGAGCAGCTGGCCATCGCCATCGGCCGCCAGCCGCAGCGCGCCGAGTCCTACAAGCGCTACCTGGCCGAACACGGCCGCAGCTCGCCGCTGTTCGACCTGCCGCAGATCGTGCGCGACATCGAGGCCGCGTTCGAGCAGCTGGCGCTCAAGGCGCGCGCCGCCGCATGACATGAGTGAAGCCGCCCCCTCACCCGCCGCAGCGGCCCAGCCGCCGCCGGGCTGGGACCTGGACAACGATGCGCTGGCGCATGCGCTGTCATGGCTGACGCGCCACCACGGGCGCGAGCGCAGCCCCGAGTCCTTGCTGTCCGGCCTGCCGCTGACCGGGCGCCTGGGCCCCGACCAGGCGCTGCGTGCGCTGCGCGAAGCCGGCTTCAGCGCCGGGCTGGTGCAGCGCCGCGTGGCCGATCTGCACCACCTGCTGCTGCCCGCAGTGCTGCTGCTCAAGGAAGGCGACGCCTGCATCGTGGTGGCGCGCCACGCCGACAACGCGCAGTGCTACGACATCGTCATGCCCGGGCGCGAACACCACGCCTGCAGGGCCAGCGAGGCCGAACTCGAGGCCGAGTACACCGGCCTGGCGCTGGTGGCCACGCCCGAGGTGGCCAAGGCCGCGGGCGCCGGCGAGCGCCTGCCGCTGCACGACCCTGGCCAGCACTGGCTGTGGGGCACGATGCGGCGCTTCGTGCCCTACTACCGTTCGGCGCTGCTGGCGGCGCTGCTCAGCAACGTGCTGATGCTGGTCACCGGGCTGGCCACCTCGGTCATCTTCGACAAGGTGATCCCGCACCAGGCCTACGTCACGCTGTGGGCGCTGGCCGCGGGCAGCGCGCTGGCGGTGGGCTTCGACATGATGGCGCGCCAGCTGCGCGCCTACCTGATCGACATGGCCGGGCGCAAGGCCGACCTGATCGTCGGCGCCGTGCTCTTCCGCCACACCCTGGGCATGCGCATGGAACACCGGCCCGAATCGGCCGGCGCCTATGCGCACCAGGTGGCGCAGGTGGAGATGGTGCGCGATTTCTTCGCCTCGGCCACGCTGTCGGCGATCTCGGACCTGCCCTTCATCATCATCTTCGTGGCCATGACCTTTGCCGTGGGCGGGCCGCTGGGCTGGGTGCTGGTGGTCGGCATCCCGCTGCTGCTGGTGGTGTCTGTGGCCATCCAGGGTTCGCTGCGCCGCGCCATGACCGCCAACATGAAGCAGCAGGGCGATCTGCACGGCGTGCTGGTCGAGGCCGTCGACGGCCTGGAGGACCTGAAGGCCGCCGGCGCCCAGGGCCGCTTCCTGCGCCGTTATGAAGAAGCCACCGCCGCGGCGGCAACGGCGGCGCTCAAGTCGCGCATGATCACCAGCTGGACCATGAACCTCTCGGCCATCACCCAGCAGTTGGTGACGCTGGTGATGCTGGTGTGGGGCGTGTTCCTCATCGGCGACAAGGTCATCACCGGCGGCGCGCTCATCGGCTCGGTGATGTTCGCCATGCGCGCCGTGGCGCCGCTGGCCAGCGTCACCTCGCTGGCCACGCGCTACCAGGGCGCGCGCGCGGCGATGCGCGCGCTCGACCATGTGATGAGCCAGCCGGTGGAACGCGACACCGGCCGCGCCTACGTGCCGCGGCGCGAACTCAGCGGCCGCATCGGCCTGAACGACGTGGGCTTTGCCTACCCCTCGGGCGGCCAGGCCGGGCAGGG
>JALHPY010000271.1 GCA_022842305.1 Rubrivivax sp.
TTGGCGGAAAGGGAGGGATTCGAACCCTCGGTACAGCGTAAGCTGTACGCCGGATTTCGAATCCGGTGCATTCGACCACTCTGCCACCTTTCCTGGTGCGTCGCCGCGGGTGGTGCCGCGTTTGGCGAAGCCGCAGATTCTAGCCCATCAAGGGCGCAGCAATTCGGCGCCGCCCAGGTAGGGGCGCAGTGCCAGCGGCACGTGAATCGAGCCGTCGGCCTGCTGGTGGTTCTCGAGCACGGCCACCAGCGCGCGGCCCACGGCCAGGCCCGAGCCGTTGAGGGTGTGCACGAATTCGGGCTTGCCTTGTTCGTTGCGGTAGCGCGCCTGCATGCGCCGCGCCTGGAAGGCACCGCAGTTGCTGCACGAGCTGATCTCGCGGTAGGTGTCCTGCGCCGGCAGCCAGACTTCCAGGTCATAGGTCTTGTTCGCGCCGAAGCCCATGTCGCCGGTGCACAGCGTGATCACGCGGTAGGGCAGTTCGAGCCTTTGCAGGATGGCCTCGGCGTGGCCGACCATCTGCTCCAAGGCGGCGTCGCTCAGCTCGGGCCGGGTGATCTGCACCATCTCGACCTTGTCGAACTGGTGCTGGCGGATGAAGCCGCGCGTGTCACGGCCGGCGCTGCCGGCCTCGCTGCGGAAACAGGGCGAGTGCGCGGTCAGCTTGATAGGCAGCGCTGCGGCTTCGAGGATCTGCTCGCGCACGGTGTTGGTCAGCGAGACCTCTGATGTCGGTATCAGGAACTGCGCAGACATGCTGGCACCACTGCCGGCGGTCTCAGCAAGCTCACCGGATTGGACTTGGTACAGGTCCTGCTCGAACTTGGGCAGTTGCCCCGTGCCTTCGAGGATCTCGCGGTTGACGATGTAGGGCGTCCAGCACTCGGTGTAGCCGTGCTCCAGCGTCTGCGTGTCCAGCATGAACTGCGCCAACGCCCGGTGCAGCCGCGCCGCCGTGCCGCGCAACAGGGTGAAGCGTGCGCCGCTGAGCCGGGCGCCGGTCTCGAAGTCCATGCCCAGGGGCTGGCCCAGCTCGACGTGGTCGCGCGGCTTGAAGTCCAGCGCGGCCGGCGTGCCCCAGCGCCGCACTTCCACGTTGCCGGCTTCGTCCACGCCGTCGGGCACCTCGGCCTGGGGCAGGTTGGGCAGGCTCATCAGCAGGCCCTGCAGCTCGGCCTGGATCAGCTCCAGCCGTTCGCTGCCGGCCTTCAGTTCGTCGGCGATGCCGTTCACCTCGGCCATGGGCGCGCTGGCGTCGCCGCCCTTGCCCTTGAGCGCGCCGATCTGCTTGCTCAGCGCGTTGCGGCGCGCCTGCAGTTGCTCGGTGGCGGTCTGGATCTGCTTGCGCTCGGCTTCCAGCGCGCTGAAGCGCGCCACGTCCAGAAAGGGCTGCGGGTTCTTGCGCCGCTGCAGTTGCGCCACGACGCCGTCCAGGTCGCGGCGCAGCAGGTTGATGTCGAGCATGGTGAAGGGTCCTCGGTGCGGGTTCGGTTCAAGCGCAGACGGCGCCTTGCGGGGCGCCGTCTTCCGGTGAGTGCGGTAAGAACGGCGGCTTCAGGATCGGGACGAGGTGACGGCGCCCATGCTGCGGTTGCCCAGCCCGCGCGGCAGCGGGAAGTGCACGTTCTCGACCACGCCATCCATCTTGCGCACGGCGGTGGCGCCGAGCTCGCGCAGGCGCGCGATCACCTGCTGCACCAGCACGTCGGGGGCCGATGCGCCGGCGGTCAGGCCGACGCGGCCGCGGCCCTGGAACCATTCGGGCTGCAGGTCCTGCGCGCCCTCGACCATGTAGGCCGGCGTGCCCAGGCGCTGCGCCAGTTCGCGCAGGCGGTTGCTGTTGCTGCTGGTGGGGCTGCCGACGACGATGACCACGTCGACCTGCGGCGCCATCACCTTGACCGCGTCCTGGCGGTTCTGCGTGGCGTAGCAGATGTCCTGCTGCTTGGGCTCGCGCACCTGCGGAAACAGGCGCTTGACCTCGGCCAGGATGGCCGCGGCGTCGTCCACCGACAGCGTGGTCTGGGTCACCACCGCCAGCTTGTCGCCGCGCGGCCGCACCTGGGCCACGTCGGCCACGTCCTCGACCAGATAGATGCCGGTGGTGAGCTGGCCCATGGTGCCTTCGACCTCGGGGTGGCCCTTGTGGCCGATCATGATGAACTCAAAGCCCTCGCGCGCCAGCTTGGCGACCTCGACGTGCACCTTGGTCACCAGCGGGCAGGTGGCGTCGAAGACCTGGAAGCCGCGCTGTGCGGCCTCGGCACGCACCGCCTGGCTCACGCCATGGGCGCTGAAGACCAGCGTCGCGCCCGCGGGCACCTCGGCCAGGTCCTCGATGAAGACCGCGCCCTTGGCGCGCAGGCCGGCCACGACGAAGGTGTTGTGCACGATCTCGTGGCGCACGTAGATGGGGGCGCCGTGCAGCGCCAGCGCGCGCTCGACGATCTCGATGGCGCGGTCGACACCGGCGCAGAAGCCGCGGGGCTCGGCCAGCAGCACGTCGCTGACAGCGACCAGCGGCGGCTTGGCGGCGCCGGCAGCCGTGCTCACAGCACCCCCAGCACGCGCACCTCGAAGCGCACCGGTTTGCCCGCCAGCGGGTGGTTGAAGTCGAACAGCAGCCAGTCGCCGCCGCGCTCGCGCACGGTGCCGGCGGCGCCGGGTTCGCCCTCGGGCGTGGGGAACTGCACCACGTCGCCCACCTGGTACTGCGCCTCGGGGTCGCCCCATTCGTGCAGCAGCGAAAGCTTCACGCGTTGCAGCAGCGCCGGGTTGTGCTCGCCGAAAGCGCTGCCGGGCGGCAGATCGAAGGTTTGATGAGCGCCTTCGGGCAGGCCGATCAGGTGGCTTTCGATGGCCGGCGCCAGTTGGCCCGTGCCCAGCGACAGCGTGGCCGGCTTCTCGCCGAAGGTGTTGATCATGTCCACGCCGTCCGGGCCCGACAGGCGGAAGTGCAGCGTGAGAAACGATCCGGGCTGGACGAGGGTCACGGTGGCGGGCCTTGGGCGTGGGATGGACGGCGAACGAGGTGGCGACGATTCTACCGGCGCCCCCATTCACCCCCTTGCCGAGCCCCCCGCATGAAAGACCTGCCTGCCGAGCAACGCCCGCGTGAAAAGCTGCTGGCACGCGGCGCCGCGGCGCTGGCCGACACCGAGCTGCTGGCGCTGCTGCTGCGCACCGGCTACCGCGGCCACGGCGTGTTCGCGCTGGCCGACGACGTGCTGCGCCACTGCGGCGGCTTTGCCGGCCTGCTGCAGGCGGCGCCCACGACCTTGGCCGCGATCAAGGGCCTGGGCCCGGCCAAGCGCGCCGAGCTGCTGGCAGTGATGGAGATGGCGCGGCGCGCGCTGGCCCAGCCGCTGCGGGCCGCGCCGGTGTTCGATGCACCCGAGCGGGTCAAGCAGTTCCTGGGGCTGCAGCTGGGCAACCGCACGCAGGAAATCTTTGCCGTGCTGTTTCTCGACGGCCAGCACCGACTGCTGCAGCTGGAAGAGATGTTCCACGGCACGCTCACCCAGACCAGCGTCTACCCGCGCGAGGTGGTCAAGCGCGCGCTGGCGCTGAACGCCGGGGCCGTGGTGCTGGCGCACAACCACCCCTCGGGCGTGGCCGAGCCCTCGCGCGCCGACGAGTTCCTGACGCAGACGCTGAAGAGCGCGCTGCAGCTGGTGGACGTGCGCGTGCTCGACCACGTGATCGTCGGCCAGGGCCAGGTGGTGTCGATGGCCGAGCGCGGGCTGGTGTAGCGGCGGGCGTCAGGTGCAAGGCCATCCCGGCGCCGCCGCGCTGACGCCGGGCGCTGGGGTAGAGTGCTTCGATGGACAGCCGCCCACGCGGCCCGGCCCGGCATTCGGCGCCGCGGCCCCTCACCCCGCACAGCGCCCGGGGGGCGCGGTGAAGGCGCGCAGCCTGTCCGAGCTGGGCGCGCTGCGGGC
>JALHPY010000272.1 GCA_022842305.1 Rubrivivax sp.
CGGCGCCGGTGGGCAGCGGCGGCGCGGCGTCGCGCGGCGCGCTGGCGCAGCCGGCCAGGGCCAGCGCCAGCAGCATCGGCAGCAATTCCAGGGGGGAGCGCAGGTTCATGCAGCGTCCTCTTCTTCCAGGGCGATGCCGCGGCGGCGCATTTCGGCCTGCACCATGGCCAGGCCGAAGCCCACCAGGCGCTGCTGCCAGAGGTCCAGCGCGTCGGCGCCGTCGTTGAGCCCGGGCGCCACCACCGCGGTGCAGTCGTGGCTGATGTGCAGGTGCACGCCCAGGGCGGCCAGGCAGATCACCAGGCGCTGCAGGTCGTCGTCGGGTGCGGCCAGGCCGAAGCGCGGGCACAGGCGCGCGACCATCGCGTCGTGCAGCGGCTTGATGTCCTGCTCGAGCGTCTGCTGCCACAGGCCGGTGGGTTCGAGCATCTCGCGGAAGTGCAGCTTCATGCACAGCCGCGCCACGTCGCCCTGCTTCAGCGGCTCAAGGAAGCCGGCGTAGAAGGCCTGCAGCAGGTCGCCCAGGCGCGGGCCGGCGGCGCGCAGCCGCGCCAGTTCGTCCGCGGTGGAGCCCAGCGGCTCCATGAACACGGCGCGGTACAGGCCGGCCTTGTCGCCGAAGTAGTAGCTGATGGAGGCCACGTTGACGCTGGCGGCCTCGGCCAGTTCGCGCGTGGAGGTCTTGCTGTAGCCCTGCTGGGCGAACAGCCGCAGCCCGGCCATGAGCAGGCGCTCGCGCGCGTCCTCACCCGGCTTGGAGGTGCCGGTGTCGCCGGCTTCGAGAACGGGGCGTGCATTCATGGGGCGCCAGTGTAGGCGCACCAATCAAACGTTTGTTTAACCTCGTCGACATCCGGGTCAACCCGTATACCGGGCGGCGTACCGCTAGAAGATCTCGACCTGGCCGGTGCGGGCGGAATCGATGAGATGGCCCTCGGCCACCAGCACGGCATGGTCGCGCACCTGATCGCGGCCATGCTGCTTGGCGTGGTACAGGGCGCGGTCGGCACGGTCGAAGGCGACCGACGGGGTGTCGCCTTCGCGCAACTCGGTCAGGCCGGCGCTCACCGTGATGTGGCCGGCCCGGGGGAAGGAGTAGTTGCGCACCGTGCGGCGCAGGCGTTCCAGCGCCGAGGCGGCGTCGGCCGCGCCCTTGCAGCGCATCAGCACGACGAACTCCTCGCCCCCGAAGCGGTAGAGGTGGTCGTCGAAACGGAAGTTGCCGCGCATCAGGCGCGCCAGCAGCAGCAGCACTTCGTCGCCGATGAGGTGCCCGTGGTTGTCATTGACGAGCTTGAAGTGGTCGATGTCGATCACCCCCAGCCAGGTGCGGCCTGCCGACGGCGGTCGGCCCAGCAGCTTGCCCGGCATCTGGCTTGGGACCGAAGCGTCGCGCGCGGCGATGCGCAGGAAGCTTTCGTCGAAGGTCTTGCGGTTGAGCAGCCCGGTGAGCGTGTCGCGCTCGGAGTAGTCCAGCAGCGCCTGAAAATTGCGCACCACGCGCAGGATGCTGCCCACCAGGCGCACCGCGTCGGGCTCTAGCGGCTGCGCGGTGTGCAACTCCAGCACGGCGCAGCATTCGCCTTCGGCGAGCAACGGAAAGTAGGCCATGGCCGGCGGCCCGGGCACGCTGAAGGCCTCTTGCCGCTGCAGGCAGGCCTGACGCTCGGGGTGGGCCTGCAGCAGCGGCAAGCCTTCGAGGTCGACCCACACCGAATCGGCGGTGATGGCCTGCTCACCCGGCGCCAGGCAGGCCCGCGTCAACCAGCGTGGCTGGTCGTCCGCGCCGACACGGCGGTAGATGGCCGCGCCCAGGGGATCGACCAGGTCCTTGAGCGCCGCGATCAACGTCACGTCGAGCACGTCGCGGTCGCGAAAGCCGGTGAGCTCTGCCAGGTGTTCGACTACGCGGGACATGGACGATCAGGTGCGGTACTGCGGGCTGGCGCGGGCTGCGGTGCCGAACCTAGGTCTGGATGTCGGCGCCGGCGTAGCGGGCCACGAGGGAGAGCAGTTCTTCCTCGGAATAAGGCTTGCCCAGGTAATGGTCGACGCCCAGCCCGGCGGCATGGTCGCGGTGCTTCTGCGCGATGCGCGAGCTGATCATCACCACCGGCAGGCCGGCCAAGCGCGGATCGGCACGCACGTTGCGCACCAGGTCGAAACCGTCCATGCGCGGCATCTCGATGTCCGACAGCAGGACCACCGGACGCTCTTCGGCCAGGCGCTCGAGCGCTTCCAGTCCGTCCTTGGCGGTGACCACGCGGTAGCCCTCGCGCGACAGCAGGCGCTGCGTGACGCGACGCACGGTGAGCGAATCGTCGACCACCATGACCATGGGCGTGCGCGTCGGCGCGGGCTGCGCCTGGGCCTGTTCGGCCTGCGCCGCCGGCTGCAGGCGCAGGCGCTCGCGCACCTGCTCGGCATAGACAGAGGCCAGCGCCACCGGGTTGTAGATCAGCGCCACCGCGCCCGAAGGCAGCAGGGTCACGCCAGCCAGGCCGGGCAGACGCGCCAGCTGCGGGCCGACGTTCTTGACCACCACTTCCTGGTTGCCCACCACTTCGTCGACGTGCACCGCCACGCGCTGCGACGCGCTGCGGATGACCACCACCACCTGGTTGCGGCCGGCAACCTCGCCGCGCGTGCCGGCCTGCAAGAGCGCGGCCAGCCAGAAGAAGGGCACGTGCTGCCCGCTGTAATCGATCTGACCCTCGGCGTAGCCGCGCTCGACCTCGGCACTGGGCACGCGGCGCACGACCTCGACCAGCGTGGACGGCACCGCCACCTGCAGTTCGCCGCAACGCAGCATCACCACCTGCGTGACGGCGGTGGTCAGCGGCAGCAGCAGGCGAAAGCGCGTGCCGCGGCCAGCTTCGCTGTGGGTCTCGATGCGGCCGCCCATGGCGTTGACCTCGGCGCGTACCACGTCCAGGCCGACGCCGCGGCCGGCGAGTTCGGTCACCGTCTCTGCGGTGCTGAAGCCGGGCATGAAGATCAGCTGCGACAGTTCGTCGTCGCTGATCCGGGAATCGGGCGCGATCAGGCCGCGCTCGACGGCGCGGGCGCGCACGCGCGACTGGTCGAGGCCGGCGCCGTCGTCGGCGACATCGACCGCCACTTCGTTGCCCGCCTGCGCCACGGTGACGGACACCAGACCCGCCGCTTCCTTGCCCGCCGCCTGGCGCACCGCGGGCGCCTCGATGCCGTGCGCCACGCAGTTGCGCAGCAGGTGCTCGAACGGCCCGGTCATGCGCTCGAGCACGCCGCGGTCGATTTCGATGGCGCCGCCGATGATCTCCATGCGCACCTGCTTGCCGGTCTCCTTGGCCGCCTGGCGCACCGTGCGGTACAGGCGATCGGAGGCGCTCTCGAACTCCACCATGCGCGTGCGCAGCAGGTCGTCCTGCAGTTCGCGCGTGAGCCGCGCCTGCGCCGCCAGTTCGTCTTCGGTGGACTGCAGCGTGCGCTGCAGGCTGCGCTGCAGCGTGGCCACGTCGTTGACCGACTCGGCCATGAAGCGCGTCAGTTCCTGGAAGCGCGTGAAACGGTCCATCTCCAGCGGGTCGAAGGTCTGCAGCGCGGCCTTGGCGGCCTCGATGCGCGAACTGATCTGCGTCTCGGCCTGCAGCTCGATGTCGCGCAGCTGGCGCCGCATGCGCTCCAGGCTGTCGGTCAGGTCGCCCAGCGAACCCTGCATGGACTTGACGTCGGCGTCGATGCGGGCGCGCGTGATGCTCACCTCGCCGGCCTGGTTGACCATGCGGTCCAGCAGCCCGGCGCGCACGCGCACCGCCGCCTGCGCGCCGGCGGCCGCACGCTCGGCCTGGGCCTCGACCGCGCCCGCCGCTGCCGGCGGGAAGCGAGCGCGGCTCCTTCTTTCCGCCGACGGCGTTCGAACTGGACCGGCTGGAGCGGCTGGAGC
>JALHPY010000273.1 GCA_022842305.1 Rubrivivax sp.
CCGCGCGCCAGGTAGCTGTAGAGCACCGGCACCACCACCAGCGTGAGCAGGGTCGAGGTGATGAGGCCGCCGATGATGGCCCGGCCCATCGGCGCCTGCAGCTCGCCACCTTCGTTGAAGGCCAGCGCCAGCGGCAGCATGCCGAAGACCATGGCCATGGTGGTCATGATGATGGGCCGCATGCGGATCTGCCCGGCCTGCAGCAGCGCGTCGGCCATGCTGGCGCCGGCCTGGCGCGCGTGGTTGGCAAAGTCCACCAGCAGGATGGCGTTCTTGGTCACCAGGCCCATCAGCATCACCAGCCCGATCATGCTGAAGACGTTGAGCGTGCTGCCCGTGACCAGCAGCGCCAGCATCACGCCGATCAGCGCCAGCGGCAGGCTGGCCATGATGGCCAGCGGCTGCAGGAAGCTGCCGAACTGGCTGGCCAGCACGATGTAGATGAAGATCACCGCCAGCGCCATGGCCGCCAGCAGGCCCTGGAAGGCCTCGGCCTGCTGCTGCATCTGGCCGCCCACGTCGAAGCTGTAGCCCGGCGGCAGCTGTGTCTCCTTGACGAGCTTCTGCACGTCGTCGCCCACCTCACCCTGGCTGCGCCCCTCGACACCGGCGAACACGGCTTCGCGGCGCTGCAGGTTCTGGCGGCGGATGATCTCGGGGTTGGTCACGGTCTCGATGGTGGCCACGCTGTCCAGGCTGATGGGCGTGCCGTCCTTGGCAAAGGCCACCGGCAATGAGCGCAGCTGCTCGATGCGCTCGCGCTGGCGCTCGTTCAGGCGCAGCACCACGTCGACCTGGTCGCCGTCGGGCGTGGTCCACCAGGTGGCCGTCTCGCCGCTGACATAGGCGCGCAGGCTGGACGCCAGCTGCGGCGCCGTCAAGCCCAGTTCGCGCACCGCGTCGGGCTTCAGGCGCACCGCATAGGCCGGCAGGCCGGGCTTGACCGAGGATTCGACGTCGACCGCGCCCTTGATGGCCTTGACCTTGGCCGCAAACTCGTCGGCCACGCGCGCCAGGCCTTCGGGGTCGTTGCCCAGGATGGCCACGTAGATGGGCCGGTTGAAGCCCAGGCTGGCGTCGGTGCCCGGCACCTTGGCGATCATCTGGCGCATGGCTTCTTCCAGCTGCTTCTGGCTGCGCTTGCGCTCACTGCGCGGCTTGAGCGAGATGTTGAGCCAGGCCAGGTTGCGCTGGCCCGGGCCACCCACCCAGGTGGCGATGTTCTCGATCTCGGGCAGCGTGGCCACCAGTGCTTCCACCTGCCGCACCTTGGCATCGGTGCGCTCCAGGCTGCTGCCCACGGGCATGCGCAGCGCCAGCTGGGTGAAGCCGCGGTCGGTCTCGGGCACGAATTCGCTGCCCACCAGCGGCGCCAGCCCCAGCGCGGCCACGAAGCTGAGCGTGCCGATGCCCAGCACCACGCCGCGCGGCGTGATGCTGGCCCGCCGCCAGTGCCGCGGGCTGGCCTGGTCACGCCGGCCGTCGGCGCCGAAGCCATGGCCGAAGGCCGGCAGCCACAGGCGCCAGCGGCGACCCGAGAAGATCCAGTGGATGGCGCGCTCGTACACGCCGTGCAGCCAATCCATCCCGGCGTCGGTGGCGCGGATCAGGGCGCCCAGCACCGGCAGCCGCTTCATGCGCAGCGCGGGCGGGTCGGGCCAGATCGACGACAGCATGGGGTCGAGCGTGAAGCTGACGAACAGGCTGACCAGCACCGCCACCACCACGGTAACGCCGAAGGGGTAGAAGAACTTGCCGATGATGCCGCCCATGAAGGCCACCGGCACGAACACGGCGCAGATGGCAAAGGTGGTGGCCATCACCGCCAGGCCGATCTCGTTGGTGCCGTCGCTGGCCGCGGTGTGGTGGTCCTTGCCCATGTTCACGTGGCGCACGATGTTCTCGCGCACGACGATGGCGTCGTCGATCAGCAGGCCGATGCACAGGCTCAGCGCCATCATGGTCATGAAGTTGAGCGTGAAGCCGAAGGCGTACACGGCGATGAAGCTGCTGATCACCGCGATGGGCAGGGTCAGGCCGGTGATGATGGTGCTGCGCCAGCTGTGCAGGAACAGGAAGACGATGGCGATGGTCAGCAGCGCGCCCTCGATCAGCGTGTGGCGCACGCCGTTCAGCGAGTTCTTGGCGAAGTCGCTGCTGGCGTTGATCAGGCGCAGCTCCACGTCGGGCGGCAGGGTCTTGCGGATCTCTTCCATCGCCTTCTTCACCGCCTCTCCGGCGGCCACGATGTTGGCGTCCTGCTGCTTGAAGACGTTGAAGTTGATGGCGCGCTGGCCGTTGATGCGGGCGTACGAATCGGGTTCGCGTTCGCGCTCGACCAGGTCGCCCAGATCGCTGAGCGTCAGCGCCAGGTTGCCGCGCCGCGCCACCACCAGCTGGCCGAACTCGCGCGGGTCGCGCACGCGGCCTTCCACGCGCAGCAGCGCGTCCTGCGTGCTGTCGGAAATCAAGCCCACCGGCTGGTCGGCGTTGGCCGCCGCCAGCGCCGTGGCGATCTCGGCCGGCGTCACGCCATAGGCGCGCAGGCGCACCGGGTCCAGGTCGACGCGCACCTCGCGCACCGTCAGGCCCTGGATCTCGACGCGGGCCACGCCTTCCACGCGCTGCAGCCGCTTGCCCACGATCTGGTCGCCCAGGATGGACAGTTCGCGCGGGCTGCGCGTCTGGGACAGCAGCGCCAGGTTGACCACCGGTTCGGCGTTGTCGTTGTTGAAGCGCGATATCGACGGCTGCTTCACGTCGCGCGGGAAAGCCGCCTGCACCGACGCCACGCGGTCGCGCACGTCCTGCATGGCCTTGCCCATGTCGGTTTCCAGGCCGAACTCCACGGCCAGGGTGCCCAGGCCTTCGCCGCTGCGCGAGGTGATGCGCTTGACACCGGCGATGCTGTTCACCGCTTCCTCGATGGGCTTGATCAGCTCGCGCTCCACCGCCTCGGGGCTGGCGCCGGGGTAGCGCACTTCCAGCCAGGCGCCGGGGAAGCTGATGTCGGGCATCTGCTCCACGCCCAGCCGGGCGTACGAGAAGATGCCCAGCACGCACAGCGCCACCATCACCATGGCGGCGAAGACCGGGTTGTTGATCGAGACGCGGGTGATCCACATGGGGGGACTCGCCTGCTCAGCGCACCAGCGCCGTGCCCGAAGCCGCGGCCGACGCCACCGGCGCCGGCTTGGCCGCCACCACCAGCGCCTGCGCGCCTTCGCGCAGGTTCTCGAAGCGCGCCGCCAGCACCTGGCTGGCCGGCGTCACGCCCTGCAGCACCTCGGCCAGGCCTTCGCGTTCATTGCGCCGGCCCAGGGTGACGGCGCGGCGGGCCAGCACGCCGTTCTCGATCAGCCAGACATGGTCCTGGCCCGAGCTGCGAGCGATGGCCGCCAGCGGCAGCGTCAGCCGGTCGGTGTCGTCGGCCAGCGTGGCGCGCGCCAGGGCGTACTGGCCGGCGCGCAGCATTTCCTTTGGGTTGGCCAGCGCGATGGTCACGCCGATGGCGCGCGTGCCCGGCTCGGCCGCCGGCGCGATGCGCGCAATGCGCCCGGCCACGGCCTGGTCCACGCCCTCGACCTGCACCGCCACCGCCATGCCCGGCGCGATGCGCGCGACCTCGTGCGTGCCCACGCTGCCCGCCAGTTCCAGCTGCGACAGGTCGACGATGGTCAGCACCTGCTGCTCGGGGCTGACCTTCTCGCCCGGCAGCACATGGCGCTTGGCCACGATGCCGGCGATCGGGGCGGCCAGCGCCGCCTCGCGCAGGCCCACGCGGGCCGTCTCCAGCGCGGCCTGGGCCGCGGCCACGTTGGCGCGCGCCGCGTCCAGCGCGGCACGCGAGTTATCCAGCGCGATGGGCGAGATGAACTTCTGCGCCGCCAGGCCTTCGTTG
>JALHPY010000274.1 GCA_022842305.1 Rubrivivax sp.
CGTTCGGCCTGCGCCGCCTGGCGCTCGGCCGCTGCCGCCTGCAGGGGCGGCGGCGGCGAGGCCTGCATGAACAGCAGCCGGGCGCTGCCGGCCACGGTGAGCGCGCGCTGCACCGAGGCGCGGAAGGGCACGAAGCGGCCCAGTTCTTCGAAGCGTGCGTCGAACAGGCGCTCGAAGGGCTGGCCCAGCAGCGGCAGCGCGCGCGCCTCGGTTTCCAGCAGGCACTGCGCGCTGCGGTTGTGGCCGATCACGCGGCCGGCGGCGTCCAGCGCCAGCAGGTAGCGCGGGTTGACGTCCACGAACTCGGGCGATTCGTTCAGGCGCAGGATCCAGTCGCGCCGGTAGCGCTGCAGGAAGTTGGCGTTCTCGATCAGGCTGGCGTACATCTTCACCAGCTGCAGCGCCAGGTGCTGGCTGTCCTTGTTGCGCGGCGCGCTCAGCGCCGAGATGTCCAGCACCGCGGTCAGCCGGCCCTGCGGGTCGAACACCGGCGAGGTGGTGCAGGTCAGCGGGATGTGGGTGGCGTCGAAATGGTCGTCCAGGTGCACCGTCAGCGCCTGCCCGGTGGCGATGGCCGTGCCCACGCCGCAGGTGCCGGCGCGCTCTTCGCTCCAGTCGGCGCCCAGGTACAGGCCGGCGCGGCGCAGGCTGGTGTCGAGCGCGATGTCACCGATGAAGTCGACCGTGACGCCGCGCGCGTCGGTCAGCAGCAGGCAGTAGCCCATGCCGGCCACCTGCTGGTACAGCGTCTCCAGGCCGTGGCGGGCGATGTGCAGCAGCTCCTCGATGCGCTGCTGGTGCTCGCGCAACTGGTGGCCGGGCAGGATCAGCGGCTCGCACATGCGCGTGGGGTCCAGCCGGTGCTGGTGCACGCAGCGCGCCCATGATTCGCGGATCAGCGCGTCGCGGGCGGATTCAGCTTCGGGCAGGCGCCCCTCGCCGGCCACCTGCATCACCGTGCGGATGTGTTCGTGCTGCAGCAGCTGCATGGCTTGTCTCCTGGCGCGTGACGCGCGACGAGGCCGGTCGCGCAGGGCGCCGGGCCTTCTTGTCTGGGCGCAAGGGTAACGCGTCGAGGAGCCCGTGGCGGGCCGGGCAAGCCCGCGCCGGCCACAGCAGGTGCCGACGCCTACAAACTGAATCCGTAGTCGATGGTCAACGGCGCATGGTCACTGAAACGTTGATCCAGGTAGATGGCCTCGCGCTGCGCGGTCGCTGCCAATGCCGGAGTCGCCAGGTGATAGTCCAGCCGCCAGCCCACGTTCTTGGCCCAGGCCTGGCCGCGGTTGCTCCACCAGGTGTACTGGTCGGGGTGGGGGTTGAGCGTGCGGAAGACGTCGACCAGCCCGCCCTCGCCCAGCAGTTTGGTCATCCAGGCGCGCTCTTCGGGCAGGAAGCCGCTGTTCTTCTGGTTACTTTTCCAGTTGCGCAGGTCGATCTCCTTGTGGGCGATGTTCACGTCGCCCAGCAGGATGAACTCGCGCTCGGCGCGCAGTTGCTGCAGCCGGGGGTAGATGTGGGCCAGAAAACGGAACTTCGCGGCCTGGCGCTCCTCACCGCTGGAGCCGCTGGGGAAGTAGCAGCTGACGATGCTGAGCCGGCGACCGGGCTTGTCGAAGCGCGTCTCGACCCAACGCCCCTCGGCGTCGAACTCCTCGCTGCCCAGGCCCATCACCACGTCGCTGGGCGCGTGCCGGGTGTACAGGCCCACGCCCGAGTAGCCCTTCTTCTGCGCGCAGTGGAAATACCCCTGCAGGCCGGCCAGCCTTTCCAGCTGGCCGGCGACCAAGTCTGCGGTATGGGCCTTGATCTCCTGTACCCCCATACAATCTGCTGCCGCGCCCGCCACCCATTCGGCAAGGCCCTTGCTAACTGCCGAGCGGATGCCGTTGAGGTTGAGCGTGACAAGCCGGAAAGCCAAGACCTACCCCCCTTCGACATGAGCACCGCACCCGACCCCAGGCTGGCGCAGGAGTTCGTCGAATTCGCGGTGCGCGCCGGTGTGCTGCGTTTCGGCGAGTTCACCACCAAGGCCGGGCGGCTTTCGCCCTATTTCTTCAATGCCGGCCTCTTCAACGACGGCGCCCGCCTGGGCCGGCTGGCCGAATTCTATGCACGCCGCCTGCTCGCCGACGGCGCCGGCGGCGATCTGGGCTTCGACATGCTCTTCGGCCCCGCCTACAAGGGCATCACGCTGGCCGCGGCGGTGGCGGTCGAGCTGGCGCGGCGCGGCCACAACCTGCCCTTTGCCTACAACCGCAAAGAGGCCAAGGACCACGGCGAAGGCGGCCTGCTGGTGGGCGCGCCGCTGGCCGGCCGCGTGCTGGTGATCGACGACGTCATCTCCGCCGGCACCTCGGTGCGCGAATCGGTCACGCTCATCAGCGCGGCCGGCGCGCGAGCGGCCGCGGTGGCCATCGCGCTGGATCGCCAGGAGCGCGCCACCGAAGGCGGCCGCGACGCGCCCACCAGCGCCGTGCAATACGTGACGCGCGAGCTGGGCCTGCGGGTCTCGGCCATCGCCACGCTGGCCGACCTGCTGGACTACCTGCGCGGCAGCGCCGACCCCGCGCTGGCGGCCCACGCCGCGCCAGTGGCGGCCTACCGCGACCGCTATGGCGTCTGAGATGCCCGAGCACCCTGCCGCCCCGTGCTGGCGCGCCCGCGCCCTGGCCATCGGCCTGGGCGCGCTGGCCCTGCCGGCGCTGGCGCAGACCGTGACGCCGCCGCCCACCGGCATCTACACCTGCATCGACGAGCGCGGCCATCGCCTCACCGCCGACCGGCCCATCGCCGCCTGCGCCGCCAAAGAGCAGCAGCTGCTCAACCGCGACGGATCGGTGCGTGCGGTCATCCCGCCCGTCCCCACCGCCGACGAACGCACCGAGCTGGAGGCGCGCGAGCGCGCCGCGGCCGAGGCGCGCGCGGCCCAGGCCGACGCGGTGCGGCGCGACCGCAACCTGATGGCCCGCTACCCCACCGAGGTGGCACACAACAAGGCGCGCGAATCGGCGTTGGACACCGTGCGCATCGCCATCCGCGCCACCGAAGGCCGCCTGCGCGACTTGGCCGTCGAGCGCAAGCCGCTGGCCGACGAGGCCGAGTTCTACCTGGGCAAGACCGTGCCGGCCAAGCTCAAGTCGGCGATCGATTCCAACGACGCCGCGGCCGAGGCGCAGCGCTCCGCCGCTGCCAACCAGCAGGCCGAAATGGCGCGCATCAACAAGATCTACGACGCCGAGCTCGACCGGCTGCGCCGCCTGTGGGCAGGCACGCCGCCCGGCACGCTGGGCCCGCTGCCGGCGCCGCACGTGCCGCGGCCGGCCACCAACGGCGGCGTGCCGGCAAAGCAGCCGGCCAGCACGCCGCGGCGCTGATCAAGCGCCCAGCTTGCGCCGCAGCAACTCACCGGCCTGGGCCGGGTTGGCCTTGCCCTTGCTGGCCTTCATGACCTGACCGACCAGCGCGTTGAAGGCCTTGTCCTTGCCCGCGCGGAACTCGTCCACGCTCTTGGCGTTGGCCGCGATCACCTGGTCGACGATGGCTTCGAGTGCGCCGCTGTCGTTCATCTGGCGCAGGCCCTGGGCATCGATGACGGCGTCGACCTCGGTGGTGTCGCCCGCCCACAGCGCGTCGAACACCTGCCGCGCGCCGTTGTGCGAGACAGTGCCGTCGGCCACGCGGCGGATCAGCGCGGCCAGCGTGGCCGGCGTCAGGGCGATGTCGGTGATGCTGCGGCCCTCGGCGTTGAGCCGCTTGCTCAGCTCGCCCATCAGCCAGTTGGCCACCAGCTTGGGCTGGCTGCAGGCATCGCGCGCCGCTTCGTAGAAGCGCGCGAACGCCAGGCTCTGCGTCATCATGGCCGC
>JALHPY010000275.1 GCA_022842305.1 Rubrivivax sp.
GCCGGGCTCAGCAGGCGGGCAACGGCCCGGCGCAGCCTGCCCGCGGGCGCGGCCGGCCGCAGCGCCTGAACCCCCAGCGCCAGGTAGACCGCGATGTTCCACAGCAGCAGCGCCCACAGGGGCGGCGCCAGCAGGTTGATCTGCGCCCCACCCCCTTGCGCCGCATCACCCAGGCTGTCGGCCAGCAGCCCGGCGGCCGTACCGGCCAGCAAGGCCAGCAGCGCCCAGGCGGCCCCGCCGCGAGCCGGCCGCGCCAGGGTGGCCAGGCCGGCGTCGCGCACCAGCAGGCGTTCGCAGGCGTGCTGGGCGCGCAGCGCCAGAAACTGCGCTGGCGTGGCATCGGCCGGCGCGGTCTCGCGCGCCAGGCGCGTGGCCCAGGCCCGATCTTCGGGCGACCACAGCGCAGGGGCGATCTCGGCCGTTTCGCAGGCGCGCAACAACAGCAGCCGGCGGGCGCCGGCTTCGTCGAATGTAGTGGAGGGGCGGGCTTGTTCGGTCACGTCCGACGCAATGTAGCGCCTGCCGGGGCCCCCGCAGCCCCGGTCCCCCCGGCCTGGCTACACCGCGTGCAGCAGCGCCACCAGCTGCGCCTGCGAATGCGTGCCGGTCTTCTCGTACATCTGGCCGACGTGGGTGCGCACGGTGCTGATCTTGACGCCCAGCATTTCGGCGGCGCGCGTGGGGCGCATGCCTTCGCACAGCATCTCGGCCAGGCGGGCCTGGGTGCGCGTGAAGCGGAAGCGGCGGCGCATGGCGTCACCACGGGCCAGCGCCACGCGCTCGATGGTGGCCATCACCCAGCAGGCGTCGCCGACCACGCCGTCGCCGGCGGACATGGCGCGCAGCTTGATCTGCGTGGGCGCGCCGCCCTCCACTTCCAGCGGCAACGCCAGTTCCTGGCCACCGGCCAGCGATGCCTGCCAGTGAGACAGCGGCACCCAGCGCCCGCCCTGGCGCAGCGCGATGCGGCCACCGGCGTCCAGCCACAGGCCGTCGCGGCGCTCGATGCGGCGCGTGGCGGCCGGGTTGGCTTCGAGCACGCAGCCGGCGGCGTCGGTCACGAACAGCGGCGTCTCCAGGCGTTGCAGCAGGCAGTGGCCAAGGGCGGCCAGGCGTTGCGAGCGGGTGGGCTGGGCTTGTTGGTTGGTTTGCATCACGATCCTCCGGGGCAGTGGGCGAACGACTGCGTTCGATGGACGTATTGAGCCCTGGCCCGGGTGAAACGCGAATGACACCAAGGTATCCCCTTGGCAGGGGAATCGTGATCCCTACGCCAGCGCCCGGCCGATGAGGATCTTCTGCACCTCGCTCGTGCCTTCGTAGATCTGGCAGACGCGCACGTCGCGGTAGATGCGCTCGACCGGGAAGTCAGTGACGTAGCCGTAGCCGCCGTGTACCTGGATGGCATCGCTGCACACGCGCTCGGCCATCTCGCTGGCAAAGAGCTTGGCCATGGCCGCCTCTTTCAGGCAGGGGCGGCCGGCGTCCTTGAGCGCCGCAGCGTGCCAGATCATCTGCCGCGCCACCTCGATCTGCGTGGCCATGTCGGCCAGCTTGAACTGCACCGCCTGGTGCTGGAAGATGGCCTGGCCGAAGCTCGTGCGCTCCTTGCTGTAGGCCAGCGCCGCCTCGAAGGCCGCGCGCGCCATGCCCACGGCCTGGCTGGCGATGCCGATGCGCCCGCCCTCCAGGCCCGACAGCGCGATCTTCAGGCCCATGCCCTCTTCGCCCAGCAGGTTGGCCGCGGGCACGCGACAGTTGTCGAAGTTGATCTGCGCCGTGTCGCTGGCGTGCTGGCCCAGCTTGTCCTCGATGCGCGCCACCTGGTAGCCGGGCGTGGCCGTGGGCACGATGAAGGCGCTGATGCCCTTCTTGCCCGCGGCCTTGTCGGTGACGGCCATGACGATGGCCACGTCGCCGTTCTTGCCGCTGGTGATGAACTGCTTGACGCCGTTGAGCAGGTAGCCATCGCCGTCACCGTCCTGTATACGGACGGCACTGGTGCGCAGACCACCCGCTTCGGAGCCCACGTGCGGCTCGGTCAGGCAGAAGGCGCCCAGCATGTCGCCGCGCGCCAGCGGCTTGAGGAAGCGCTCTTTCTGGTCGTCGTTGCCGAAGCCCATGAGGATGCTGCACACGGGGCAGTTGTTGACGCTGACCACGGTGCTGGTGGCGCCGTCGCCCGCGCCGATTTCTTCCAGGATGAGGGCCAGCGCCAGGTAGTCCAGGCCGGCGCCGTCCCATTCGGTGGGCACGGCCACGCCGTAGCAGCCCAGGCCGGCCAGACCCTTGAGCTGCGCCGCCGGGAACTGGTGGCTCTTGTCCCAGGCGGCGGCGTGCGGTGCGATCTCGGCCTGCACGAAATTGCGCACGGCGTCCTGCACGGCAAGGTGGTCTTCCGACAGCAGCATGGCGGTCTTTCTGTGTGGGGGGGGCTACCAGGCCAGGGGCTGGCCGTCGTGGTTGAAGAAGCCGCCCGTGCAGGCGGGGGTCAGCGCGGCCAGCGTGTGGCGCAGGTCGGCGGCGCTGGTGGCCACGTCAAGGTCGGCGCCGGCGCCGCCCATGTCGGTGCGCACCCAGCCAGGGTGCAGGGCCACGCAGATGGCACGCCCCTGCAGCTGCAGCGAGGCATCCTTGAGCAGCGAGTTCAGCGCCGCCTTCGAGGCGCGGTACAGCCAGCCGGCATTGCCCTGGCGCAGGCCGATCGAGCCCATCAGCGACGACATCACCGCCAGCCGCGCGCCGGGGGCCAGCGCCTGGGCCAGTTGCGGCAGCACGCGCATCGCGCCCAGCACGTTGGTGTGCATCACGGCGTCGAAGTCCTGCTGCGTGGGCGGTGCCAGGCCTTGCGTGCGCGGGCCGAAGACGCCGGCGTTGTAGACGACGGTGTCGAAAACTTCGCCGTCCAGCGGCCAGGCGATGGAACCGTCGGCGCCCGCCACGTCCAGGCGCAGCGCGCGCGCGTCCAGTGCGGAGATGCGGGCCAGGCCTTCGTCGCTGCGCGCGGTGGCGGTGACGCTCCAGTTATCGGCGCGCCACTGGCGCACCAATTCCAGGCCGATGCCGCGCGAGGCACCGATGACCAGCGCGCGCTTCATGGCGCGGTGGCCGGCCGCGCGCCCAGCAGACGCAGCGCCAGCGCGATGAACAGCGCACCGCCCAGCGCGCCCAGCGCACGCCGCGCCGCGTCGGACGCCTGCAGCCGCGACAGCCGCGCCGCCAGCGCCACCAGCAGCAGCAGGAACAGCGTGCCCTGCAGCACGAACCAGGCGCCCAGCAGCAGGAAGGACGCGGTGGCGCTGGGCGAATCCGCCGGCACGAACTGCGGCAGGAAGGCCAGGAAGAACAGCGCCACCTTGGGGTTGAGCACGTTGGTCAGCAGGCCGCCGCGGAAGTCAGCCCAGGCCGTGCGACGGGGCACCGCGTTGCCGGTCACGGACGGACCGGGCGCCGCGCGCCAGGCCTGGCGCAGCATGCCCAGGCCCAGCCACACCAGGTACGCCGCACCCGCCCACTGGATGACGACAAAGGCCTGGGGATGCAGCGCCAGCAGTGCCGCCAGGCCGAAGGCCGCGGCCAGCGCGTGCATCACGCAGCCAGCGCTGATGCCCAGCGCCGCCGCCACGCCGGCCCGCGCCCCGCCCTGCAGCGTGCGCGACACGGTGAGCAGGAAGTCCACCCCCGGCGTGGCGTTGAGGACGAACACCGCGGTGGCAAACACCGCCGCCTCGGCCGGTCCGGGCAATAGCCCCTGCCCGGCCGTCACAGCATTTCCAGCGCCAGCGCCGTGGCCTCGCCACCGCCGATGCACAGCGAGGCCACGCCGCGCTT
>JALHPY010000276.1 GCA_022842305.1 Rubrivivax sp.
CGGCGCGCCGGGGCCGCCGGCGACGATGCCCGCGCCCCCGGTGCCGGCACCGCCCGCAAGACCTTCAGCGGCCAGCGCAGCGGCGGCCGCAGCAGCCGTGGCTGCATCAGCCCCCCCCGGCCCGCGCAGCACCTGCTGCAGGCGCAGCGCCGCGGCCGTGGGCAGCGCGCCGTAGGGCGCGAACGGGTCCTGCGGCAGGGTCCAGGCGCGCTCGCCCTTGGCCACCCAGGGCAGCGAATCCAGTGGCAGGCGCAGGCCCATGGGCGAGTCACCGGGCATCAGGTACAGACGCTCGTCGCGCAGGAACCAGGGGCCGGTGATCCAGGCCGGGCCGGCGGTGCCGACCTGCCATTCGCGCTTGAGCGGCAGCAGGTAGCCCACCGTGGCGTCCATGCCCTGGGTGAAGACGCGGCGCAGGCGCGCGCGTTCCAGCTCGTCGTCCAGGCGCGCGTCGAAGGGGTCGACGTTGACCGGCAGGCGGCGCTCGCGCCACAGGTAGTACCAGGTGTCTTCAAAGCCGGGCTGCACGTACTTGGCGTCCAGCCCCAGGCGGCGCGTCAGCACCTGCACGAAGCGCTGGGCGTCGTCCACGGTGTAGTGCAGATCGTCGCGCTCGTCGGCAAACAGCGTGGGGTCGTTCCAGCAGGGCTGGCCATCGGCGCGCCAGAAGATGCCCAGCGACCAGCGCGGAAGCTGCTCGCCCGGGTACCACTTGCCCTGGCCGAAGTGCAGGAAGCCGCCCTTGCCGTAGCGCGCGCGCAGCCGGTGCACCAGCTCGGTGGCCAGGCCGCGCTTGGTGGGGCCCAGCGCGTCGGTGTTCCATTCGGCCGCATCGGGCTCGTCGATGCCCACGAAGGTGGGTTCGCCGCCCATGGTCAGGCGCACGTCCTGCGCCTGCAATTGCGCGTCGACCTGGTGGCCGAGCTTCAGGATGTCGGCCCACTGCTCATCGGTATAGGGCAGCGTGACGCGCGGCGATTCATGGATGCGCGTGACCTGCATGTGGTGCGAGAACTCGACCTCGCACTCGTCCACCGCGCCGCTGACCGGCGCAGCGGTGCTCGGCTCGGGCGTGCAGGCCACGGGGATGTGGCCCTCGCCGGCCAGCAGGCCCGAGGTCGGGTCCAGGCCCACCCAGCCGGCGCCGGGCAGGAAGATCTCGCACCAGGCGTGCAGATCGGTGAAGTCGACCTCGGTGCCACTGGGGCCGTCCAGCGACTTGACGTCGGGCTTGAGCTGGATCAGGTAGCCCGAGACGAAGCGCGCCGCGATGCCCAGGTGGCGGAACACCTGCACCAGCAGCCAGCCGGTGTCGCGGCAGGAGCCGCTGGCGTTGGTGAGCGTGAGCTCGGGCGTCTGCACACCCGGCTCCATGCGGATCACGTACTTGATCTCGCGCTGCAGCCGCTGATTCAGCGCCACCATGAAGTCGATGGTGCGCACCTTGTCGCGCGGCACGCTGGCTACAAAGGCCTTGAGCTTGGGTGTGAGCTCGCCCTTGGCCAGGTAGGGCAGCAGGTCGCGCGCCGCGTCGGCGTCGTAAGTGAAGGGGAAGTGCTCGCCTTCGGGCTCGAGGAAGAAATCGAACGGGTTGAGCACCGACATCTCGGCCACCAGGTCCACCGTGACCTTGAACTCGGTGGTCTGCTCGTTGAAGACCAGGCGCGCCAGATGATTGGCGAAGGGATCCTGCTGCCAGTTGATGAAGTGTTCGCCGGGCTCGATGCGCAGCGAGTAGCCAAGGATGCGGGTGCGGCAATGCGGGGCCGGGCGCAGCCGCACGATCTGCGGACCGAGGGCGACCAGGCGGTCGTAGCGGTAATGCGTAACGTGATTCAGCGCGACATGGATGGACACGGGGCGTAGCTCCTGGGCCGAAAGTAGTGAGGGCGCAAAAGGCGATGCAAGCTGCGGGCCAAGGGGGCCCGGTGAGGCAGAAAGCCCGCATCGCGGCGGCCGAAAGTAACGGCATGATGCCAGCAACGGCGGGGTGATTCCGCCTTGACAGCGCCCCGGCGATGTGCCTCGAGGCCAGCCGATCAGGGCGGGTCAGCGTCCGGTCGGTGGTGCCAGTAACGCCGTGCCACGTCGCGCTCGCAGCGCGCCGGGCCTTCGGCCGGCTGCGTCCAGGCGCCGCAGCGGTCGCTGCGCAGCACCGGCACGCCCCAGGCGGCGTAGCGCGCCAGCACCGCGGGCGCCGGGTGGCCGAAGCGGCTGCGGTAGCCGGCCTGCACCAGCGCCAGTTGCGGCTGCACGGCGGCGATGAAGGCGGCGGTGGATGAGGTCTTGCTGCCGTGGTGCGGCACCAGCAGCCAGGTGGCACGCAAGGCCTGGGGCGCGCGCGCCAGCAGCGCGGCCTCTTGCGGCGCTTCGATGTCACCCGTGAGCAGCACGCTGCCCCCCTGCCCCTGCACGCGCAGCACGCAGCTCAGCGCATTGGGCCGGGTGGCGCGGGCGTAATCCTCGGGCGCCGGGTGCAGCACCTCGAAGCGCACGCCGTCCCAGTCCCAGGCCTGGCCCGCTTCGCAACGGCGATGCGGCAGGCCGGGCGCGCGCAGCGGATGGCCGTCCTCCAACGAACTGGCCATTGCCGCCACCGGCAGTGCCGCCAGCAGCGCAGGGGCGCCGCCGACGTGGTCGATGTCGCGATGGCTGAGCATCAGCAGATCGATGCGGCGCTCGCCGCGCGCGCGCAGCAGCGGCAGCAGCACGCGCACGCCGGCGTCGGACTCGCGCGAGTACTGCGGCCCGCTGTCGTACACCAGCAGGTGCTGGCGCGTGCGCAGCAGCACGGCCGTGCCCTGGCCCACGTCGGCCACCAGCAGCTCGAACTGGCCAGGCCCCGGCCGCGCCACAGGCGGGGCCAGCAGCGGCAGCAGCAGCGGCAAGGCCAGTGCGCGCAGCCGCCAGGGCAGCGGCGCCACCGCCAACAGCCCGGCCAGCAGGCCACAGGCCACCGCCCAGGGTGGCGCGGCAGCGGCCGTCCACACCGCCCAGGGTGCCGCGGCCAGAACCTGCAGCACGGCGGTGAGCCCCTGCACCAGCGCGGCGGCCAGCAGCCACAGCGGCGGCAGCAGCAGGCCGGCCAGCGCCAGCGGCGCCACCAGCAGCGTGACCAGCGGGATGGCCAGCAGGTTGGCGGCAAAGCCCACCAGCGACAGCTGCTGGAAGAACAGCAGCGACAGCGGCGCCAGCCCCACCGTGGCCACGGCCTGGGTACGCAGACCGCCGCGCAGCAGGCCCCAGGTGCGTGCGCGCCAGCCTTGCGGCGCATCGGCATGGTCTGCGTGCGCCGGCTCCGACGCCGCGAGCAGACCCACGGCCACGAAGGACAGCCAGAACCCCGGCTGCAGCAGCGCCCAGGGGTCCAGCAGCACCACCGCCAGCGCGGCGGCCAGCAGCACGGCCGGCAAGGGCCAGCGCCGCCCGCCGCCACGCAGCAGCGCCACGATGGCCAGCATGGCCACGGTGCGCTGCGCCGGCACACCCCAGCCGGCCAGCAGGGCGTAGCCCGCGGCCGCCAGCACCCCGCCCCAGCGTGCCGCCTGCGGTGCGGGCAGAAGCAGCATCAGCCGCGACGACAAGCGCCACAGCGGCGCGATGACCGCGGCCGCCAGCCAGGCAAACATGGTCACGTGCAGCCCCGATATCGACATCAGATGCGCCGTCCCCGTGTCGCGGAACAGATCCCAGTCGCCGCGTTCGATGGCCGCCTGGTCGCCGATGGCCAGCGCGGCCAGCACGCCGGCGGCGCGCGCGTCTTCCACGCGCAGCAGGATGGCGTCGCGCGCCGCCTGGCGCAGCCGCGCCAGCGGCCG
>JALHPY010000277.1 GCA_022842305.1 Rubrivivax sp.
GGCTGCTGCAGCAGCTTGGTGAAGGCCTTGGCCGTGCCCGGCGGGCCCACGTACAGGCCGCCGGCGAGCTGGCCATGGCGCACGATCAGGCGCCACCAGGCGGGGTCGCCTTCGCGCGCATGGAAGTCCTCGTCGCCTTCGCGCGCCACGATTTCGCCCTGGCTGCGCAGGTCTATGCCTTCGCACTTGAGCTGCAGCACGATGCGCGGCGTGGCATAGGGGTGCGGGTCGCCCAGCATCGAGTCCACCGCCGCCGCCGCGTGCGCCGCGCCGATGGGCCATAGGCCACGCGGTGTGCCCTTGAGCTCGGCCACGTCGCCCACGGCGTAGATGTCGGGGTCTGAGCTGCGCATCTGCGCGTCCACGCGGATGCCGTTGTCGCCCAGCTTCAGGCCGGCCTGATCGGCCAGGAAGGTGTTGGCCTGTATGCCCAGGGCAGCCACGAAGACATCGGCACGCACGCGCGGGCCGTGCGCCAGCCAGGCAGCCTGCAGCTGCGGGCTGCCCTCGTAACGCAGCACCGAGCTGTGCGTGACCACCTGGATGCCGATGCTCTCGAGGTAGCCCGCCAGCTTGGCTGCGCCCTGCTCGTCGAGCTGCTGGTTCATCAGCCGGTCGGCGCGCTGCAGCAGCGTGACCTTCAGGCCCAGCTTGTGCAGCGCGTCGGCCGCCTCGACCCCCAGCACGCCGCCACCCACCACCAGCGCGCGCCGCGCCTGGCGCCGCTGCACCCAGCTGCGGATCGCCAGGGCATCGTCGGCCGAGCGCAGCACGAAGGCGTTGGGCCGCGTCAGGAACTCGTCGTCGGGCGGCAGTGAGCGCGAGCCGGTGGCCAGCACCAGCTTGTCATAGGGCAGCACCTCGCCGCTGGCCAGGTGCAGCTGGCGCCCTTGCCGATCGATGCGCGCCGCCACCGCGCCGCTCCAGACCTTGACGCGCTGCGCCTGTGGCCAGTCGGGCGGCACCAGTTGCAGCGCCTGCATCGCATCCGGCCCGGCGCTGTCGTAGATGAGCCGGCCTATGCCCATGCGGTTGTAGAAGACGTGCGGCTCGTTGCCGACGATGTCGATCTGCACGCTGGCGCTCTCGCGCCGCAGGGCCTCGGCCACGCCCATGCCGGCCACGCCGTTGCCGACGACGACCACGCGCTTCAGGGCCAGCGGCAGGGCGCGGTCGGGGCGCGCCACGGGCGCCGCGGCGGCCGTCTTGGGCGGGGGCGCCGAGCGCGGGTCGCGGTCGATCAGCACCGGGCCCTTGACCGTGCACATGCAGGCCAGGCGCGCGCGCCCTTCCAGACCCAGGCGGCGCAGCGTGGCCCGTTCGTCGTCGCCGGGTGGCGACAGGTTGTCGTGGCCATCGCACACCGCCACCGGGTCGGCGCCACACACGCCGGCGCGGCAGCCGAAGTTGATCTTCAGGCCGGCGGATTCGATGGCTTCCAGCAGCGTGGCGTCGGGCCCCACCTGAAAGCTGATGCCCGAGCCGCGGTCGGTGACCTCGGCCGCGTCGGCGCGCGCCAGGCGGTCTTTCAGCGCGGTGCCGGCCTTGCCCGCGCCGAACTGGCTGCGCGACGCCGTCTCGGCCGCGCGCGCCGGCTTGCGCTGCGCCAGGTTCCAGCGGCGCTCGGCCAGCAGGCCGTTGGTGGCCAGCACCAGCGCCAGCACGATGCCCAGGCCCTGCGATGCCCCCAGCGCCACGGCCGGCGCCTCGGCACCGGCCAGCCAAGCCAGGGTGCGCACGACGATGGGCCCGGCAAACCAGTAGAAAGCCGCCAGCGCCAGCGCACCGAAGGCCAGGGCCACGCGGTAGGGGTTGGCCGGCGCAAAGGCCACGGCCAGCCCGTACAGCCCGGCCGAGGCGGCCACGCCCACCAGCAGCGTCAGCAGGTACTGCACCACGCCGTAGGCCGGCGCCGGCCCCTGCAGAAAGTAGGCCAGGATCAGCCCCGGCAGCAGGCCCATGAACAGCCGCCGCTGCGCCGCGTGGCGCGGGTCGTCGTCGTACACGTCGCTGAAGACCGCGGCGCGCGGGTTGAAGTCGTAGCAGCTCTTCTGGCAGCCCACGCAGGGGTTGCAGTAGCCGTTCTTCACCATGATGACCGGCGCCTGGCCGTAGGTGCGCTGGATGGGTGCCAGCGGGCAGAAGGTGCCGCACCAGCCGCTGCGGCCCTTGAAGGTCAGCCCGCCCAGCAGCGCCAGCAGCAGCACGCCCAGGATGCCCGCACCCACCACCGCGCCGCTGTGGTTGAGCAGCGGCACGCGCAAGCTAACCGCCACCAGGAACAGCCCCACGGCGATGCCGAAGGCAGCATTCTTGAGCCGCGGCGGCAGCTCCAGCGCGCGGCCGTAGCCAGCCAGGCGCGGCAGCTGGTTCATGGTGGCCATGGGGCAGACCTGGCGCCACAAGCCCGGGGCGATGACCAGCAGCGCCGGCACCACCGGGATGGCCAGCCCCCAGAACAGCTTCAGGCCCAGTTCGGGTTGCAGCAGCAGCAGCGCCGCCAGCGCCAGCGCGATGCCCAGCGCCAGCACGCGCGCCGCGTACCACCAGGCCATGGGCACGCGCGATTCCAGCCGCGTGTAGTTGCTGAAGAACTGGGTCGCGGCCTGGGCCGGGTCCACCGGCGCAGCGGCGCGCTCGGCCGGGACGATGGGGATGGTGGTCATGCGGCGGGTCAGAGGCTGAGAGTTTTTCGGCCGTGCCCGAAGGGCGCGTCCAGGCGCCCCCGATCTAGGCGCAAAGCGCAGCCATAGCTCGGGCTATGGCGAGCATTTGCAACGACGAGCGGGGGTGTCTGGGCGCGACAGGCGGGCATGGGCGAAAGACTCTCAGCCTCTCAGTCGCCCGGCTGCAGGCGGCGCAGGCGCGCGGCCACGTGCGCGCCCAGGTCGCGCAGCAGCAGCACGGCGATGCGCGGCTGCCAGGCGGCCAGCTGCTGCAGGTTCTCGGGCGTGATGCGCAGCAGCTCCACCGGCGCGTCGGCGCTGGCACGCACTGTCACCGCGCTGGGTTCGCCGTCCAGAAAGCTGAGCAGGCCGAAAACCTCGCCCTCGCCCCGCGCCTCACGCGCGCCAGCCGGCGCCACCAGCTCGACCCGGCCGCTGGCGATGAAGCACAGCGCAGCGTCCACGGCGCCTGCCGCCACGATCACGGCGCCGGCCGGGTGGCGGCGGCGTGCGGTGTGGGCGATGAACTTCTCCCAGTCCTCGCCGCTGAGATCGCCCAGGATGGCGCGCGGCGCCGCGGCACGTTCGGGCTCGGGGGCGGGCGCCGGGGCGCCGCCGTAGCTGAAGAAGTCGCTCATCGCCGCCCTCCCCTCATGCCCTGATCAGGCCTTGCCCTGGTCGTCGTAGGCGGCCGCCAGGTGCAGCAGCGCGGCCTCGGCAAAGCCTTCGCTCCAGGGCTGGCCCGGCGCCAGGCCCAGTCCCTGCCACAGGCCCTTGTACAGCTCCCAGCGCTGAGCAGTGCGCGCCGAGTCGCCAGTGCCGGCCACGGCCGCGTCAAGTGACTCGGGCGCCAGTTCTTCGCCCAGGCGCTGCGTCGCGCCCTGGAAGGCGGCCATCAGCCGGTCCTGGTGTGCCGCCAGTTCGGCCGCCGCGCGCTGCAGCGGCTGCTGCGGGTCGGCGCCCGGGGCCAGCAAGGCCTGCAGTGCGGCCTCGGGCGACTTGGCCACGCGCAGCGGGTTGACATCGCGCACCGGCACCAGGGCCGGCGCGCGGCTGCCCAACTGGCGCCGCGCCAGCGCCTGCTGCTCGAGCAGGCGCGCCAGCGCCACCACCG
>JALHPY010000278.1 GCA_022842305.1 Rubrivivax sp.
CGGCGCGCCGCGCCAGCTCCCAGGCCTGGTTGTAGCCGCGCGTGGCCAGGCGCTGGGGCGCCAGCGGCACCGGCAGCACGCAGTCGGCACGCGCCAGGCTGGCGGCGGCCGCGGCCAGGTGTTCGGCCAGCGGGCCGGCCAGTTCAGGGCGGCTGTTGAACTTGAAGTCGGCGATCAGTCGGTCCCAGGGGAAGGCGTAGTCCACGGCGCAGGCCGCGGCCTCGAAGGGCGGCGGTTCGCGCAGGCATTCACCGCAGGCTGCGGCGGGCGCGCCCAGCGGCAGGGCGCAACGCAGGCAGCGTGGGCGCGGCGCGGCAAAGCGGGCCAGGCAGTCGCCGCAGAGCGCGGCGCCGGCCCATTGGCGGCAGACCTCGCACTGGCAGGGCAACACGCGCAGGGGGCGGGACATCGGCTCAATATACTGCCCGCCCATGCCCGAACAAGACGCCGCCACCCCGCCAGCGCCCGCCCGCCGGCCGGTGTGCGAAGCGGCGCTGGCCTTGCAGCTCAGGCGCCTCAACCGCGCCGGCACGCCGCCCTGGCTGCACGCCGAAGTGGCGCGGCGCATGGCCGAACGTCTGCCGCTGATACGGTTGCAACCGCCGCGCGTGCTCGACTGGGGCGTCTTCCTGGGCGCCAGCCAGGCGCTGCTGGCGCAGGCCTATCCCAAGGCGCAGTGGCTGGGCCTGGAGCCCGATGCCGAACGCCGCCGCGCCACCGCCCAGGCACTGGCCCGGCCCTGGTGGTCGCCGCAGCGTTGGACAGGCCATGCGCCGGCGTTGATCGATGGCGCCGAACCGCCCCCCGGCGGCGCCGAGCTGCTGTGGTCCAACATGCACCTGCACGCCGTGGCCGAGCCGCAGGCGTTGCTGCGGCGCTGGCAGCGCGCCATCGCCGTCGACGGCTTCCTGATGTTTTCCACGCTGGGCCCGGGCACGCTGGGCGAATTGCGCGCGCTGTATGCCGCGGCCGGCTGGCCGGCGCCCTTTGCCCCGCTGGTGGACATGCACGACCTGGGCGACATGCTGGTGGCCGCCGGCTTTGCCGACCCGGTGATGGACCAGGAGACCGTGACCCTGAGCTGGCCCAGCGCCGACGCCCTGCTGGCCGAACTGCGCGGCCTGGGCGGCAATGCCGACCCGCGCCGCCACCCCGGCCTGCGCACGCCGCGCTGGCGCGCTCGCCTGGCCGCGGCGCTGCAGGCGCGGGCCGATGCGGCAGGACGGATCCCGCTGAGCTTCGAGATCGTCTACGGCCACGCCTTCAAGCCGCCCCCGCGCCCGCGCGTGGCGGCACAGACCACGGTGCCGCTGGAAGACCTGCGCAGCATGGCGCGCGCCGGTCGCAGGCCCGCTTGAAGCCGGGTTGATACCCCTGCTGGTGCCGCAGAACGCTGGGCTAGAATCCGCCGCTTTGCCACCGGTCAGCTCGCCCGGGTGCCACTTTTCACTGCCGGAAACCTTGATGTCCGTCACCTTTGCACCAGATTCCTGGCCCACGCCGGCACGCGTGGCGCGTGCCTTCGGGCAGGCGATCGCGCTGCCGGGGCGTCCGGGGTCGGCGCAGGCGCTGCAATGGCGCCTGGCGCCGGCCGATGCCCCCTGGCAGCGCCAGGCCGGCAACGTCTGCGCCTTGCTGTGCGGCCTTTTGCTGGCCCTGGCGCTGCTGCTGGTGTGGAAGGGCGCGGCGCTGGCCTGGGTGGGCCTGGACCTGCTGGTTGCCGGGCTGCTGCTCGGGCTGGCGGCGCGCCATGCCGGCGACAGCGAGACGCTCACCCTGGTGGGGCGCCTGCTGCTGGTCGAGCAGTGCACCGGCCGGCGCGTGGCGCACACCGATTTCGCGGCCGAATGGGCCACGGTCGAGCCGGCCGCCGGCCAGGGCTCGCTGGTGCAGATCCGCGGGCAGGGCCGCATGGTGCGGGTGGGGCGCTTTCTGCGGCCCGAGGCGCGCGCCGTGCTGGCACAGGAGCTGCGGCGCGCGCTGCGCCGTGTGTCGGTGGGCCCCGTGAACGATTCGAACTGAGAAGACGAAGACGATGATGAAGACACAAGCCCTGCGGCAATCCCTCGTCAAGCCCGCGCTGCGCGCCCTGCTGGCCGGGGGCACGGCGCTGGCCTCGGGGCTGGCACAGGCGGTCAATGACCTGCCGGGCGGCCCGGCCGTACGCCAGCTCGACCTGCACCCGGCGGTCACGCGCATCGCCGAGCAGCAGCAGTGGCTGCACAACTTCATGCTCATCGTCTGCGTGGCGATCTTCGTCGCCGTGTTCGGCGTGATGTTCTATTCGATCCTCAAGCACCGCAAGTCGGTGGGCCACAAGGCCGCCAACTTCCACGAGAGCGTGGCGGTGGAGATCGCCTGGACCGTGGTGCCTTTCATCATCGTCATCGCCATGGGCGCAATGGCCACGCGCACCGTGGTGGCGATGAAGGACACCAGCAACGCCGACCTCACCATCAAGGCCACCGGCTACCAGTGGAAGTGGGGCTACGACTACCTCAAGGGCGAGGGCGAGGGCATCGCCTTCCTGTCCACGCTGGACAACGCGCACCGCCAGATGTCCGACGCCGGCAAGCCGGTGGGTGACGACTACCTGCTCAAGGTGGACAACCCGCTGGTGGTGCCGGTGGGCCGCAAGGTGCGCATCATCACCACTGCCAACGACGTGATCCACGCCTGGATGGTGCCGGCGCTGGGCGTCAAGCAGGACGCCATCCCCGGCTTCGTGCGCGACACCTGGTTCCGCGCCGAGAAGACCGGCGACTTCTACGGCCAGTGCGCCGAGCTGTGCGGCAAGGAACACGCCTACATGCCCATCCACGTCAAGGTGCTCAGCCAGCCTGACTATGCCCAGTGGGTGGACGTGCAGAAGAAGGCCATGGCCGCCGCAGCCGACGACCCGGCCAAGGTGTGGAAGCTGGCCGACCTGGTGGCCCGCGGCGAGAAGGTCTACGCCGCCCACTGCTCCGCCTGCCACAAGCCCGACGGCAAGGGCCTGGGCCCGATCAAGCCGCTGGACGGCGCCGCCCTGGTGCAGGACGCCGACTCCAGCAAGCAGATCGCGGTGCTGCTCAACGGCCAGAACAACGGCGCCATGCCGGCCTGGCGCACGCTGTCGGACACCGAGCTTGCCGCCGTCATCACCTTCACCAAGAACCAGTGGAGCAACCAGACCGGCCTGGCAGTGCAGCCCGCCGAAGTCGTTGCCGCCCGCAAGTAATCAGCGCCGGACCAGGCCCCGAGGAATCACCACATGAGCGCAGTCCTAGACCACCACGGCCACGCCGCCGGGCATGACCACGACCACGGCCATCCGCACGGCTGGCGCCGCTGGCTGTTTGCCACCAACCACAAGGACATCGGCACGATGTACCTGCTGTTCAGCTTTGCGATGCTGATGGTGGGCGGCGTGCTGGCCCTGGGCATACGCGCCGAGCTGTTCCAGCCCGGGCTGCAGTACGTGAACCCCGAGCTGTTCAACCAGCTCACCACCATGCACGGCCTGATCATGGTGTTCGGCGCCATCATGCCGGCCTTCGTGGGCTTCGCGAACTGGATGATCCCGCTGCAGATCGGCGCCGCGGACATGGCTTTCGCGCGCATGAACAACCTCAGCTTCTGGCTGCTGATTCCGGCCGCGCTGATGCTGGTGGGCAGCTTCTTCATGCCCGGCGGTGCGCCCGCCGCGGGCTGGACGCTGTACGCGCCGCTGACGCTGCAGATGGGCCCGAGCATGGACGCCGGCATCTT
>JALHPY010000279.1 GCA_022842305.1 Rubrivivax sp.
CAACCTGGTCGACCTCGACCGCGGCCGCGCGGCCGCGCTGTTCGAGCAGGCGCTGGCCGAGGCCGAGGCTGCCGCCCTGGCCGCCGACGACCCGGCCCACCGCGCCCTGGCCATCGCCGCCAACAACCTGGCCTGCGCGCTGGAAGAGCTGCCGCAGCGCAGCCCGGCCGAACGCGCGCAGATGCTGCGCGCCGCCCAGGCCAGCCGCGTGCACTGGGCCCTGGCCGGCACCTGGCTGGAGACCGAACGCGCAGAGTACCGGCTGGCCATGAGCTGGCTGAAGGCCGGCGACCCGGCCCAGGCATTGCCGCATGCGCAAGCCTGCCTGGACATCGTGCAGGCCCACGCAGGCCCGGCGCTCGAGTGCTTCTACGCCTGGCAGGCCCTGGGCCTGGTCGCCCGCGCCGCCGGCGACCCTTTCGCGCGGCTGCGTGCGCTGGCCCGGGCGCACCAGGCCTTTGCCCAGTTGACCGAAGCCGATCGCCTGGCCTGCCGGCCCGGCCTGGACGCCATGATCGATTGACGCCTGCGGCAGTCCCCTTCCCAGCATAGGGGTGGTGGTAAAGCCCCGGCTTGCCGCGGCAACGGAATTGCGCAAGATACGCGCTCCGCTGCGTCATTCCGCCGCAGGCGGCTGTTCCGCGCTACCAATAACGAGGAGACAAAGACCCATGAGCACGAAGTACCGCGCCACGCGCATCGCCCTGGCCGCCGCGGCCCTGGCCCTTTCCGCCGGCGCCCAGGCCCAGACCAACATCGAAAAACTGCAGCAGATGAAGGTCGCCACCACCGACCTCAACATCCCGGTGGTGCCGCAGACCGGCCGCAACGCCGACGCCATCCGCGCCAACCTCAAGCGCGTGAAGCTGCCGCCAGGCTTCAGCATCGACCTGTACGCCGTGGTGCCCGACGCCCGCCACATGGCCGTGGCGCCCAGCACGAACATGCTGTTCGTGGGCACGCGCAAGACCACGGTGTGGGCCGTGACCGACCGCAACAGCGACGGCGTGGCCGACGAGGTGAAGTCCTTCGCCCCCAGCCTGAAGTTCACCAACCCCAACGGCGTGTGCTGGACCCGCGACGGCTTCCTGATCGTGGCCGAGCACAACCGCGTGCTCAACTTCCCCGCCGCCGAGTTCTTCTACGAAGGCCCCGACGTCGCGGTGATCAAGGTGGTCGACCAGGGCAAGCTGATCCCGCCCGATGAAGAAAGCTACAACCACGGCGCGCGCACCTGCCGCGTCAGCGACGACGGCAAGCTCTACATCACGCTGGGCCAGCCGTACAACGTGCAGCCCAAGGACAAGGTGGCCCTGTATGAGCAGCTGGGCATCGGCGGCATGATCCGGCTGAACCCCTTCGACGGCTCGGGCCGCGAGGTGGTCGCCAAGGGCGTGCGCAACTCGGTGGGCATGGACATCAACCCGCGGGACAAGACCGTCTGGTTCACCGACAACCAGACCGACGGCATGGGCGACGAAACGCCACCGGGCGAACTGAACCGCATCACCAAGGCCGGGGGCGAGCATTTCGGCTACCCGTACATCCACGGCAACAGCGTGCAGATCGCCGGCACCGCCGCCGCGCCCGATCTCAAGGACATGAAGCCGCCCGCCAGCTGGACCAAGCCGCAGATCGAGTTTCCGGCGCACCAGGCCCAGCTGGGCATGAGCTTCTACAACGGCAAGATGTTCCCGGCCAAGTACCAGGGTGGTGCCTTCGTGGCCGCGCACGGCTCGTGGAACCGCACCAAGCCCAGCGGCGCGCTGATCAACTTCGTTGCGCTCAAGGCCGACGGCACGGCCAACCACTCCGAGGTCTTCGCCGAGGGCTGGCTGGACGAGAACGGCATCTACCGCGGCCGGCCGGTGGACGTGGCGGTGATGAAGGACGGCTCCCTGCTCATCAGCGACGACTTCGCCGGTGCCCTGTACCGCGTGACCTACAGCGCACCCTGAGCCGGCGGTGATGCAGGCCAATATGCCACGCTTGCAACACCGGGCCCTGCCCCTGGCGCTGGCACTTTCGCTCGCACTTTCGCTGGCGGCGCCAGCGGCCTGGGCTGCGGACGCGCAGGCCGGCCGCGCCAAGGCCCAGGCCTGCGCCGTGTGCCACGGCCTCAACGGCCTGTCCACGGCGCCCGACGCGCCCAACCTGGCCGGGCAGCCGGCGCTGTACCTGGCGCGTCAGCTCAAGGCCTATCAAAGCGGCGAGCGCCGCCACGAGGTCATGACGCTGATGGCCAAGGGCCTGTCGGCCGACGACGTGGCCAACCTGGCCGCCTGGTACGCGTCCATCAGCGTTCAGGCGCAGTTGCCGCCCTGACGCCCCGCCGCCGTGCCAGCAGGTGCGGCGGCCGTTAGACTGCGCCGCGTTGCCCGACCGCGGAGTAGTCACACCATGCCCGATCCCATCCTCGTCGCCCAGCGCGGCAGCATCAGCTGCGAACTGCTGCCCGCCCTGGCCAACCGCCACGGCCTGATCACCGGCGCCACCGGCACCGGCAAGACGATCTCGCTGCAGACCCTGGCCGAAAGCTTCAGCCGCATCGGCGTGCCGGTGTTCATGGCCGACGTGAAGGGTGATCTCACCGGCATCAGCCAGGCCGGCAACATCAGCCCCAAGCTGCGCGCCGTGCTGCAGGAGCGCGGCCTGGCCGAACCCACCGCGGCCGCCTGCCCCACCACGCTGTGGGACGTCTTCGGCGAACAGGGCCACCCGGTGCGCGCCACCGTCAGCGACATGGGACCGCTGCTGCTGTCGCGCATGCTGGCGCTGAACGAGACGCAGCAGGGCGTGCTCAACCTGGTGTTCAAGATCGCCGACGACAACGGCCTGCTGATCCTGGACATGAAGGACCTGCGCGCCGCACTGCAGTACGTGGGCGACAACGCGCGCGACTTCACCACACAGTACGGCAACGTCAGCGCGGCCAGCATCGGCGCCATCCAGCGCGGGCTGCTGCAGATCGAGGAGCAAGGTGGCGACAAGTTCTTCGGCGAGCCCATGCTCGACATCAGCGACTTCATGCAGACCGTCGACGGCCAGGGCGTGGTCAACATCCTGGCCGCCGACAAGCTGATGAACGCGCCGCGCCTGTATGCCACCTTCCTGCTGTGGATGCTGAGCGAACTGTTCGAGCTGCTGCCCGAGGTGGGCGACCTGGACAAGCCCAAGCTGGTGTTCTTCTTCGACGAGGCGCACCTGCTGTTCAAGGACGCACCCGCGGCGCTGACCGAGCGCATCGAGCTGGTGGTGCGCCTGGTGCGCAGCAAGGGCGTGGGCGTGTACTTCGTGACGCAGAACCCGCTGGACGTGCCCGACACCGTGCTGGCGCAGCTGGGCAACCGGGTGCAGCACGCGCTGCGCGCCTTCACGCCGCGCGACCAGAAGGCGGTGAAGGCCGCGGCCGAGACCATGCGCGCCAACCCGGCGGTAGGCGACATGGCCGCGGCCATCATGGACCTGGGCGTGGGCGAGGCGCTGGTGAGCTTTCTGGACGCCAAGGGCCGGCCCAGCGTGACCGAACGCGTCTACGTGCTGCCCCCGGGCAGCCAGATAGGGCCGGTGTCGGCGGCGCAGCGCCAGGCGCTGCTGCAGGGCTCGCTGGTGGCAGGCACGTATGAGAAGACGATCGACCGCGAATCGGCGCACGAGAAGCTGCAGGCGCGCGCGGCGGGCGGGCCCGGCGCAGCCGTGGGCGGCGCGGCGGGCGCAACCGGCG
>JALHPY010000280.1 GCA_022842305.1 Rubrivivax sp.
GTGCCCACGCTGTCGCCGCGGCACAGCATGGCGTAGCTGGCCGGGTCTTCGGGCGGCAGCTGGTGCATCTGCAGTGTGCGGCCCAGCTTGGCGCCGACCAGGGCCAGCGCGCGGCGGATGGCGCTGAGCATGCCCAGGGCCAGGATGTCGACCTTGAGCAGGCCCAGGGCGTCGAGGTCGTCCTTGTCCCACTGGATGACGCTGCGGCCCTCCATCGCGGCGTTTTCCACCGGCACCAGCTGCGCCAGGTCTTCGCGCGCGATGACAAAGCCGCCCGGGTGCTGCGACAGGTGGCGCGGAAAGCCGATCAGCGTGGCGGCCAGTTCCAGCCACAGCCGGCACAAGGGCGAGTCGGGGTCCAGGCCGCATTCGCGCAGGCGCTCGGACCGGCCCGCCGCGTCGTCCCACCATTGCTGCGTCTTGGCCACGGCGGCGATGCGCTGGGCATCGATGCCCAGCGCCCGCCCCACGTCGCGCAGGGCGGAGCGCGGCCGGTAGCTGATCATCACGGCGGTGAGCGCGGCGCGGTGGCGGCCGTACTTGCGGTAGATGTACTGGATGACCTCTTCGCGGCGCTGGTGCTCGAAGTCGATGTCGATGTCGGGCGGCTCGTTGCGCTCGGCGCTGATGAAGCGCTCGAACAGCAGCGTGCTGCGCGCCGGGTCGACCGCGGTCACGCCCAGGCAGTAGCACACGGCCGAGTTGGCGGCGCTGCCGCGGCCCTGGCACAGGATGCCCTGGGCGCGCGCCCAGTGCACGATGTCGGCCACGGTCAGGAAGTAAGGCTCGTAGTGCAGCTGGGCGATGAGCGCCAGCTCGTGCTCGATCATGGCGCGTACGGCAGGGGGCAGGCCACCGGGGTAGTGGCGCTGCACGCCCTCTTCGGTCAGCTGGCGCAGCCAGGTGGTGGGGGTGTGGCCTTCGGGCGTGATCTCGCGCGGGTATTCGTACTTCAGCTCGGCCAGGCTGAAGGCGCACTGCCCTGCCAGGTCCAGCGTGGCCTGCAGCCACTCAGGGCGGTACAGGCCGGCCAGGCGCACGCGCGAACGCAGATGGGCCTCGGCATTGGCCTGCAGCGCCAGGCCCGCCTGGCCCACCGTGCACTTGAGCCGCGTGGCGGTGAGCACGTCCAGCAGCGCCTTGCGCGAGCGCGCGTGCATCAGCACCCCGCCGGTGGCCACCAGGCGCAGCTCGGTGGTGGCCGACAGGCGCTTGAGCAGGTCCACCAGCAGCGCGTCGTGCGGCAGCAGGCGCAGCTCCACCGCCAGGGCGGCACGTTCGACGCCGAACCAGGTCTTCAGCCACATGGCGTGGTTGAACAGGGTCTCGAAGGACTGCGCCGGGTCGGGCACCAGCAGGGCCATGCAGTCGGGCAGACCGGCCAGCATGGGCGCCAGGGGCACGCGGCCCTCGAGGTCGCTGCGCAGCGCCAGGTACTGGCCCTTGGGCGCACGCCGGCGCGCCAGCGTGATCCAGCGCACGAGGTTGCCGTAGCCGCGGCGCGACTGGGCCAGCAGCACCAGGCGCGGTTCTGGCGGCGCGGGCGGGGGTTGGGACGCGGCAGCGCCGGTGCGGGCGCCGGACCGGGGGGCAACTGCGGCATCGGGCCGCGAGAGCTGCATCTCGGCGCCGACGATCAGCCGCATCTGCAGGCGTTCGGCCTCGGCGTGGGCGCGCACCACGCCGGACACCGAGCACTCGTCCGTCAGCGCCAGCGCGGCATAGCCCAGGGCCTGCGCGCGCGCCACCAGTTCCTCAGGGTGCGAAGCGCCGCTCAGGAAGCTGAAGTTGCTGCGGCAGCGGAGTTCGGCGTAGGCGGGGAGCGATGGGATGCGACGGCTGCTGGCCACGGCGATTGCGGCTCGCGCACGCGACGGACGGTGAGGGTCCGGCCACCCGGTGCCGGGTAGCGCAGGGCGCCGGGCAGGCCCGGTGCAGGGGCCGTGATGGCGGCACTGGCGGGGGGCGACGCTGCGGGTGCGGCAGCGCCAGCGTCGGGCGTGCGCCCCGTTGCGGGGGCAGGCGGGGCAGCGGTGGCGGAAGCCGGGGTGGAAACGGCCCCGGCCAGGCTGTCCAGCGGGCTGCGCACGGCACCACCGCCCAGGCGCAGCACGTGGGTGTAGATCATGGTGGTGCTGACGTCGGCGTGGCCCAGCAGCTCTTGCACGGTGCGGATGTCGTAGCCCGCCTGCAGCAGGTGGGTGGCAAAGGAATGGCGCAGCGTGTGCGGCGAGGCCGGCTTGTGAATGGCCGCGGCGGCCACCGCAAGCTTGAAGACACGCTGGAAGCTGCCTTCGGGCAGGTGGTGGCGGCGCAGAACGGCGCTGCGCGGATCCACCGTTGGCCGGGCCTGCGGGAAGACCCAATGCCAGGCCCAGGACTCGGCAGCACGGGGGTACTTGCGCGCCAGGGCGTCAGGCAAGTGCACCCCCGCCAGACCGCTGGCCCTGTCGTCGGCCCACACCGCGTGCACCAAGCCAAGCTGCATGCGCAGCGGTGCCACCAGCGCGCCCGGCAGCATCACGACACGATCCTTGAAGCCCTTGCCCTCCCGCACGACGATTGCGCTGCGGTCGAAGTCGATATCCTTGAAGCGCAGGCGCAAGCCCTCGAGCAGCCGCATGCCGGTCCCGTAGAGCAGCCTGCCCAGCAGGCCGAAGGACGAGAAGCCCGGAGACTGCTGCTGCTGCTGCAGAAGGTCAAGCTTGGCCAACAGAGCGGCGACCTCGTCCGCCGACAGCACCGCGGGCAAGCGGCGTTCATTGCGCGGGCGACCGATTTCCTCCATCCAGGGCAGGTGCTGACGCAGCACGCGCTGGTAAAGAAACAGCAGCGCCGACAAGGCCTGCCTGTGCGTGGCCGGTGCGACGCCGCGCTCGTTGGCCAGCCAGGTGAGGAAGGCCTCGACCTCGGGCTGTGAAAGCTCGGCAGGATGGCGCAGATCATGGAAGCGGATGAAGGCCCGCACCCAATGCAGGTAGGCCTCTTCGGTGCGCAGGCTGTAGTGCATGTAGCGGATCTGCTGACGCAACGCGTCCAGCAGGCGCGGTGGCGTGACAGGCGAAGGCATGGTCATGGCTTGCAGGCAAGGGCAGATTGCTGTATATATATACAGTATCAAAGTCCGGCGCCGCCTGCAAGCCCCTGTTCAAGTCTGCCGTGGAGCCTTCTGCGGGCTCTACACCGGGCGGCACCACCGCCGACAACACCCGAATCGTCATCTCGTGCGCTCCAAGACGAAGCCTCAGGCACCCGACCTACGCGTCATGAAGAAGCTCGCGCCCAATGCGCGTGGCGCCAAAGGTCTGACAGCGCAATTCGGCAGGCAGCTGGTCTGCGTACGCCATAGACTGGACGAGACCGGGACCAAGCGCCTTACCACGGTCGAGCTGATCGTCTCCGAAAGGGTCATCAGCCGGCGACCTGGACCAACCGTTGACGTGGCGGTACGACCGCAGGAAAGGGAACTACAGGCGAAGCTGAAGGCTGCGGGCGCCAGGTGGAACAAGGCCGATGAGGTTTGGAGTATTCGACGGTCCACAGCGATCGCACTTGGTCTGAAGGAGCGTATCGTGCCGAGGTGTCCCTGACTCCACTGGAGCCATCTATGGATACCGGCATGCAGCATCGGCAACAAGTGGTCGGTATCGACTACATCGTCGTGTTGCCGAAAACACGTTAGGC
>JALHPY010000281.1 GCA_022842305.1 Rubrivivax sp.
ACGGCCTGGGCGACGCGGCGGCGGTGGCGCGCTGGTTGGCCGAACACCACGCCAGCCGCGACGACCTGTTGCGCTGGCTCACGACTCAGGCCCGCGCCGCGCGCCTGGCCGCGGGCCGGCCGGGCGGCTTCGATCAGGCGCTTCTGGACGAGCTCAAGGCCGGCGGCGCCTACCGCGCCTGGCTGGCGCGCGGCGCCGCGCTCAGATGACCGTCAGCGCCGCTTTGCCCCCGCTCGACAAGGCGTCCAGCAGGTCCGAGAAGCCCGAGGCCAGCACCACGCAGTTGCGGCCCGGGATCGGCTGCTTGCTCAGCACGAAGGCCTCTTCGCCCGCAGCGTCCGCCGGCAGCTTCATCTTGACCGCGCGCGCGGTCGGCAGCTTGATGCCCTCGTGGCGCGGCGCCACGCCGGGCTCGACGGGCCGCTTCGACCAGTGGAGGCCGACCGTGATGCCCGCGCCCCGGCGCACGGCGATGACGTAGGTGCCGAAGACCGGATCTTCCACCGGCGGCAGCAGGTCGTATTCGCCGGGCGGCGGCGCGGCTCCGACTTTCCCATCGAGCGCGAAGGCGTGGACCGGCCGACCCATCACGGTTCCTTCGATGGCGTTCTTGGCGAGCGTGAGCATGGTGAGAGCCTCCCTGGTACCCGACGGCCGATCGCCGCGGCAAATGCTAGCAGCCTGAACGACGGCGTGCTCGTGCCGCGCGTTCGGCCCCGAATCGGCGGGATAGAAGTTCCAGCGCGCGCGCCTGCTCGGCCAGCAGGAGGTGGCGGAACATCGCATCGGCGTCGCAGGCCAGGCCGTGCGCAATCGCTTCCAGGGCTTCGCCGGCCCGTTCCAGCGCCAGTCGGCAGCGCGCCAGCGCCAGCCAGGTGCCGGCGTCCTGGGCGTGGATGCGCAGCGCCTGCAGGTGGCAGTCCAGCGCCTGCTGGGGCTGGCCCAGACCCAGCAGCGCCCCGCCCAGCGTGTTCCACGGACGATGATCGGTCCAGGGGTTGCGGGCCAGCACGGCCTGCGCCAAGTCGCGGGTCAGTGCAAAGTCGCGCAGATGGCCGGCGGCAAACTCGGCGGCCTCGTGCAGCACGGCCCAGTCGCCGGGTGCGCGCGCTACAGCCAGCCGGACCTGTTCGAGCGCAAGCGCCGTCTGGCCCGCTGCCGCGTGGGCCCTTGCTTCGTCGCGCGGCTGGTCGCGCCAGTGGTAGGCCGCTGCGCCAAGCTCGCGCGCGAAGCAGGGCAGCGTCTGCGGCGCCGGGCTGGGCGTGATCAGCCGGTGACGCAGCAGCATGCCGCTGTCGCCCTCAGAAGCGCAGATCTCGAAGCCCGTGCCGCGCACATGGCTTTCGAGCGCGTCCAGGTTCAGCCCCAGCGCTGTTGTCGGCCCGAAGCGCTGCGCGCCGTGGCCGGGTTCGGCGACGAAGTCGCTGAGCAGGCAAAAGCCGCCGGCAGACAGGCGCGGCAGCAAGGCGCTCAGGCAATCCAGCGCGCCCCAGTTGACCGTGAACGGCTCGCTGGCTGCCGCCGCGGCTTCGTCCAGGCGCCAGCGCGCCACCTGCGCCGCCGTGGCGGGCCGGAACTCGGATTCGCTTTCCAGCAGCGGCAGCAGCGGGGCCAGCGCCGCGTGGGCCGGTTCGTCGTCGGCTTCGGCCAGCGTACGCAGGGCATCGGGCGACAGCGGGGTGTATTGGCGCAGCGCGGCGGCGTCGGCCTGGATCCAGCAGCGCCTGTGAAGTTGTTCCCAGCCGGCTGCGCCGCGGCGCACCACGTCGGCCGGCAGCACGTCGAGCACGTAGTTCGCGAATACGGCGTGCCAGGGATGCGGCTGCAGCGACGCCGCCGCCTCGGCCGCGCAGGCGCGCAGCTGCACGCGCGCGGCGTGCGGCGCGAACTGGCCGCGTTGCCGCCACGCGTCCACCATGGCCGGCGACGCGTCGGTCACCCAGTACTCCAGCCGCTCGTAGTCGCTGCGCCCTCGCTCGATGCACAGGCGCTGCAATTCGTCCAGCAGGTAGCGCGCGAAGAGGCCGCTGCCGGCGCCGAGTTCCAGCAGGCGGATGGGGCCGGGGGCCGGCACTTCGTCCAGGCGCGTCAGCAGCAGCCGCGCGACGCTGGCCGACAGCGTGCCGGAGTTGTTGACGATGTAGGGCACCCCGCCTTCGCTGAAGGTGCGCGCGCCCTGCGTCATCCAGGCATGACGGCCGAGCCGCCATTCCAGGCTCTGCTCCAGCGGGCGGAAGTCCTGGATCAGGTGGCGCCAGCCGCTCGCCGCGGCCAGGCGGGCCGTGGGGTCGGGGGGCGGCCCGTCCAGGCCGGCGGCGGTCAGGGCGGGGTGCGGGTTCTGGGGCGGCTCGGCCATGGGCAGCACGCGGGCCTGTGGCGGGCGCTGCTAGAAGCGCGAGCCCGACGCCGGCTTGCGCGTGGCGCTGGCAAAGGCCGCCGCCGCCTGCTGGCGCGTGGCGGCGGCGTCCGCCTGGCCTTGCGCGGCCTGCGCCAGTGCCAGGCCCTGCAGGCTCCAGCCGTTGGCGGGGTAGTGCACCAGATCCTGCCGGTAGGCCTGCTCGGCCTCGGCCGGCCGGCCCGCGGCCAGCAGCGCCGCACCCAGCGCGTGGCGCGTGGGTGCCAGCCACAGGTGCGGTTCGTCGTACTCCAGGCCGTCTTCGGCGACGGTGGCTTCCTTGAGCAGGCCCACGGCCTCGGCGGGGCGGCCACCGGCCAGGGCGATGTCGGCGCGCAGCGTCAACTGCGCGATGTTCAGCAGCGTGCCCACGGGGTTGATGTTCTTCACGCGCGCGCCGTCCAGTGCCGGCCGGGCGGCCACGCGGCGCAGGTGCTGGTGTTCGCTGGCCAGGGTGGCGGCGTCGCCCAGGCGCAGCGCGGCAGTGGCGCGCGCGTAGTGCCACAGCGCCAGCGCGTACGAGCTGGGCGAATCCGGCGGCGGCGTGCGCCGCAGCACGTCTTCCCACAGACCGAAGCGCACCCGGGTCAGGGCCGGCAGCGCCGCGTAGTGCGCCATCACCGCCAGGCCGCGGTTCTCTTGAGAGGGCCCGCAGGCCACCGGGTTGGTGGCCTCGGCGGCGTCCTGCGCCACCTGATGCTGGCCCGCCATGCCGGCCGCTGCCCACAGGAAATGGTGGTTGTGGGCCACGTAGCCCACGCGGTACAGGCTGGCCACGTCCAGCACCTGCTCCAGGTAGCGCTGGTCGGCCGCTATGGCGCGCTGGTTGGCGCGCACGGCCTGCGCGTACTGGCCCACGCGCATGTCGATGTGCGAAGGCATGTGCAGCAGGTGCGGCGAGCCGGGGTGGGCGTCGCGCAGCGCATCGGCGCTGGCCATGCCGCGCTGCGGCTGGGGCGATGACTCCTGCAGGTGGATCCAGTAGTGGTGCGCGCCGGGGTGGGCCGGCGCCAGCCGCAGCGCCTGCTGCAGCAGGGCCTCTATCGCGGGTGTCCAGGGCTGCGGTTGGCCGTCGGCGCGCCACCAGTCGTAGGGGTGCAGGTTGAGCAGCGCCTCGGCGGCCAGCAGCGCCACGTCGGCCTGGTGCGGGTATTGGCGCGCCAGCTGCTGCAGGCGCTGGGCATAGGCCGCTTCGTCCAGCGCCTTGCCGGGCGGGTGGCGCAGCGCCAGGGCGGCGATCAGCGCCCGGCGCCAGGCCGGAGCGCGCGCCGCGTG
>JALHPY010000282.1 GCA_022842305.1 Rubrivivax sp.
GGCGCAGGCCCGGGCCGGCAGCGCCGAGCAGGGCAACGCGGCCCTGCGCGGTCACGCCCGCGCCCGGTGCGAAGCGCAACACGTCGCCCACCCGCAGCGCCAGCGCGGCCGCGCCCAGCACGTCCAGCTGCAGCTGCTCGCCGTCGAAGGGCGCGTCGGCCACCGGCAGCACGTCCAGGGTCTGGGTGTTGACGCCGCAGCCCACGCGCACGCCGTCGGCCCACGAACCCGGCGCGCGTGCAGCGATCCAGGCCGGGCCGAAGCGCCAGACCTGACCCGGCCCGTCGCGCTGCGCCAGCACCATCTGCTGCAGGCCGAACTGCGCCGTGCGCGCGTGCTCGCCGGCCACGCGCACGACCCACAGGCGCTGGCCGCCCTGGGCAAAGAAGCCGCGCACGGCGCCGTGCAGCGCGCCGTAGGTGGGCCGGCCGTCGGGCTGCGGCGCCAGCGTGACGGCGCCACCGAAGATGGCCTCGAACTCGGGCACCGATTGCACCACCACCGGCAGGTTCAGCGGCCCGCTTTGGGCGAAGCCGACGAACAGCGCGATGTCCATGCGCGGCAGCGTCTCGTCCAGTGCCGGCGCCGGCACTTCGAAGCGCACGCCGGGCAGTCGGCGTTGCAGCGTGGTGGTCATGGGGGCGGAGGGGTCCGGGCGGTGTGCGGGTGCGGGTCGGCTGCGCGCGCGCCGCTCACTCCATTTCGAGCCGTTCGTAGGACAGCGTCAGCTCTTCCATCGCCACGTCGGTGCCCTTGGCGTTGAGCGGGCCGCTGACGTGCTTCATGATGCGGGCGTTGATCAGGCGCCAGGTCTGCACGGTGTTGGCGCGGTCTTCGCTCTTGAGCTCGATCGTGACGGTGCGCAGCCCGTTGTTGGAGCCGTTGCGCACGTCGTCGAGCCAGCGGTAGAGATCGAGCGAGCCGATCACGCCGCGCTTCATCGTCACGTCGGTGGCCTTGTTCAGGCCCGCGGTCTTGATGACGTTGTTGAAGGCGTAATTGCCGGGGCGGTACTCGGCGATGGTCACCTCCATGCCGATGCCGCTGATCTCTTGAAAGCCGGCTTGCGGCGTGTTGGTCACGCCATCGCCGAGGTTGACGAGGAAGTTGAACTGCACATAAGGGCGGTCTCGCAGCACGGCCATGGCGGGCTCCTGGCGTTGGGTATGAAGATGCGGGGCGGGGGCGGCGGGCGCTGCGGCCTCAGACGTTGCGGTCGGCCGTCCACTGGCCGATGCGGAAGATCACGAACTCGGCGGGCTTGAGCGGTGCGATGCCGATCAGGCACACCAGGCGGCCGTTGTCGAGGTCGTTCTGCGTCATCGTCGAGCGGTCGCAGCGCACGAAGAAGGCCTTCTCGGGCTTGTCGCCCAGCAGCGCGCCGCTGGCCCACTCGTTGATCAGGAAGTCGCGGATGGTGGCGCGCACGTTGGCCCACAGGGCGTCGCCGTTGGGCTCGAACACGGCCCACTGCGTGCCCTTGTCGATGCTGCGTTCGACATAGGCGAAGTAGCGCCGCACGTTCAAGTACTTCCACTCGGGGTCGGAGCTGATCGTGCGGGCGCCCCACAGGCGCAGGCCGCGGCCTTCGAAGAAGCGGAAGCAGTTGATGCCCTCGGGGTTGAGCACCTCCTGCTGGCCCTTGTTGAGCAGCGTCTCGAAGCCGATGGCCAGGCGCACGACTTCGTTGGCCGGCGCTTTCCACACGCCGCGGTCGACGTCGTTGCGGGCGCAGATGCCGGCCACGAAGCCGCTGGGCGGCAGGTTCAGCTCCTGGCGCGTCACCGGGTCGAGCACCGTCACCCAGGGGTAGTACAGCGCCGCGTGCTTGCTGTCGATCTTGGCGCGCAGGCCGCGCACTTCGCTGATCGTCAGCCGGTCGCCGGCGTCGAGCAGCGCCACGCGGTAGCGCATCAGCTCGGCATGGGCGATGAGGTGGCCCATGGTGGCGTTGGCTTCGGTGCGCACCAGCACGTTGCTGTAGTTCCAGGTGCTGCCGGGCGCGGCCACCATCGAGATGTCTTCGATGTCCTCGAACTGGCGCAGGCCCAGCGCATAGCCCTTGGCCAGGTCGGCCTCGCCGCGCACTTCGCTGGCGCCCGGGCGTTGGCCGTCGTTGCCGCCGTCGAGAATGTGGCTCACGGCCACGCCCAGCGTCAGCTTGTCGGTGACGGTGACGTTGCGCGCGGCCTCGGCGGCATTGGGCTCCAGCGCCGCGCTGGGGTCGGCACCGAAGAGGGTGGTCAGCAGATCGAAAGCGTCGGACAGCTGCGTCTTGTCGCGCGCCACCACCAGCGGCAGGTTGCGGGCGTCGGCCAACGATGCCGGCTCGGTGGCGAAGCGGTCGAACACCGAGTCGGGCGCGCCGCTGCTGCGGTGCTGCGGGTCCAGCGGCAGGCCGCTCCAGGTGGCCAGCTCGCGCGTGCCGTCGCGGCTGAGCAGCGAGACCGTCAGGGTGACGATGCGCACCGAGTCGCCCTGGTCGGGTACCGGGTCGGGGTTGAGCGAGGCAACGTCGAACCAGTCGCCGGCTTCCACCGGCGAGCTCACCTGCAGCGGCTCCAGCCGCCAGGTGGCGCGCTCCTCGTCGCGGTGCAGCAGGGCGAAGGCGCCGCTGTCCATCATCGAAGGCGAACTGGTGCGGTCGCGCACCCAGACCAGGTCACGGTCGGTGGCCGACTTCAAGGTGGCGACGGTGGCGCCGCTGGCCGGGTCGAGCTGCCCCACCAGCACGTTGGGCCCGGCCTTGAGCGTGATGCGCAGGCGCAGGTTGCCGGCGGCGCCGGGGTGGCGCGCGCGCAGGCGCAGGCCGCCGGTGCCGCTGGCGGCGACCCGCGCAATGCCGTCGTGGTACAGGCCGGCGCCGGTGGCGGGCGCGGCGGCGGCTTCAGCGTCGGCCGTCAGCGGCGCAAAACGCCATGCCGCGTCGACAGAGCGGAACACGCGCGACACATACAGGCGCTTGCCGCCTTCGGTGAAGAAGGCGCGCACCGCATGCCACAGGTGGTTGGGCGTGCGGTCGCTGCCGAACATCAGCTCGTCGCCCAGGCTGCCCGGCGTTTCGTAGGTGCGCTGGTAGTCCTCGAGGCTGGTCAGGATGTCCGGCTCCAGGTGCACCGGGCCGAAGCGCGCCGCGCCGACAAAGCCGGTGGTGGTGGTCGATACACCTTCGATGGTCTTGGCGCGGAAGGAGACTTCCTCGACGAACACGCCTGGGGCCAGGTACTCGGGCATGGTGGGCTCCTTGGTTGCCGGTGATGCGGGCGGGGGTTGGATGCGGTGAGGTCAGACCGCGGCGATGAGGTGCGAGACACCATCGCTGCGCACGATGAGCGCGGCGTCGGCGAGCAGGGTTTGCGCGGGCAGCGGCAGCGGCGGGCTGCCCCGCTGCAGCAGCGCCACTTCGGGCTGTTGCGCCAGCGTGCTCAGGTCGGGGGGCACGGCGGCGCTTTGGGCGGCGCTCCAGAAGGCGCGCAGCGTGACGCTCCACTGCCCGCGATCGGTGGCCATCGCGGGTGAGGCGCGGCGGCTGCCTTCGCGGGTGCGCGGCAAGGGTGCCAGCAGCAACACACGGCCGGCGGCGTCGGCCGGCGCCGCGGCCAGGCGCTGGCCGCCCAGCCACAGCTCGCACCAGGCCCAGGGCAGCGGGCGGGCGGGCATGGTGGCCGT
>JALHPY010000283.1 GCA_022842305.1 Rubrivivax sp.
TCTTGCCCACCGTGTAGCAGAAGGCGCGGCCGGCCTGCAGCACGGTGTACATGTCGGCCACCTTGCCCTGGATCAGCTGGAACTCGCCGATGCTCTGGCCGAACTGCTTGCGGTCGTGGATGTAGGGCACCACGTTGTCCATCACCGCCTGCATGATGCCCAGGGGCCCGGCGGCGAGCACCGCGCGCTCGTAGTCCAGCCCGCTCATCAGCACGCGCGCGCCCCCGTTCAGTTGCCCCAGCACGTTGGCGGCGGGCACCTCGACGTCCTGGAACACCATCTCGCCGGTGTGACTGCCGCGCATGCCCAGCTTGTCGAGCTTCTGCGCGGTGGAAAAACCCTTCATGCCCTTCTCGACGATGAAGGCAGTGACGCCGCGCGCGCCCAGCTCGGGCTCGGTCTTGGCGTAGACCACCATCGTGTCGGCGTCGGGGCCGTTGGTGATCCACATCTTGCTGCCGTTGAGCAGGTAGTAGCCGCCCTTGTCCTGGGCCTTGAGCTTCATGCTGATGACGTCGCTGCCGGCGCCGGGCTCGCTCATGGCCAGCGCGCCCACGTGTTCACCGCTGATCAGCTTGGGCAGGTACCTCTGCTTCTGCGCCGCCGTGCCGTTGCGCTTGAGCTGGTTGACGCACAGGTTGCTGTGCGCGCCGTAGCTCAGGCCGATGGCGGCGCTGGCGCGGCTGATTTCCTCCATGGCGATCATGTGCGCCAGGTAGCCCATGTTGGCGCCGCCGTATTCCTCGGGCACGGTGATGCCCAGCACGCCCAGGTCACCCATCTTGCGCCACAGGTCCATGGGGAACTGGTCGCTGCGGTCGGCCTCGGCGGCGCGCGGCGCGATCTCTGCCTGGGCGAAGTCACGCACCGCGTCACGCAGCGCGTCGATGTCCTCGCCGAGCTGGAAGTTCAGGCCGGGCAGGTTCATGGGGCAGTCTCCGGGCGGTTGACGTTGACGTAAACGTCAATCATACGACCCCCCGCCCGCTCGCGGCCAGCCGCGGCCTGCCTCAGGCCGGGAGCTCACGCCGGGAGCTCACGTCGCCAGATCAAGCCGGGGCTTTGCGCCGCGGCGCGCGCGGGGCCGCCTTGCCCAGCAGCGTGCGGCAGCGCTCTTCGTGCTGGGTGATCTCGGCCAGCGTGACCTCGAGGTCCTCGCGCTGCTGCTCCAGCAGCCGGCGGTGATCGGCCAGCACGGCCATGAAGGCCTGCAGCTGCTGCTGCGTATCCGACGGCGAGTCGTACATGTCCACCAGCTGCTTGATCTCCTGCAGGCTCAGGCCCAGGCGCTTGCCGCGCAACGTGAGCTTGAGCCGCGTGCGGTCGCGCTGGCCGTAGACGCGGTTGCGCCCGGCGCGCTCGGGCGTGAGCAGGCCCATGTCCTCATAGAAGCGGATGGCGCGCGCAGTGATGTCGAACTCGGCGGCGAGTTCGGTGATGGTGAAGCTGCGCTGCAGGGAGCGGGCGTCGGCCGGCATGGTTAGACTGACGTTTACGTCAACGTAAACCGCGACTATAGAACCATGGCCAACCCGCAAGAGAGCGCGCTGCAATATCCCCTGGGCGAAACCCTGCCCGAGCCCGGCCGCGCAATCGAGGTCGCCCCGGGCGTGCGCTGGCTGCGCATGCGCCTGCCCTTTGCGCTGGACCACATCAACCTGTGGCTGCTGCGCGACCGGCTGGACGGCCAGGAGGGCTGGACCATCGTCGACTGCGGCATCGCCGACGAGGCCACGCGCGCGCTGTGGGAGCAGGTGTTCGCGCACGAACTGCAAGGCCTGCCGGTGCTGCGCCTGGTGGTCACGCACATGCACCCCGACCACATCGGGCTGGCGCACTGGCTCACCGAGCGCTGGGCTACACCGCAGCGCGAGTGCCGGCTGTGGATCAGCAGCACCGACTGGAACGCGGCGCGCGTCACCAGCCAGACCACCAGCGGCAACGGTGGCGCGGCCGCAGCGGACTTCTTTGCACGCCATGGCCTGACCGACCCCGAGGCGCTGGCCAAGGTGCGCGCGCGCTCCAACTACTACGCCAGCATGGTGCCGCAGGTGCCGCGGCGCTACGGCCGGCTGATGGACGGCATGGTGCTGCGCATCGGCGGGCAGGACTGGCACTGCATCGTCGGCTACGGCCACGCGCCCGAGCACATCGCGCTGCACGGCGCCGCGAGCGGTGTGCTGATCTCGGGCGACATGGTGTTGCCGCGCATCTCGACCAACGTCAGCGTCTGGGAGGTTGAACCCGAGGCCGACCCGCTGCCGCTGTACCTGCGCTCGATCGCCGCGCTGCGCGCGCTGCCGGCCGACACGCTGGTGCTGCCCTCGCACGGCCGGCCGTTCCGCGGCCTGCACACGCGCATCGCGCAGCTCGAGGCGCACCACGAAGAGCGCTTTGCGGAGGTGCTGCAGGCCTGCGCGCAGGCGCCGCGCAGCGCGGCCGAGCTGCTGGACGTGCTGTTCAAGCGCAAGCTCGACCTGCACCAGACCACTTTTGCCATGGGCGAGTCCATCGCCCACCTGCACGCGCTGGCGGGCCGGGGGCAGTTGCAGGTGCAGCTGGATGCGGACGGCGTGCAGCGCTACGCCACGGTGGCTTGAACACGCGAGGGCCCCAAACGGCAACGGCGGCAGGCCGGTGCGAACCGGACTGCCGCCGTCAGATGGGCCTCCCAGCCCGCCGCGGCCCTGAGGGCCTTTGCCTTGTGAAGACAGCGTAGCTTGGCAGTATGGCCGGCGCCCCCCTGCCCAGGCATACCCTGGATGGTGGAAATTCCCGCTCCAGGCGCCCGACGAATTAGGGGGGTGCCTGATCCGGAGCCTTACTCCAGCACCGGCAGGACCTGGCTCTTGAGCGCGCCGCGCGCTTGTTCGTAGTCGGGCAGGGCCGCGCGCACCACGTCCCAGAACGCGGCGCTGTGGTTCATCTCGCGCAGGTGTGCCAGTTCGTGCGTCACCACGTAGTCGATCACCGGCAACGCAAAGTGCACCAGGCGCCAGTTCAGGCGGATGGAGCCGTCGGCGCTGGCGCTGCCCCAGCGGGTGGAGGCCGAACTCAGCGACAGCCGCTTCATGCGCACGCCCAGGCGCGCGGTGAACAGCGCACAGCGCTCTTCGAAGATGCGCCGCGCCTGGCGTTGCAGCCAGCTCTGCACGGTGTCGCGGATCTGCTCGGCCGCGGCCGTCTGCGGCAGACCCAGGTGCAGCGTCAGGCGCGGCACGCCGGGCAGCGCGCTGGCGTCGGTGTGCAACACGGCGCCGCTGGTGCGCGGGTCCAGCACCAGGATCACGCTTTCGCCCAGGAAGGGGATGGTCGCGCCCTCGCGCCAGTCCACGCGGGCCGAGGCCAGGCGTGCGGCACGCTCGCGCTGCTCTTGCAGCTTGCGCAGGATCCAGGCGGCCTTGTCCTGCAGTGCGGATTCGATCTCGCCCTGCCCCACCCAGCGCGGCGCGCTCACCGCCAGGCCCTCGGGGCCGATGACGAAGCCGATGCTGCGCCGGCGCGAGCGCCGCAGCGCATAAGCCACGCGGTGGCCGGCGAGCACGATCTCGCGCTGCGGGCGCGGATGGCTGTAGTCGGCCACCGGCGGCGCCGGCAGGGGCGCGGCCAGCGGCGGCGGTGGGGGGCGCGGGGTGGCGCGGGCTTCGGGCGGCGC
>JALHPY010000284.1 GCA_022842305.1 Rubrivivax sp.
CCCCCGGCGCTTCAGCGCGGGCCGGCGAGGCGGTGCGCCTCGCTGCAGAAGGCGCGCCCCTGGGCGTCGCAGAGCGCTTCGTCGCGCGGCAGGTGCACGCCGCAATGGCCGCAGGCCAGCATGGCCTGCGGCGCCCCAGGCGACTTGGGCAGGTCTGCGGGCGGCGGCGCGGGTGGCTCGCGTCGGCGCGCCGTGATCATCCAGACCACCACGCCGACAAGGGCCAGCAACAACAGGATCCTGAACATCGATGGCCCCCGGTTTCGATCAGGCGGGCGGGCGCCCGAGCAGCACTTCGAACACGAAGCGCGAGCCGGCATAGGCCAGCAGCAGCAGCAGCGCACCCGCGTAGACGCCGCGCGTGGCGCGCCGACCGCGCCAGCCGCGCAGGCGCCGACCCGCCAGCAGCGCAGCGAACACGCACCAGGCCAGGATGGAGAACACCGCCTTGTGGTTGCCCCAGTGCCACTGCACGGTGTACAGCACGCCCAGCACCAGCGTGGCACTGAGCGTCACGAAACCCGCGCCGACGAAGCGGAAGGTCAGGCGCTCGAGCTGCAGCAGCGGCAAGCCCAGCTTGCGCCCGGCCGGCGCCGCGGCGCCGCCGCGGCCGCTGCGCAAGCGGCGTTCGGCGGCGTCCAGCAAGGCCGCGTGCAGCACCGCAGCGCCGAACAGGCCGTAAGAGCCCACGCCCAGCGCAAAGTGCAGCGGCGCCAGTGCCGAGCCGTAGACGCGCAACTCGCCAGGGAACAGCGCCGCCAGCAGCACCGCCAGCGCACCGGCCGCGCCCAGGCCCTTGCGCACCGCGGGCAGCGGCACCATTCGGCTTTCGACGGTGTAGACGCCGATCACCAGCCACACCGTCATCGACAGCACCGGCCCGAAACCCAGGCGCGCGCCGGGCATGGGCTGGCCGAAGCCGCCGATGTCGATCACCAGCAACAGGCCGTGCAGCACGAAGCCGCCCAGCAGCGCGGCGGCCGACAGGCGGTGCAGCAGGGCCATGGGCAGCGTGGTCAGCAGGTACAAGGCCGCCGCCACCGCCACCAGCAGCCACGCCCCCCCCGGGACGAGCGTGGCAGACGCGGTCGATAGAATCATCACGACAGTGTAATGACCGCGGGCGCGTACAAGCCGGCCCGCCAGACCATGGCCACGACCCTCACCGACCGCCTTTCACGGATGGTCAAGACGATGCGGGGCCAAGCCCGCATCACCGAAAGCAATGTCCAGGACATGCTGCGCGAGGTGCGCATGGCCTTGCTCGAAGCCGACGTGGCCCTGCCCGTGGTGCGCGACTTCATCGCCCGCGTCAAGGAAAAGGCGCTGGGGCAAGAGGTGGCCGGCTCGCTCAACCCCGGTCAGGCGCTGGTGGGGGTGGTGCACAAGGAACTCGCCGCCACCATGGGCGAGGGTGTGTCGGACATCAACCTTGCCGCGCAGCCGCCAGCGGTGATCCTGATGGCCGGCCTGCAGGGCGCGGGCAAGACCACCACCACGGCCAAGCTGGCCAAGCACCTGATCACCAAGCGCAAGAAGAAGGTGCTCACGGTCTCGGCCGACGTCTACCGGCCGGCGGCCATCGAGCAGCTCAAGACCGTCACGGCGCAGGCCGGCGCCGAATGGTTTGCCTCGGCCCCCGACCAGAAGCCGCGCGACATCGCGCTGGCCGCTCTGGATTACGCCAGGCGCCACTATTTCGACGTGCTCCTGGTCGACACCGCGGGCCGCCTGGGCATCGACGAAGCGCTGATGGCCGAGATCCGCGACCTGCACGCGGCGCTCAACCCGGTGGAAACGCTGTTTGTCGTGGACGCCATGCAGGGCCAGGACGCGGTGAACACGGCCAAGGCCTTCAAGGACGCGCTGCCCATCACCGGCGTGATCCTGACCAAGCTGGACGGCGATTCGCGCGGCGGCGCGGCGCTGTCGGTGCGCCAGGTCACCGGCGCACCCATCAAGTTTGCCGGCGTGTCCGAGAAGATCGACGGCCTGGAGGTCTTCGACGCCGAACGCCACGCCGGCCGCGTGCTGGGCATGGGCGACATCGTCGCGCTGGTCGAATCGGTGCAGCAGGGCGTGGACCTGCAGGCGGCGCAGAAGCTGGCCGACAAGGTCAAGTCGGGCAGCGGCTTCGACCTGAATGACTTTCTCTCGCAGATCAGCCAGATGAAGAAGATGGGCGGCCTGTCCAGCCTGATGGACAAGCTGCCCAGCCAGCTCACGGCCAAGGCCGCGGGCGCCGACATGGACAAGGCCGAGCGCGACGTGAAGCGCATGGAAGGCATCATCTGCAGCATGACGGCGCTTGAGCGGCGCAAGCCCGATCTCATCAAGGCCAGCCGCAAGCGCCGCATCGCCGCGGGCGCCGGCGTGCACGTGCAGGAGGTCAACCGCCTGCTCAACCAGTTCGATCAGATGCAGGGCATGATGAAGAAGATGAAGGGCGGCGGCCTGATGAAGATGATGAAGCGCATGGGCGGCGCGGGCGGCGGCGGCTTCCCCGGCATGCCGCGCTGAGCCCCCCCCCCGGATCGGGGGCGAGCGATACGCCTGGATACGTGTCTTATCGGTTCAGGCGTTGCCTGGCGAGCCGAAATCGCCGATCTTCAAGGTCCGAGCCGCGAAAAGACACCCCTCATGGAAGCCCTCACACCGATCGCCACATTCGCCCTTCCGGCGACGGTGCTGTTGCTGCTCACTCTGCTGGTGATGCGCTTGCGCCAGCGCCAGCAAAACCGCCGCGACAGCGTGCGCGACGCGCTGGACACGGTGGCCGACTGGCCGCCCGAGGCGGTGCGGGTGCTCACGATCAGCGAACGTCAAGGTTACGAGGTGCTCAAGCGCGCCATGCCGGGCTTCATGGTGCTGTCGCAGGTGCCACTGTCACGCTTCATCCGCGTGCCGTCGCGGCACTCGCACGTCGAATGGCTGCAGCGCGTGGGCTCGCTCAGCGCCGACCTGCTGCTGTGCGATTCGGGCTCACGCGTGCTGGCGGTGTTCGACATCCGCTCCATGGACGAAACGCCCCGCGCGCGCCGCCGCCACGAACGCATGGCGCGCGTGCTCAAGGCCGCCGGCATCCAGGTGCATGTCTGGCGCGAGGGCTACCTGCCCAGCGCCAGTGACCTGCGCCAGCACCTGGCCCACATCGTCGGCACGCCGGCGGCGGGACTCAAGACGGTCAATTCGCGGCCCATGCCGCTGATTCCCGTGCCCGACATCGCCGAAGTGCTGGCCGATGGCGACCGCGCCGCCTTCGAAGGCTCTTTTGACACCTCGATGGAGCCGGTGCCCTCGGCCTTCTTCGAAGAGCTCGAATCCCCCGCCGGCGGCCGCTGAAGGCCGTCTGGTTCAGCCCAGCAGCGCCTGCGCGAACTCGCGCGCATCGAAGGTCTGCAGGTCTTCCAACCGCTCACCAATGCCGATGAAGTAGACCGGCACCGGCCCGGCGGCACGCTCGGCGCCCCAGCGCGCAATGGCCGCCAGAACGCCGCCCTTGGCGGTGCCGTCGAGCTTGGTCACGATCAGCCCGGTCAGCCCCAGCGCGGCGTCAAAAGACTTCACTTGTGCCAGGGCGTTCTGGCCCGTATTGCCGTCCACCACCAGCAGCACCTCGTGCGG
>JALHPY010000285.1 GCA_022842305.1 Rubrivivax sp.
GCAGGCCGGCGCGGGCCACCGTGCTGGTGGTGAGCCCGAGCGCCGCCACCGTGGAGACGTCTGCACGGGCCCCGGCGCGGGCACTGGTGGCGGTGGTGCTGGCCTTGGCGGTGGCCGCCTGCACGCGGCTGCCGGCGCGGGCTTGCGTGGCGGTGGCAGCCGCCTTGCTCGCTGCGTTGACGCCGCGCGCGCCGGCGCGGGCCTGGGTGGCCTGGCTGGTGGCCTTGGCGGTGCTGTCGGCGCCGCGCACACCGGCGCGCGCGCTGGTGGCCAGCGCCACCGCCTTGGTGGTGGCATCTTGCGCACGGGCGCCCAGGCGCGCCGTGGTGACGGTGGTGGGCGCCGCCACGCCGGGCGAGGTGACGGTGGCGCCGCGGGCACCGGCACGCGCAGACGTGGTGGTGTTGGGCCCGTTGCCGCCGACGACGTTGCGGCCGGCCAGGAAGGACTGGTGCAGCGCCCGCGCGTCGCCGGCCAGGAACAGGCTGCCCACGCCCTTGGGCGCAGCACCCACTGCGGTGGCGTTGGCAGCGCGCGCGCCGGCGCGGCCCGAGGTGGTGGTGGTGGGCCCGGCTGGCGCCGCCTCTCGATAGACGACGAGCGAAGCCGTCTGGCCGTTGTAAGCGGCCCCGTCGAGCGCCGTGAACGTCCACGCGCCGGCCTGCGTGGTGCCCACAGTGACCAGGTCGTCTGCGACCGCCAGGACCTCGGCGGTGGCTCCGTTGGCCCCGTTGTCGGCGACGGCCACGAACCCACTGGGCGTCGTGACCGTGACCGCCGCGCCGTTGTTGAGCGCGAGCGCGGTGACAAAGCACGCCTCGCCGGCCGATGTCGCGTTGCCGCTGCTCAGCGCCGTGGCGCCGTTGGTGGCCGTGTGCGCGCCGTTGGTGGCCTCGACCCGCGCGGCGTCCCACGTGCCGGTGGTTGCAAGCCCTCGTGGGGTGATCGACAGGAACGAGCTGCCCGGGAATCCCGCGGCCGTGACCGTCACAGGGCCGGCGGTCGTGCAAATGAAAGACCACTGCGTCGAGAAAGTCTGCGTGCCGTCGCCGTTGTCACCGCCGACGGACACGTCCAGTGTGGGCGAGCTGATGGCGCCCGCGCCTGCGGTCTGCGTGAGCGTACCCGCGGTGATCGTTGGCACCGAGTTGCTGACGGAGGCCAGCGAGATGTTGACCAACTGGCCCAGCACCAGCGTGCCGCAGTTGCACGAGACCGCGGTGCCGGCGCTTGTCTCGGTGACTGTGCCCGAGGGGGTGGTGCGGCTGATGGTCATGTGCCCACCGGCCTGTACACGCGCACGGTGTCGTCGCCCGAGGCTGCGGCCTTCGGCATGTAGACGATGGCCCGCAGCTTTTCCTCATACCAAAAATGCGACTCGAACGAGGTGGCGCTGCCCTTGGGGATCGTGCCGCCGCCCGAGATGGCTTGCCGCGTGACCGTCCAGGTGTTTGTCAGCGTCGTCGGGATCTCGATCTCGTGCACTGCGCCCGCGTCGCTGTTGACTCCCGCCACGAGAATGCGGTTATTGAGGGGGCACCAGTCGGCCATCGACCATGGGTCGCTGACCGCGAGCGTCGTGCTCAGTGTTGCCCTGCCGCCGCGGGTCGGCTGCGAGACGGTGACATCCATCCACTCGACCGCCAGTTCGTTGCTTGTGGTAGGCCACATGGCGACGATGAGCCCACGGCTCTGGATGTAGAGCACTCGACCGGAATCGAAGCCCTGCATGCTGTCGATCTCAAGCCCCGTGCCGGTGCCCGTGACCCAGGTTCGCAGCGCGCGGTCATGCCAGCGCACGGGGGCGGGCAGGCCGCCGCCCTGGTGCAGGATGTAAACGCGATCCTGCGGGGGCACATAGACCGTGTACCCCGGGATGCCCCAGGTTGGCGACACAAAGTCACCGACGGTACTGGTTGCCCTCTCCCACTTCCGCGTGCCCAGCTCCATCGAGTTGAACACCATGCGGTGCGCAGCCAAAGCGCCGTTCACGTTCGGGCTGACGCCGTGGTAGCCGCAGGCCGACAGCGCGCACAGCTCCAGCGTTCCATAGGTCCCGCCGCCGTTCGCGGGAGGGACGAGGTATTGCATCTGGTAGGTGTGCGGAGACGCGGCCTGCCCGTCAGCGCTGTACTCCTGATACGTCGTGTCGATGTAGCTGTTGGTGTAGACGTTGACCGCATCGTCAGGGTCTGCGCTCGGCAGGTTGGTCGGCACGCTGACGCGTTTGAAGTTGATGCCGGCCGACAGGTACTCACCGACCGTCACGCTGTTGTCGTTGGTGCCGCTGTGCCCGCCACCAAAGAACACGCGAGCGCCATATACGCCCCAGTAGGGATTGGGGACCGAGCCGCTGTAGTCGTTGACCGTTGTGATGAAGTTCGCGGCTGAGTAGTTGCTCGCCACCTGGCTGCGGTACGTGTTGAGCAGCAGGCCATTGCTCTGGGTGAGGACCGCCACCTCGCCAGGGGCGGGCACCCAGGGCGGCAACGATGGCCCGCCGCCACCACCCGACCAGGGCGCCGAGTCGGCGCGCGTGGCGGCGCTCGGGTACGTGGCCACGCGCCGCCGCGTCATGCTGTCAGGTCCAGCGGTTGCCCAGCGGCGCGATGTTCATGCCGAAGGCGTCGTGGTCGAGGTTGCGCGCCGCGGCCGTCAGCGTGTGCGTGAGCGTGCCGACGTTGCCGGCGGTCGTCGGCAGGTTGGTGGTGTGCTCGAAGGCCAGCGCGCCGTTCTTCAGGAACTGCCAGTTGCCGTTCTGCTTGCGGATGAGGTCGAACTCATACCAGGTGGCTGCGGCCACGTCGGCGCCGGTGTCGGTGTTCACGGTGCTCACACTGGCCTGGCGGGTGCAGAAGCGCCACTTGGCCGAGGTGGCGGGGACGAACTCCACCCAGGCGCCGGCGGTGCCAAGATCGCCGGCCGTTGCGATCGACAGGTCGACCCCGTGGCCCATCTTCCACGCGCCCGTGGTGATGGTGGGGATGCTCACGAGGAACATGAGCCGCGTCACCTCGGCCGGCAGGATGATGGCCGTGTTGGCTGCGCTGCCGAAGTGGAAGCGGCAGTTGTTGCCGCTGGTGGTGCCCGTGGCGCTGCGCAGCACGCCGGGGTGCTTGGCGGTGGCAGCCACGAACGCCGGTGCAGCCGTGGTGCCGCTGAGAGACCAGCCGCACTCGCCGATGCTGCCGGCACTGGTGGCCGCGGTGTTGCTGAGGCTCGACCCCACGAAATCCGCGTACACGTCGAAGTAGTCGGGCACGACGATGCGGTCGTCGTGGACCATCTTGTCGGCGCCGGCGTTGCTGATGGAGGTGGCGCCGCCGGGCACGTAGATCTTGGCCAGCGAGATGGAGTTGGCCGGGATGTCGGGCAGCACTGGCACCTCGGCCGCGGTGCCGTCCACTCGCGTGACGGTGCCGTTGTAGTCGGCCACGATGAGGTGCCACCGGTTGGACGGCGCCGTGGGCGCTGCCGGGATGGCGACGGTCTGCGCGCTGATGAACGCGAAGTAGCCCTGGCAGCGCATCATGCCGGCGGCCAGGTCCACGTTCATGGTGGGCGAGCCTTGCGGCGAGACGCCCA
>JALHPY010000286.1 GCA_022842305.1 Rubrivivax sp.
CCTGGTGGGTGCTGACGGGTTCGAACCGCCGACCTACGCCTTGTAAGGGCGCCGCTCTACCGGCTGAGCTAAGCACCCGGTCAAATACCTTACATGGCGTCGCGCAGGCCCTTGCCGGGACGGAACTTGGGCACCTTGGCGGCCTTGATCTTGATGGCCACGCCGGTGCGCGGGTTGCGCCCGGTGCGTGCCTTGCGCTTGGGCGCAGTGAAGGTGCCGAAACCGGTGATGGTGACGCTGTCGCCCTTCTTCAGGGTGGTCTTGACCGCGCCGATGACGGCTTCGAGCGAACGCCCCGCCGCGGCCTTGGAGATGTCGGCCTGCCTGGCGATATGTTCGATCAACTCACTCTTGTTCACGTCGCGGTCCCCTCTCGGATTGTCTCGGATGTCGTGTCTTGGTTGCCCGGCGGCCAGGCTCTATAGGCGGGCCGCCCGGGGGTCAAAACGATTACATCCCCGGGGCAGAAGCGGTGTCAAGCGCTGCAAGGATTCTAGGCGCAACCGTCCGACGCCGCCCCTACCCTGGTAGGGGCGGCGCGTGCGATTTCACGCAGCCGCGGACAGCACCTGCGCCAGGGCGCGGCCCAGGTCGGCCGTGCCGGCCTTGCCGCCCAGGTCGGGCGTGCGCGGCGCGTGCGCATCGGCCAGCAGCGTTTCGATGGCCTGCAGCACCGCGTCGTGCGCATCGCGATGGCCCAGGAAGTCCAGCATCATGGCCGCCGACCAGGCCTGGCCGATGGGGTTGGCCACGCCCTTGCCGGCGATGTCGGGCGCCGAACCGTGCACCGGCTCGAACAGGCTGGGCCATTCGCGCGTGGGGTTGAGGTTGGCCGAGGGCGCGATGCCGATGGTGCCGGTGCAGGCCGGGCCCAGGTCGGACAGGATGTCGCCGAACAGGTTGCTGGCCACCACCACGTCGAAGTGCTGCGGCCGCTGCACGAAATGCGCGGTGAGGATGTCGATGTGGAAGCGGTCCACCGCCACCTGCGGGTAAGCGCGCGCCATGGCCTCGACGCGCTCGTCCCAGTAGGGCATGGTGATGGCGATGCCGTTGCTCTTGGTGGCCGACGTGAGCTTGCGGCGCGGGCGCGACGCGGCCAGTTCGAAGGCGAACTTGAGCACCCGGTCGACGCCGTGGCGCGACATCACCGTTTCCTGGATCACGATCTCGCGCGGCGTGCCCTCGTACATGCGCCCGCCCACGCTGGAGTACTCGCCCTCGGTGTTCTCGCGCACGATCCACATGTCGATCTCGCCCGGCGCCAGCGCCTGGCCGGCGCGGTTGACCAGCGGGCTGCGGATGCCCGGCATCAGGCGCGCCGGGCGCAGGTTGACGTACTGGTCGAAGTCGCGCCTGAACTTGAGCAGCGAACCCCACAGCGACACATGGTCGGGCACCGTGGCCGGCCAGCCGACGGCGCCGAAGAAGATGGCGTCGTGGCCGCCGATGCGGTCTTTCCAGTCGTCGGGCAGCATGGCGCCATGACGCTCGTAGTACGCGCAGTTGGCGAAGTCGAACTCGTCCACCTGCAGCGCGATGCCGAAGCGGCGTGCCGCGGCATCGAGCACGCGCAGGCCCTCGGGCATCACTTCCTGGCCGATGCCGTCGCCGGCGATCACGGCGATGCGGTGCGGGGTCATGGGTGTCTCCTTCAAGGGCTGGGTGGGGGCACGGCCGCGGCGCGCACCACCAGGGCCACGCCAGCGGCGGCCAGCACCAGGCCCACCAGCACAGTGGCGCTGAGCGTCTCGTTGAACAGCATCCAGGCGAACAAGGCGGTGCACGGCGGCACCAGGTACATCAGGCTGCTCACCGCCGTGGCAGCGCCGCGCTGCAGCAGCATGTACAGCAGCGAACTGCCGCCCAGCGTGAGCACCAGCACCGACCAGGCCATGGCGCCGATCAGGTGCGGGTGCAGCACGATCGGTTCGGTCTCCAGCAGCGCCAGTGGCAGCGTCACGGCCAGCGCGGCCATCAGCTGCACGGTGTTGGCGGTGCGCACGTCGCAGCGTTCAACCCAGCGCTTCTGGTACAGCGTGCCGATGGTGATGCTGGCCAGCGCGAACAGCGTGCAGGCGATGTTGGCCGGCGTGGCCTCGCCCAGGCCAAGCTTGTGCCACACCACCAGCAGCAGGCCCACCAGGCCCATCACCAGCCCCAGCCACTGCCGCGGCGACACATGGTGCGCATGGCCGCGCGCGCTGACCCACAGCGCGGTCAGCAGCGGCTGCAGGCCCACCACCAGCGCCGCCAGGCCGGCGCCCAGCCCCATCTTCACCGCCACCCACACGCCGCCCAGGTAGCCGCCGTGCATCAGCACGCCGGTCACCGCCAGGTGCGCCCATTGCCGCCAGCCCTGCGGCCAGGCGGCGCGGCTCAGCGCGATCCACACACCGAAGGCGGCGATGGACAGGGCATAGCGCCAGGACAGGAAGCCGAGCGGCGGCGCGTGCGGCATGCCGTAGCGCGCCACCACGAAGCCGGTGCTCCAGATGAGCACGAAGACCACGGGCATGGCGCGCAGCAGCGCCGCGCTGCCGCCGGGGCCCGTCATTTGGCGCGCGCCTTGATCTCGGGTATGGCGCGGCGCAGGTAGTAGATCATCGACCACACGGTCAGCACCGCGGCCACGTAGATGAGCACGCGGCCCCACAGGTGGGTGTCGATGACGCCCAGCACATGGCCGTCGTACAGCAGGAAGGGGATGGCCACCATCTGCGCCACGGTCTTGAGCTTGCCGATCATGTGCACGGCCACGCTGCGCGAGGCGCCGATGTGCGCCATCCATTCTCGCAACGCCGAGATGGCGATCTCGCGGCCGATGATGATCAGCGCCACCAGCACGTCGATGCGCCCCTGCTCCAGCAGCACCAGCAGCGAGGCGCAGATCAGGAACTTGTCGGCCACCGGGTCGAGAAAGGCGCCGAAGGACGAAGCCTGGTTGAGCTTGCGTGCCAGCCAGCCGTCCAGCCAGTCGGTCAGCGCGAACAGCACGAACAGCGCGGTCGCCACCAGGTTCTTGGTGGCCATGTCCCAGCTCAGGTAGTACACGCCCACGATCAGCGGTATCGCGGCGATGCGCGCCCAGGTCAGCAGGGTCGGGATGGTCAGGAACATCGCGGGATTGTGCCCAAGCGCCAGGGGCAGCGCCGCCGACCCGCGCAAATGTCTGTAGGGCTCAGTTCTGGTCCAGCGTGCGCGGCTTGAAGCGCAGGTTGTCGTCGAAGAGGAAGGTCTCGACCACTTTCCAGGGTTTGGGCAGGCGCGAGACGTCGCCGTAGGGCGCGGCGCGGCGCACCGCGGCGATGGCCAGCACCGTGGCCTCGTTGCCGGTGCTGGGCTTGCGCAACACGCTGATGTTGCGCACGCTGCCGTCGGCGTTGAGCTCGATCTCCAGCACCGGTATGGCCAGCAGGCGTTCGGGCGGGCGCCCGGTGTAACTGGTGTCGGGGTGGGCAGCCACCAGGCGGCGTGCCATTTGCAGGCGCAGTTCCTGCGCGCTGCGCGGCGTGGCCGGTGGGCCCAGCCCGCCGGTGGCCGGGGCGCGCGCGGCGGCGCGTTCGGGT
>JALHPY010000287.1 GCA_022842305.1 Rubrivivax sp.
TGAGGCGCTAGCGCGCGGCCGGCTGCGCCAGATCGCGCAGCATGGTCGGGCCGGCGCGGCGTTCGATCTCGGCCAGCAGGCCCTTGAAGAAGCCAGCCATGGCCAGGCCTTCGAGGATGACGAACATCGGCGCCACCAGGGTGCCGGCCAGGTCATCGGCAAAGGCAGGCCGGCGGCCTTCGTAGTAGTGGCCGACGAGCTGTATGAAACTGCCCGCAAACAGGAAGCCCAGGCCCAGCGCCACCGATTGGCCCGGCGCGCCCAGTGCCAGCTTGTGCGCCAGCAGCACCAGCACACCCACCGCGAACGAGGTGACCAGGCCGATGCCCGGGCGGCCGCGCGTCAGGTACCAGGTAGCGGCCATGGCGAAGGCCACCCAGGCCGGCGTGAGGGCCAGACCGCCCACCAGCAGCGCCGGCCGCGACAGCAGCAGGCCCAGCGCCAGCACGATCAGCGGCACGCCGACGAAGTGGGTGATGATGTTGCGCCGGTCGCGGTGGTGACCGGCGTACTGCGCCAGCAGGTCGACGGCGGGTCGGAACGGCGAAGCCATGGCAAACACTCCTTGCTGGCACACTCTAGCGCTTCCCTGACATCTGCGCAGCACGAACTGGGTCTGAAATGAGCATCAAGAGCGATAAGTGGATTCGGCGCATGGCGCAAGAGCACGGCATGATCGAGCCGTTCGAGCCCGGCCAGGTGCGCCAGTCGGCCGACGGCCAGCGCATCGTCAGCTACGGCACCAGCAGCTATGGCTACGACATCCGCTGCGCACCCGAGTTCAAGGTCTTCACCAACATCCACAGCACCGTGGTGGACCCGAAGAACTTCGACGAGAACAGCTTCGTCGACATCAACAAGGACGTCTGCGTCATCCCGCCCAACAGTTTTGCCCTGGCGCGCACGCTCGAGTACTTCCGCATCCCGCGCAACGTTCTCACCATCTGCCTGGGCAAGAGCACCTACGCGCGCTGCGGCATCATCGTCAACGTCACCCCTTTCGAGCCCGAATGGGAAGGCTTCGTGACGCTGGAGTTCAGCAACACCACGCCGCTGCCGGCCAAGATCTACGCGGGCGAAGGCTGCGCCCAGGTGCTGTTCTTCGAAAGCGACGAGGTCTGCGAGGTCAGCTACAAGGACCGTGGCGGCAAGTACCAGGGGCAGCGCGGCGTGACCCTGCCCAAGACCTGAGCCGGGGGCGCACATGAAGTGGGAAGGTCAGGAGCGCAGCGACAACGTCGAGGACCGCCGGGGCAGCGGCGGTGGGGGCGGCGGCCGGCCGCGCATCGGTGGCCGCGGCATCGGCCTGGGCAGCGTGGTCATCGCGTTGGTGGCGGGCTGGATCTTCGGCATCAATCCGCTCACGGTGCTGGGCCTGCTCAGCGGAGACGGCGGCGCGCCGCAGGTACAGACGCAGCCCGGCCCGGCCCGGCCGCCGCCGGTCGAAGACAAGGCCGCGGCCTTCGTCTCGGTGGTGCTGCGCGACACCGAGCAGGTGTGGGGACGCCTGTTCCAGGCCGCCGGCGGGAAATACGTCGAGCCGCGGCTGGTGCTGTTCCGCGGCGTCACGCCCACGGCCTGCGGCAAGGGCGAGAGCGCGATGGGCCCTTTCTACTGCCCCGGCGACAGCCAAGTCTACATCGACCTCGACTTCTTCGACACGCTGAGCAGCCGCTTGGGCGCGCCGGGCGACTTTGCCCAGGCCTACGTCATCGCGCACGAGGTCGGCCACCATGTGCAGCACCTGATGGGTGTCACCGACAAGGTCGACGCGGCGCGTTCGCGCATGACGGCGGTGCAGGGCAACGCAGCCTCGGTGCGCGTGGAACTGCAGGCCGATTGCCTGGCCGGCGTGTGGGCGCACCATTCGCAGCAGGGCAAGGGCTGGCTGGAGCGCGGCGACATCGAAGAGGCGATGAACGCCGCCGCGCGCATCGGCGACGACACACTGCAGCGCCAGAGCCAGGGCCGCGTCGTGCCCGAGAGCTTCACCCACGGCAGCAGCGAGCAGCGCATGGCCTGGTTCAAGCGCGGCCTGGACGGCGGCACCGTGGCGCAGTGCAACACCTTCGAGACCAAGCGCTAGCCAGATCCCCGGGCCAGGCGCGCGCGGCGCGGGCGCCGCGCGCGGTCCGCCCGTTCGATCAGAAGAACAGGATGCCGCCCAGCGCGACGCCGTTCATGCGCGCCTGCGCACCGGCGGCGCTGGTCGAGGTGGTGCGGCTCAGTTCGGCCACCAACGTGACGCTCTTGGTCAGGCTGTAGTAGGCGCCCAGGGTGGTGTTGACGTTGTCGCGCAGGTCGCTGCCGACGCCGTCCTTTACCTCGGTGCTGCCATGGCTCAGCCCCGCCTTGAGCTTGGGCAGCAGCTGGTAGGTGCCTTGCAGCAGGTAGGCGGTCTGCTTGCGGTCGCCGGTGTCCCCGTCTGCCAGCACGCCCAGGCCGGTGCCGCTCTGGAAGTTGGCCAGCAGGTTGAAGCCGGCCACGCTGAACGAGCCGCCGACCTCGACGCCCTGCATCGTGAAGTCCGCGGCCGGCGCCGTGCCCTTGAAAGGCTGGTGCTTCACCGCTGCCCAGGCCTTGCCGCCGGCGAAGCTCAGCGTGCCCTTGAGCTGGATCTGCGGTTGCCGGCCGGCGGTGTAGGCGGCGTTGGCGAAGGCGTTGACCGGGCTCATCACCGCGGCCGTGAACTCGAACGCGCCCATGGCGGGCGCGGTGTAGGCGAGCTGCCCGTAGGTGCCCAGGTAGCTGTAGCCGGCGCCGATGTGGCCCAGCGTCACGCGGTTCTGCTGAGTGCCGTTGACCGGCGCGCCGGCGCCCAGCAGGGTCATGTCCGACAGGATGGCGCTGGCGCCGAACAGGCCGTAGTCGCGCCCAATCTTCACGGTGCCGGCGGCCGGCGTGCCGACGGTGAAAAAGCCCTGGCGCACGTCGACGTTGTTGTTGTTGCTGATGGCGTCCGACGAGGACACCGCGGCGCCGATCATCAGTGTGGCGCCGATCTCCACGCCATCCTGCTGACCCTTGACGCTGGTGATCAGCGCATTCGGCAGCAGGCCGTTGCCGATGACGGTGCGACCGTCGGCACCGCCGCAGCCCAGCGCCTTGCCGGCCAGCGCCAGCCCGGTGACGGCCTGGTCGCCGGTGCACGAGGTCGCGGTGTAGTAGGCGTTGACGATGCCGCCGACGGACAGGGTCCAGTCACCGGCCTTGAAGTCGGCAGCGGTGGCGTGGCCGCAGGCCAGCGCGGCGGCGCAGGTCAAGGGGGCGAGCAGGGCGCGGGAAGAGGTCATGGGTGTCTCCTGTTGTGAGCTTGTGAGGGGCTGATTGGCTGGCGCGCACACGGCGCCACCGGCAGGCCTCATCGCAACCGGCATGCCACGCCGGGCCCGGGGTCTGGCCGGCGTGCGAAGGCGGGACGCTTTGCGCTGGAGCGACGCAAATGGCGCAGCCGCCGGCCCGCGGAGCAGTAGCGGCAGGCGGGATTACGCGCGGTGCCGCCGGCCGCCGCTTGCGTCGCGCCCGCGGCGGCGCTGTGCCGTGCCGCA
>JALHPY010000288.1 GCA_022842305.1 Rubrivivax sp.
AGTGCTTGCCGTGGGCAAGCGAAAGCTATGCAGAGCAGGGATATCGATCTCGCGCCCATCCTTCCTCGTGTGGCATGTCGCTCGGATCGCTAGCTACGCGTAGTTGAGCACTATGCATAGGGGTCGCAATGCATAGCTTTGCATGACGGCCACAAGCCGCCCCTCACCATCATCGAGGCTGAGAGGCCGGTACCACTGTACCAGGCCGGTATGGTCTCAGGGCCGTGCTCCGGCCCGGCGCAGGATCTCGACGATGGCACGCTGCCCGCGCCGCTCGGCATGTGCCAGCGGCGTCACGCCCTGCGCATCGGCCAGTTGCAGCTTGGCGCCGTGCGCCACCAGGCTGCGCACGATCTCGGTGTGGGCAGCGCCACCGTCGCCCACGATGATGGCCTCGAGCAGCGCCGTCCAGCCGAGGCGGTTGACATGGTCGAGGTCGATCTTCGTCCTCAACAGCTCGCGCACCGTTTCCACGTGGCCCGTAGTGCGCCGCCGGGATCAGCGCCGTGCCGCCATAGCGGTTGGTACTCTTCAGGTCGGCACCAGCGGCGAGTGTCATGCGCAGGATCTCCAGCCGTCCTTGTGCACCCGCATAGAGAAACGGCGAGTCCTGCAGCTCGTCCTTGGCGTTCACGTCAGCGCCGCGCTCTATCAGCAGCCGCGCCGCATCGATGCGGTTCGCCTGCGTGGCTGCCAGCAAGGCGGTGCGGCGGCGCCCGTTCCGTCCGTCGCGCGAGTCCACCGGCACCCTCGCATCGAGCAACCGCCGCAACGCCGTCAGGTCACCGGCTTCGGCCGCATCCACCACCGAGGGGCCCTCGGCCCAGGCCAGGACGGGCCCTGCCGCGCCGCCGATCAGCAGCGCACGGCGCCTCATCTGGGCGCCCCGGCATCGGTCAATGCCTCGCCGTAGACCATGCGCGAGATACCGGCCCAGGCGGCCGCTGCCTCGCACATGCGGCAGGCACGCGAGGTCGACACCAGCATGCAGCCCGACAGGTCGCGCGTGCGCAACCGACGCGCCGCATCACGAATGGCTTCCATCTCCGCATGCGCGGTGGGATCGGTGGCAGTGACCACGCGGCTGGGGGCGGCACCGACGATGAGCCCGCCGCGCAGCACCACCGCGCCGTAGGGTTGGTCACCGGCACGCAGTGCCTCGTCGCGCAAATCCTCGGCGCGGCGCATCGCCTCGCGTAGGGGCGCCTCGGTTGCCAGCGCAGGCCCGGGCAGGGTCGGGAGCGCCGCAATCAGGCAACTCCGGCGGCGAACTCCCGGTAAACAAAGACGCGGCGGCATAGCGGCATTCTGCCCACGAAACAGTAAGTGGCACATCAACGCGACTGACCCGGCCCCGCAGTTCGGTACTGGCAGCGAGCAGCTGAACGTCTCCTAGACTTCGTATGCTGCCGCTGGACGGAGCACACGGGCGCCAACACGCTCGGCCTGCGTTAGACCCAGCAGTTCGTTGTCGCGAACCAGATCGCGCAGTCTCATGCCCGGGTGCACGGCGGCCCGCGCCGGGTCAAGCCGTTGAACTTATGTCGAGTGTGGCCTCGAGGGTGATCTCGGGAACGCGCGCCAGCGCCTTGGGTGGCTACTTCAGTCGTGGCCACTTGATCTGCTTGTCGGGCTGGCTTAAGCGCCCGGCGCGCAGCGCCGTGACGGCTTGAACCACCGAGCGCGCGACGTTGCACGCCTCTTCCTGCACGGCCTTGTCCGCGTCGAGCGCGTCGTGGCTGTTGTAGTAGGGCCCGTAGTAGCCGATGTAGCGGTCGAGCTTGGCCGCCGCACCGGCATCGAGCAGTCCCATCCACTCCAGCCAGTCGGTGAGGTTGCGCCGGTGCACCTCGACCCCAGCCACGTCGCCGTGCACCACGACGCCATAGGCGCGGCCAGCCAGGTGCTTGGGATAGTCCCAGCCTTTCTCTTCGATGGCCTTGGCCTCGGCCACGCGCTTGCCATGCGTCGTCGTCGGGTCCGCGTTGCCACCATCGGCGCAAACCAGGCGGTCGATCATCAGCTTCAGCGGACTCGGCGACTGGTACCAGTAGGTCGGCGCCAGGATGATCACGGCGTGGGCCGCCACCCAGCGCTCGTAGATCTCGGCCATCCAGTCGTCAGCCTGGTTCAGCGCGTGGTTCGGGTAACAACTGCAGGGCCAGTGGCACAGCGGCATCGCGCTCGACACACAGCCCTTGCACGGGTGGATGTTGCGGCCGTATTCCGAGGTGACGAGGCTCAGGTCCAGCACGTCGGCCTGCATGCCTGCGTCCTCGACCACACGTCGAGCCAGTTCGGTCAAGCGCCAGGTCTTCGACACCTCACCCGGGCAGGTGCCGTCATTGCGGGCGCTGCCGCACACGAGCAGCACGCGCGACGGCGCTGCGCTGTCGCCCCACAGGTTCTGCGCCGCCTGCAGGCGCGCGCGAGTGTCCAGCCACTGCAGCGACAACTCATAGCTGGAGTCGGCGAATTCAGTCCCGGCGGGCCGGGTCATCGGCGCTTTGCGGCCTTCCTGCAGAGCATCCCACGCAATGGCTTCGAGCCTGGCGATGGCGTCGCGTTCAGCATCGAACGCCGGGTCGAAGAAGCGCACATTGAAGCGCTCCTGGAATTGCTCGCGCGTCAACGCAGCGGGTGACTGCCCGGTGCGTATCGCGGTCATGGGGGTGCCGTGCTCGAGAGTCCGCGCACGATGCGGAAGGGGTGTTGCATTCGATGTCCTGGCTGCGAGCGCCGGCCGAACGGGGTGGCCGCATCCAGATACTCGGCCTGAGCCATCGAACCGTCCGTGCGGTGCCGAACAAGGCCGCGCCCTTCAGTCGACAGCGGATCAGGATCGGCGCCGGGGCAGTGCAGGTTGCGCCGGAACTCCTGCGTCATGCGACACGCGGCGAGCCACGCCGCGCTTGGCGGCAGATGCCGCGGTCGGCGCGGCAGTCGCCCGCGCCAAGCCATCGAGGATGGGGCACTCCGGCCGGTCGTCCCCGTGGCAGCAGTGCACGAGGTGTTCGAGGGCCGCCTTCATGGCCAGCAACTCGGCGGCCTTTTGCTCGAGTTCGCGGATGTGTGCTTCGGCCAAGGCCTTGACCTGGCGGCTCGGGCGGCGCGCTGGTCAGGCAACACGCGGGACTGGTCGCACATTGGTGCGGTCACTCTCAACCCAGAGCGCGATGCCGTGGTCCGCATGGCTGCCAGCGCTCAACATACGCAGCAGAAAGCTGCGTGACTCAGGCGACAACTACCTTGACGCGCGCCGGGACGTCGTTCTGCTCGTACTGGCGGTACCCGGATTCCGTGCGCCGGGCAGCAGGTAACAGCGCCATGTCCTCGTAGTGCCGGATCATCTTGGCCGAGACGCCGGATGCGCTCGCTGCCTCGCCGATGTTCATCATGAGCCTGCTCCCGGAAGCATGTGAACCGCACCGGGTTTCGAGGAGGCCTGTTGGCTTGAGTCAGACCGGCTTGGCCTGACTGTGTTGGGTTCGGACTTCCTCTCTTCCAGCCCCCCGCAGGGGCCGCCGGAGGCACCCC
>JALHPY010000289.1 GCA_022842305.1 Rubrivivax sp.
CCCGCTGCCCAGGCCATGTCGCGCACGAAGAGTTCGGGCGTGCGCTCGTTGACGTCGATCTGCGTCTGCTCGATGAGGTCCTGCGTGAACTTGTACTTGAAGTCCACCATGATCGCCTCGCGCGGGTCGCCGTTGACGAGCATGAAGCACAGGTTGTCGGGAAGCATCGGCTGCATCTCCTTGCCCCGGGCCAAGGCCGTGATGTGGTGGGCCGCCATGCGGCCGTGCCAGATGGCCACGTGGCCCGCCTTCGGGTAGTGGCCGAACAGCAGCGACACGGGGCCCACGGCGTCGCCGATCACGAACACGCTGGTGTCGTCGCGGGCATGCAGGAAGACCTCGTCCACGTCGGCCCAGCCGTTGACCGGCTTGCCCTCGGGTGTCATCTTCACCAGCCCGGCGCTGCGGCACAGGTGGCCGGCCTGGTGCGGCGCCATCAGGATGGCGTCGTCGAACTTGAACTCGCCCGCCGAGGTGCGCACACGCTGCTTGAACGGGTCCACCTCGGTGATGCGCGCGTTGGGCACGTAGGTGATCTGGTCCTTGTACAGCTCGTCGAAGGCGCGCTTGAAGCCGATGCCGATGGGACGTATGCCGTCCTTGGGGTCCAGGATGGTGATGCGCCCCGGGATCTTGTTCTTCTTCATGTGCCAGGCGATCAGGCACGCCCTTTCGTAGGGCGACGGCGGACAGCGGTGGGGCGGCGGGGGCAAGGTCATCACCAGGTCGCCGCCCTTGAAGTTCTGGATCTTCTGCTTCAGCGACAGGTGCTCGGCGTTGGGGATGTAGGCCGATGGAAAGCGCGTGCGCGTGTGGTTGATGGCCGCGCGGTCGTTGCCGAACCAGGCCTCGTAGGCGTGGTGGATGCCCGGCGCCAGGATCAGCCAGTCGTAGCCGAAGAAGCCGTCGGTCACGTGCACGCGCTTCTTCTCGCGGTCGATGCCGGTGATCTCGGCGTTCACGAAGCGGTAGCCGGCGCGCTGCGCCGGCGCCAGCTGGTCGTGGATCAGGAAGTCGGTGTTCACCACGTCCACCAGCCACTTGTTGCTCATGGGGCAGGAGAAGAACACCGGGTTGCGCTCCAGCACCACCACTTCAAGGTCCGGCGCCAGCTGCCGCAGGGTGCGTGCGGCGGCGATGCCACCCCAGCCGCCCCCGGCGATCACCACGCGGCGGCGCGTTGCGCGGCATCAGTTCGGCGCTGGCGTGGGCATTGCCGGCGCGGGCAAGCGCGATGCCGGTGCCGAGCGCGGCGATGGTGTGCAGAGCCTTGCGGCGGTCGAGCATGGTGTGTCCCCTGTTGGAAACCGGGGGCAGCGCGGCGCGCCGCCCGTCGATGGGCTGCAAAGAGCTGGGCTTGAAATCGCGGCTGGCACTGGCACGTACGCCGTCGGGTGGCGGCATGACCAACCCAGAGGGGGCGGGTCGACGTCGAGTGCGGGCTCGGTTCCGGAGGAACGGGGGGTCGGTCAACTGCGCTTCGCCTCGATCGAGGAGGCGGGTCCACACCGGACACACAGCGTTCTGAACGACGCGAGCGCGAGTCTAGGCGAGCGCGCAAGGCAGCGTCAACGCAAGACGCGAGAACAGCGCCGCGCGCCGCGCTAGCATTCCGCACCCCGTCCTGGAGTTCCCATGCAAATCGTCTGCCTCGATCTCGAAGGCGTGCTCGTGCCCGAGATCTGGATCGCCTTCGCGCAGCGCACCGGCATTGCCGAATTCAGCCGCACCACGCGCGATGAACCCGACTACGACAAGCTGATGCAGTACCGCCTGGCGTTATTGCGAAAGCATGGCCTGAAGCTGGCCGACATCCAGGCGGTGATTGCAGGCATGGCGCCCATGGACGGCGCGCGCGACTTTCTGGACGACCTGCGCGCGCGCTTCCAGGTCATCATCCTGTCGGACACCTTCTACGAGTTTGCCGACCCGCTGATGCAGCAACTGGGCCGGCCCACGCTGTTCTGCCACCGCCTGCTGACCGACGACCAAGGCTTTGTCGCCGAGTACCGGCTGCGCCAGCCCAACCAGAAGTTCCACGCGGTCAACGCGCTCAAGGGCCTGAACTACCAGGTCATCGCGGCCGGTGATTCGTACAACGACACCGGCATGCTGGGTGCGGCCGACGCCGGCTTCTTCATCCACCCGCCGGCGGGCATCGTGGCGCAGTTCCCGCAGTTCCAGGTGAACCACAGCTACGCCGAGCTCAAGGCCAGCATAGCCGGCGCCGCGGAGCGCCTGGCCGCGCAAGGCTGAACCCATGGTGCGCACGCAGCTCGAGCTGCTGGCGCCGGCGCGCGACGCCGCCATCGGCATCGCGGCCGTGGACCACGGCGCCGATGCCGTGTACATCGGCGGCCCGGCCTTCGGCGCGCGCGACAAGGCCGGCAACCCGCTGGCCGACATCGAAGGCCTGTGTCGCCATGCCCACCGCCATGGCGCGCGCATCTTCGTCACGCTCAACACCATCCTGCGCGACGACGAACTGGAAGACGCGCGCCGCATGGCCTGGGACGTGTACCGCGCCGGCGCCGATGCGCTGATCGTGCAGGACATGGGCCTGCTCGAGCTGGACCTGCCGCCCATCCAGCTGCACGCCAGCACGCAGACCGACATCCGCACGCCCGCCAAGGCGCGCTTCCTGCAGGACGTGGGCTTCTCGCAGATGGTGCTGGCGCGCGAGCTGGACCTGGGGCAGATCCGCGCCATCGCCGCGCAGGTGCAGCAGGCCACGCTGGAATTCTTCGTGCACGGCGCGCTGTGCGTGGCCTACAGCGGCCAGTGCTTCATCAGCCACGCGCTCACCGGACGCAGCGCCAACCGCGGCAGCTGCAGCCAGGAGTGCCGCCAAGCCTTCACCGTGCGCGACGACGCGGGCGGCATCGTGGCGCACGAGAAGCACGTGCTGAGCCTCAAGGACAACGACCAGTCAAGCAATCTGGCGGCGCTGGTCGACGCGGGCATCCGCAGCTTCAAGATCGAGGGCCGCTACAAGGACATGGCGACGGTCAAGAACGTCACCGCGCACTACCGCTTGCTGCTGGACGAGTTGCTGGACCAGCGCCCCGATCTGGCCGCTGCCAGCGACGGCCGCTGCCGCTTCAGCTTTGCCCCCGACCCGCAGCGCGGCTTCAACCGTGGCGCCACCGATTACTTCGTCAACGGCCGGCAAACCGACATCGGCGCCTTCGACACGCCCAAGCACGCTGGCATGCCCCTGGGCACGGTGCTGCGCCTGGGCGAGGAGCACTTCGATCTGGAGACCGATGCCGCCGACACGCCGCTGCACAACGGCGACGCGCTCACCTGGTGGGACTTGCAGGGCGAGCTGCAGGGCGTGCCGGTGAACACTGCCCAGGCAATCGGCGGTCGGCGCTGGCGCGTGCAGCCCAACGCGCCGCTGGCCACACTCAAGGACCTGCGGCGAGGCACTGCGCTCAGCCGCAACCGCGACATGGCCTGGGAACGCCTGCTGGCGCGGCCCTCGGCCGAACGCCTGATCGCCGTGACCCTGTTCCTGAGCGAAACACCC
>JALHPY010000290.1 GCA_022842305.1 Rubrivivax sp.
CCGGCGGCGTGACCTTCTGCACCCTGCTGCCGCTGCGCGCCATCCCCTTCGAGGTGCTGTGCCTGCTGGGCATGAACGACGGCGACTACCCGCGCCGCGGCAGCCACAGCGACTTCGACCTGATGGCCCTGCCCGGCCAGGCCCGCCCGGGTGACCGCTCGCGCCGCCACGACGACCGCCAGCTGATGCTGGATGCGCTGCTGTCGGCGCGGCGTGTGCTGTACATCAGCTGGGCCGGCCGCAGCCCGCGCGACAACCAGGTGCAGCCGCCCTCGGTGCTGGTGTCGCAGTTGCAGGACTACCTGCTCGCCGGCTGGGGCCCGGACGTGATCAAGCAGCGCAGCACCGAGCATCCGCTGCAGCCCTTCAGCCGCCGCTACTTCGAGCCCGGCGCCGCTGCGCAGGGCCTGGTCACCTACGCCAGCGAATGGCGCGCAGCGCATGTTGCGCCGGCTGCCGCCGCGGCAGCGGCCCCGGCCGGCGCCTTGCGTCCCGCCCGCATCGACCTGGCCGGCCTGGCCGGCTTTCTGCGCAATCCTGTGAAGGACTTCTTTCGCCACCGGCTGCAGGTGCAGTTCGACCGCGCCGACGACGAGGTGGGCGATGACGAGGCCTTTGCCAGCGCCGGCCTGGACCGCTGGGCACTGATGGACGAGGCGCTGCGCGAAACCCTGAAGCTGCTGGACACCGCAGCACCGGGCCCGCTGCTGCGCGCCCAGGTGGCCCGCCTGGCGCGCGCCGGCCGCCTGCCGCTGGCCGGGCCGGGCCGGCGCGAGGCCGACGAGTTGCTGAACACGCTCGAGCCCATGCTGGTGCACTGGCAGGGGCTGTTGGCGGCCCACCTGCAGGCCTGCGAGCCCTTGGCGCTGCATCTGCAGCATCCAGACGACCCCGGGCTGGTGCTCGACGACGTCTTGACCGGCCTGCGCCGCGCTGATGCCGGGCCCGTGTGGCTGGAACTGCAGCCGGGCCGGCTGGCCGACAAGTCCGGCAAGACGCCGCGCGCCGACAAGCTGCTGCCTGCCTGGCTGCGCGGCCTGGCGGCTGCGGCCAGCGGGCACGCGCTGAACGGCATCCTGGTCGGTGCCGACGTCGTGGTCAGCGTCTCGCCGCCCGATGCGGAGGAGTCGCCGGCCATCCTGTTCGACCTGATGCAGGCCTGGCGCGAAGGCCTGCAGGGCGACGAACCCCTGCCCACCGCGCTGCGCACCGGCCTGGCCTGGCTGGGCGACCCGTCGCGGGCACGCGCGGTCTACGAAGGCGGCGATTTCGCCGGCCCGCCGGGCGAGGGCCGCGAGGCCTGCCTGGCGCGCCTGTACCCCGACTTCTCGGCGCTGGCGCAGCAGCCGGCCTTCGAGTCCTCCACGCAGCGCCTGTACGCCGCCTACCGCGTCTGGCTGGGCGACTGCGTAGCGCTGCAGCCCCTGCCCGGCCAAGCCGCGGGGGAGGGCGGCGATGACTGAGATCCTGAACCCGGCCACGCTGCCGCTGCAGGGCAGCCGGCTGATCGAGGCCAGCGCCGGCACGGGCAAGACCTGGACCATCGCCGCGCTCTACCTGCGTCTGGTGCTGGGGCATGGCCGCGCCCAGCCCTTGTTGCCGGCGCAGATCCTGGTGATGACCTTCACCCGCGCCGCCACGCGCGAGCTGTCCGACCGCATCCGCCGCCGCCTGCTGGAAGCCGCCGCGCGCTTCCGGCTGGCCGACGCCGATGCGAGCACGCCCGATGACGCCTTCATGCGCCGCCTGCTGGCCGACTTTCCCGAAGGCGCGGCGCGCCAGGGCGCGGCCTGGCGCCTGGCCATGGCGGCCGCGGCCATGGACGACGCCGCCGTGCTGACCATAGACGCCTGGTGCCAGCGCATGCTGCGCGAACATGCCTTCGACAGCGGCTGCCTGTTCGACGAGGAACTGCAGGCCAACGAGGCCGCCATGCTGGCCGAAGCGGCGCGCGACTTCTGGCGCCAGCAGGTCTACCCCTTGGCTGACGAGGCCCTGGCCCCGGTGCTGGCTTTGTGGCCCGATGTAGATGCGCTGCTGGCCGACCTGCGTCCGCTGCTGGCCTGGCCGCTGCCGTCGTCGCCCGGCAGTCTGGCTGACTGCCTGACCCGCGCCCAGGCCGAGGCGGCTCAGGCCCTGGCCGACTTGAAGCAGGGCTGGGTGGAGCGCGCCGACGACATGCTGGCCTGGCTGGAAGCGCAATGGCAGCAGGCCGACGGCCCCCTCAACAAGCGGTCTCTGGCAGAGGGCCACGCCCGGCGCTGGCTGCAGGATCTGCGCGCCTGGGCGCAAGACCCGCCCGCGGCCACGCTGGACCTGAAGACCGGCTGGCAGCGGCTGTCGCACCACGGCGTGATCGAAGCCTGCAAGCCCGGCCGCACGGTCGACCCGCCGGCCGCGTTTGCCGCGCTGCCGCTGCTGCAGGCGGCGCAGGACGAGCTGCCCGATCCCACCAGCGCGCTGCGCCTGCACGCCGCGGCCCAGGTGGCGGCGCGGCTGCAGCAGCTCAAGGCGCAGAGCGGCAGCTACGGCTTTGCCGACATGCTGCAACGCCTGCACGACGCGCTGGACCCGCAGCGCCACGGGGCGCGCGCACAGCAACTGCGCCAGCGCATCGTGGAGCAGTACCCGGCGGCCATGGTCGACGAGTTCCAGGACACCTCGGCGCTGCAACTGGGCATCTTCGACCGGCTGTACCGCATCGCCGATGACGACCCGTCCACCGCCCTGCTGCTCATCGGCGACCCCAAGCAATCCATCTACGGCTTTCGCGGCGCCGACATCCAGGCCTACCTGGGCGCCCGCGCCGCCACGCGCGGCCGGCAGCATGTGCTGGGCACCAACCACCGCTCGACCCAGGCGCTGGTGGGCGCCGTCAACCACTTGTTCGAGCGCGCCGAGCAGCGGGCCGGGGAGGGCGCCTTCGGCTTTCGCCAGGGTGGCAGCAACGAGCTGCCTTTCGTGCCGGTGCAGGCGGCGGGGCAGGCGCGGCGCCTGGTGTGCGGCGGCAACGATGCGGCTGCGCTGAGCATCCACCTGGACACCGTGGCGCGCGGCAAGCCGGCGTCGCGCGAGCACTTCGCGGCGCTGTGTGCCGAACGCATCGTCGGCCTGCTCAACGACGCGCAGGCCGGCTTTGCGCAGGACGGCATGCCGCTGCAACGCCTGCAGCCGGCCGACATCGCCGTGCTGGTGCGCACCGGCACCGAGGCGGCCGCGGTGCAGCTCGCGCTGCGGCGGCGCGGCGTGGCGTCGGTCTACCTGTCGGACAAGGACAGCATCTTCGCCAGCAGCGAGGCGCAGGACCTGCTGCGCCTGCTGCAGGCCGTGGCCGCGCCGCGCGACATGCGCCTGGCCCGCGCCGCACTGGCCACGCCGCTGCTGGGCCTGAGCCTGCCCGCGCTGCTGCAACTGGCCAGCGAAGACGAAGCCTTCGACGCGCGCTGCGAACTGCTGCGTGCGCTGGGCGGCGCCTGGCGTACGCAGGGTGTGCTGGC
>JALHPY010000291.1 GCA_022842305.1 Rubrivivax sp.
GCGCTCGCGCCCGGCCCGCGCCCGCCCGCGCGTGCGCCCGGCCGAGACCGAGGCCGAGGTCTTCCGCAGCCCCGAGGCCGCGCCCGAAGACCGCGGCGACGCCGCCGCCAACGCCAGCGACGGAACGCTGCAGCTGGACGTGCTCAACGGCAACCTCAGCTTCGTCGCGCAGCCGCTGATGATCGGCCACTACCGCTCGATGCTGCTCACCGGCACCGAAGAAGTCATCGACCGGCTCATCGGCGGCAGCATGCAGGTGGCGCTGGCCACCGACCTGTACCCCGAGAAGCCCGGCAGCAGCCGCGTCTTCGTCAACAAGCGCCGCCGCGGCAGCGACCCCTTCCACGCGCCACGCCCGCGCGCCGCCATCGTGGTGGGCCTGGGCGAAGAAGGCGTGCTCACCACCCAGCAGCTGGTGAGCACCGTGCGCCAGGGCTGCATCGCCTGGGCCCAGCGCGCGGCGGAAGACGGGGCCGCCGACGGCCTGGAGATCGCCGCCACGCTGATCGGCAGCGGCGGCCTGGGCATCAGCCCGGGCGCTGCGGCGCGCGCCATCGCCCAGGGCGTGTGCGAAGCCAACCGGCGCCTGGCCGGCAGCGGCTGGCCGGGCGTGAGCCGGCTCACGCTGGTCGAGCTCTACCTCGACCGCGCCACCGACGCCTTGCACGGCCTGCAGATGCTGGCCGCAGCGCAGCCCCAGCACTTCCGCGTGGCACCCACCATCACCAGCGGCACCGGCCCGCTGCGGCGCCAGTCGGGCAACGGCTACCGCGGCGCCGCCTACGACCTGATCAGCGTCACCAACCAGGCCGACGAGGGCACGCTGGCATTCGCACTGGACACGCGCCGCGCCCGCACCGAAGTGCGCGCGCAGAGCACGCAGCGCAAGCTCATCACCGACCTGGTGCGCCACGCCGCCACCGCCACCGTGGGCGACCCCGGCATCGGCCGCACGCTGTTCCAGCTGCTGGTGCCGGCCGAGATCGAGCCCTACCTGGCGGGCGAAGACAGCGTGGTGCTCGAGCTCGACGCCGGCACCGCCGCCATCCCCTGGGAACTGCTGGACACCAGCCCGGCCGCCGAGGAACACAAGCTGCCCTGGGCCATCCGCACGCGGCTGCTGCGCAAGCTGCGCAAGAGCCAGTACCGCAATGCGCCGCAGGACGCCAGCGCCGACGACGCGGTGCTGGTGGTGGGCGAACCGCTGATCGAGCCCGAGAAGAACTACGCCACGCTGCACGGCGCGCGGCGCGAGGCCGAAGCCGTGGAGCAGCAGCTCAACGGCCCCGGTGGGCTGGAGCCGGGCCGCGTGACCGCGCTGCTGGACCAGCCCGACGCGGCGCGCGTGATCACCGCGCTGCTGGCGCGGCGCTACCGCATCCTGCACATCGCCGGCCACGGCGAGCCGGTGGAATACGACGAGCAGGGCAAGCTCAAGCACACGCGCGGCGTGGTGCTGTCCGACGACTCGTTCCTGGGCGTGGACGAGATCAAGGCCATGCGCAGCGTGCCCGAGCTGGTGTTCCTGAACTGCTGCCACCTGGGCGCGCTGAACCCGCGCGACACGCTGCGCCGGCCCGACCCCGGCGCCTTTGCCGCCAGCGTGGCCGACGCGCTGATCGACATCGGCGTGCGCTGCGTGGTCATCGCCGGCTGGGCGGTGGCCGACGGCGCGGCCGAGGCCTTTGCCAACACCTTCTACCGCGAACTGCTGGGCGGCCACAGCTTCATCGAATCGGTGCACGAGGCGCGCTGCGCCGCGCACGCGGCCGAGCCCGGCGGCAAGACCTGGGCCGCCTACCAGTGCTACGGCGACCCCGACTGGTTCTACCGCAGCCGCGTCGCCGACGCCCAGGCCGGCCGCAGCGCCGCGCCCGATGAAGGCCCGGGCCCGGGTTCGCCCTCGGGCCTGGCGCTGGCGCTGGAAGAGATCGCCGTGCGCATGCGCTTCATGGGCGGTCGCGCCGAAGCGCTGCAGCCCGCGCTGCTGGCGCTGGAACAGCGCTGCGCAGCCCAGATGGGCGGCATCGGCGCCGTGGCCGAGGCCTTTGCCGTGGCCTGGGAAGCCGTGGGCGATCGCAGCCGCGCCATCACCTGGTACGAGCGCGCGCTGGCCGCCGAGGACGCCAGCGCCTCGATCAAGGCCGAAGAGCAGCTGGGCAACCTGCGCGTGCGCGCCGCCTGGGCCGCGGGCCGCGGGGCCAAGCCGGGGTCCAAGGCGCATGCGGCGGCGCTGGCCGCCATCGAGCAGGCGCGGCTGGGATTGCAGTCGCTGGCCACGCGCCAGCCCACGGTGGAGCGGCTGTCGCTGTGCGGCTCGGCGGCCAAGCGCCTGGCCATGCTGCTGGCCCGCGGTGGCGACGCCGCGGCGCTGCAGCGCGAGCGCCAGGCCGCCCACACCGCCTACGCCCAGGCCGAGGCCCTGGCTGCGGCCAGCGGCCAGGGCGCGCTGTTCTACCCGGGCCTGAACCGCATGGCCGCCGAACTGCTGGTGCAGCCGGCCGGCCACGCGCTGGACGCCGCCGCCACCGAGGCCGTGCGCCAGAGCCTGCTGCACAAGAGCGCGCACGACCCCGACTTCTGGAGCGAGGCCGCGCGCATCGAACTCGAATGGCTGCTGGCCGTGGCCGGGCAGCGCCTGGCCGAGAGCCTGGCGGCGCTGCGCGGCGCCTTCATCGAGCTGCAGCTGCGGGTGGATGCGCGCTCGAACTGGCAGTCGGTGGCCGACCAGGCCGAGTTCGTGCTGACGCCCTACGCCGCGTCGGCCAGCGCGGCCGAGCGCGACGCGGCGCAGGCGCTGCGCGAACTGCTCGATGGCTTTGCCGCGTAGGCCAACGCCCGCCATGCGCAACTTCGTCAAAGGCATTCTGGTGGGCGCGGGCGCGCTGCTGCTGGCCCTGCTGCTCAACCCCGGCCCCGAGGCCCATCGCGAGAAGATCAAGCAGGCCGTGGCCGAGCGCAGCCCGCTGGCCGGCGTGCTGCAGCTGGGCAGCGTGGCGGCCTTCGTGTCGAGCTACCACTCGCTGGGCGTGGCCTCGTACACGCGCATCGACCAGCGCGTGCTGTCCTGGGGCGCACTGGGTTACGTCCACGTCACCGACCTCGGCGCGCGCTGAGCGTGTGAGCGGCGCCCTCAGCGCCCGCCCGTCACGTCCAGCAGCGCGCCGGTGGTGTAGCTGGCGGCGTCCGACAGCAGCCAGCAGATCGCCTGGGCCACTTCTTCGGCGCTGCCGGCGCGCTGCATGGGCAGCTGCGGCGCCAGCTGGCGCGCGCGCTCGGGCTGGCCGCCCGAGGCGTGGATCTCGGTCTCGATAATGCCGGGCCGCACGGCGTTGACGCGGATGCCCTCGGCCGCCACCTCGCGCGCCAGGCCCAGCGTGAAACTGTCGATGGCGCCCTTGGCCGCGGCGTAGTCGATGTACTGACCCGGCGAACCCAGGCGCGAAGCCGCCGACGACAGGTTGACGATGGCGCCGCC
>JALHPY010000292.1 GCA_022842305.1 Rubrivivax sp.
GCCGATCCCGGGTCCACGTGCTGCGGGTGCCGGCGGCGGCGCAAGTGCCACAGCGCGGCGCAGCCCACGGTCAGCAAGACACCGCCCACCGTGCCCAGCAGCTTGGGCAGTGTGGTCCAGCCGTAGGGCGCAACCCAGCCGAAGGCGTAGTGGTACAGCGTGGCCACGCTGGTCGACGCGAAGCACAGCGCAAAGCCGTAGAACACCGCGTGGTGCGCGTACCGGCGGGCCTGGGTCCAGGCGTCGTCGTCGTTGGTGCAGCCCTGGCCATGGCCGCCGTCCAGGTAGGTCAGGCGCAGCGCATCGTGCGTGGCTTCGGCCAGCGCGTCGCCCGGCACCGGGCCCGGGTCCAGGCCGCGCCAGAAGCGGCGCACACCGATGCCCAGCGCCAGCACCACGAAGGCAAACACCGGCGCGAACAGGCTGACCATCAGCCCGTGCGGAAACAGGTCGTAGAAGCTGCCGCCCGCGGGCACCGACAAGCCGCCGCGGCCGATCAGCGCCAGCAGCAGGAACAGCGCAAAACCCGCCACCAGCGCCAACGACAGCACCAGACCGTTGTGGGCGTAGGCCGCACCCAGCGCCGCCGGCCAGGCATGGGCGCGGTAGGTGTGCCGGCGCACCCGCGCCATGGCCTGCGGCAGGCTGACGCCGAACTCGTGCGGCGGCGCGTACTGGCAGGCGTGCAGGCAGGCGCCGCAGTTGTGGCACAGGTTGGCCAGGTAGTGCACGTCGGCGCTGTTGAAGTCGAGCCGGCGCGTCATCGCAGGAAAGACCGCGCAAAAGCCTTCGCAGTAGCGGCAGGCGTTGCAGATCTGCAGTTCGCGCGCCACTTCGGCCTCGGCCTCGGCGCGGGCCTGCTGCACCAGGTCAAGCAGCGCTTGCAAGAGACTCTCCTGAACGGTGGGTGGGTGAGATGGCCGCTGCGGCCGAGCGGCCGGCGATGCGCCCGAACGCGGTGCCGATGCTCATGCCCACACCGGCGGTGTAGCCCTGGCCCAGCACGTTGCCGGCCATCACCTCGCCGGCCGCGAACAGATTGGCGCTGGGGCGCTGGCCGAACTGCACCGCCGCCTGCGCGTCGACCTTGACCCCCAGGTAGGTGAAGGTCACGCCCGGCCTCAGCGTGTAGCCGTAGAACGGTGGCGTGTCGATCGGCCGCGCCCAGTGCGTCTTGGGCGGGCTCAGGCCTTCGGTGTGGCAGTCGTCGAGCACCGCGTGGTCGAAGCGGCCGACACGGCAGGCGGCGTTGTAGTTGCGCACGGTTTCCGCCAGCGTGGCCGCGGGCAGGCCGAGCTGGAACGCCAGGTCTTGCAGCGTGTCGGCCTGCGCGCCCTTGAACACCGGCGGCATGAAGCGGCCCACAGCCTTGGCGTCGATGATCGAGTGGCCCACCTGCTCGGGCTGCAGCGCCACCAGCCGGCCCCAGATCGCGTAGCGCTTGGGCCAGAAGTCCTCGCCTTCGTCGTAGAAGCGCAGTCCGTCGCGGTTGACCATGATGCCCAGCGACACGCAGTCCACGCGGGTGGTGATGCCGCCGTCGTACAGCGGCGCCCGCGCATCGATGGCCACCATGTGCGCCTGCGTCGGGTCGCCGATGCGGTCGGCGCCCTGGGCCAGCAAGTCCTTCAACAGCACACCCTGGTTGAAGCGCGTGCCGCGGATCAGGAACCGGTCGGCCGGCCATTCACCGCGCTCGTTGCGGCCCCAGGCCTCGCGCAGCCAGTCGCGGTTGGACTCGAAGCCACCGCTGGCCACCACGCAGGCGCGGGCCTCGATGCGCTCGCCGCCCGCGTGCGCCGCGACAAAGCGGCTGCCCGCCAGCTCGAGCCGGTCGACCGTGCAGCCGTAGCGCACGCGCACCCCCAGCGTTTGCGCGCTGCGGTAGTACGCGTTGACCAGCGCCTTGCCGCCGCCCATGAAGAACGCGTTGGTGCGGCTGAGGTGCAGCGTGCCCGACAGCGAGGGCTGGAAGTGCACGCCGTGGCGGCGCATCCAGTCGCGGCAGCGCGACGATTCGCGGATCACCAGCCGCGCCATCGCCTCGTCGGTCTTGCCCGCGGTGACCTTGAGCAGGTCCTGCCAGAACTCTTCTTCCGGGTAGGCCTCGGTCAGCACGTCCTGCGGCGCGTCGTGCATGCAGCGCAGGTTGCGCGTGTGCATCGAGTTGCCGCCGCGCCATTCGAACGGGGCCGATTCGAGCAGCAGCACGCTGGCCCCGGCCTCGCGCGCGGTCAGCGCGGCGCACAGTGCGGCGTTGCCGCCGCCGATCACCAGCACGTCGATCATCGTTCGCTCGTCTCCGTTGCGGGCATCGCGCCTGAGTGGCGACTGTAGGGGCCCGGCTGGATCCTGCCTACCACGGCCACGGGCAACAGGTCTTCAGCGGCGCTGAAGCCCGGGTTGCGGGTTGCCACCGTCGGCGCGGGCCGTGGCCGTGCCTACACTGCGCGCCACCTCAGCTTGTGGAGCCTTCTCGATGACCGAGTCCCGTCGCCAGTTTCTCAGCCAGCTGATCGCCGCCGGCAGTGCCTGCGCGGCCACGCCGCTGTTTGCCGCGGCGCCCCTGGCTGCCGGCATGGGGCTGAGCGTGCACCGCATGAAGCTCGGCAGCTTCGAGGTCACCACCGTGCTCGACGGTTTCATCGAACTGCCGACGGCCGTGCTGCAGGGCGACGCCGACGTCATCAAGCGCGCGATGGAAGCCGGCGGCCTGGCCGCGGCGCCGATCCGCACCGCGGTCAACTGCTTCCTGGTCAACACCGGGGCCAAGCTGGTGATGATCGACTGCGGTGGCGCCAAGATGCTGGGCCCGACGGCCGGGCGCATGCCGCAGGCCCTGGCGCAACTGGGCATCAGCCCGGACCAGGTCGACGAGGTCTACGTCACCCACATGCACGGTGACCACCTGCACGGCGCGGTCACGCCCGAAGGCGGCAAGGTCTTCCCCAATGCCGTGGTGCGCATCGCCAAGGAAGACGTGGCCTATTGGGGCAGCCCCGCGGTCGAGGCCGCGGCGCCCGAGAACCAGAAGGGCCGCTTCATCGCTGCCAAGCGTGCGATGGCGGCTTATGGCGACCGGCTGCAGACGTTCGAGCTGGGCAGCGAGCTCACGCCCGGCATCCGCTCGGTGCCGGCCGTGGGCCATACTCCGGGGCACAGCTGTTACCTGGTCACCTCGGGCACGGCCAAGCTGCTGTTGCTGGGCGACACCATGCACGTCGGCCCGGTGCAGTTTGCGCGGCCCGAGATCACGGTGATGTTCGACTTCCGCCAGGACGACGCGCGCAAGCGCCGGCAGGAGCTGTTCGAGATGGCCGTCAACGAGGACATGCTGATCGGCGCGGTGCACCTGCCTTTCCCGGCCATCGGCCGGCTGCGCAAGCGCGACGCGGGCTATGCGTACGAGGCGCTGCCCTGGCAGATGTATTGAGGCGGACCGGCGCTCGCAGG
>JALHPY010000293.1 GCA_022842305.1 Rubrivivax sp.
CTGATGAACGCCTGGACCGACACGCTGCGCCGCGGCTTCAGCATGACGATGATGGACGGCCTGGGGCGCCTGGCCGGCAAGCAGTGGGCCGACCTCACCGAGTGGGACCGCTCGCACCTGGGCCGCAAGGGCATCACCGAGGCCGACTGGCAGGTGGTGACGCAGGCGCAGCTCACCGACTTTCAGGGCCGCAAGATGCTGACGCCCGAGGCCATCATGGCCAGTGGCGACCCGCGCGCGCAGGAGGTGAGCGCCAAGGTGCTGGGCTTCATCACCGACGAGAGCGAGTTCGCGGTGCTGAACCCTGACCTGGCCACGCGGGCCATCGGCACCGGCGGCGCGCTGCAGGCCGGCACCGGCTGGGGCGAGATCGCGCGCATGGTGATGCAGTTCAAGAGCTTCCCTATCGCGATGATCTCGCGCCACTGGCGTCGCATCCTGGACGCGCCGCAAGGCCTGGACGGTGCGCCAGCGCTGGCCAACAAGGGCGCGTACACCGCGGCGCTGCTGCTGACCACCACGGCGCTGGGTGCCATGGCCTTCCAGAGCAAGCAGCTCGTGCAGGGCAAAGACCCGGTGGACATGACGACGCCGAAGTTCTGGACCAAGGCGGTAGCGCAGGGCGGCGGCCTGGGCTTCATGGCGGATCTGCTGCTGGGCGACACCACCGATGACCGCAGCCCGCTGGACAGCATGAGCCGGCTGCTGCTGGGCCCGACCTTCGGCAGCGCGGCCGACATCTACGAGCTGACGAAGGGCAACGTCGACGAGGCCCTGGCCGGCAAAGACACGCACGCAGGCGCCGAGGCCGTGCGCTTCGCGCGCTCGCACCTGCCGCTGGTGAATCTCTGGTACGGCAAGGCCGCCCTGGAGCACCTGTTCCTGCACTCGCTGCAAGAGAATCTGAGCCCGGGCTACCTGGACCGCATCCAGAACAAGGCGCGCAAGGACTGGGGGCAGCAGTACTGGTGGGAGCCGGGGGCATCGTTCGATGAGATGCGGGCGCCGGACCTTTCGGCGGTGGCAGGGGGCGGCCAATGAGGCAAGACCAGTTCGAAGCACTGCAGCAGCGCGCTGAGCAGCTGCTCGACCTATTCCTGCATGAGGCCGACCCGGCGAAGTGGCCAGGCGCCGGCATCGAGCCGCGAGCCATGGACAAGGGCACGCGCGGCGATCGCGTGTGGTGCAAGCGCGATGCGGCGATGACGCTGGCATGCGTGCACCGCATCACCACGCTGGTGACGGTGGTGCGCCAGAAGAGCGCGGAGGGCGCGACCGACCCGGATGCAGTCACCGACCCCGAGGAAGACCTGAACCGCGAGGTGGCCGCCGCCGAGAAAGAGGCCGCGCTGGCCGCCGAGCGCCTGACACGACAGGCCCAGGCCCGCGCCAGGGCCACCACGCATGGCGGCCCGTGAAATCTCGCTCCTGGCCTTCTTCCTCATGTGGGCGAAGGTCAAGCGCTGGCAGGTGCCAGACATCCATATCCGCGCCTGCATCTGGCTGGAGAGCTGCGGCGAGCTGGCGGTGCTGCGCTGCTTCCGGGGCTTCGGCAAGAGCACGCTGCTGGCCGTCTACAACGCCTGGCGCTACTACCGCGACCCGAACTACCGCATCCTGCACCAGAGCGAGGCCGACGGCACGGCCTACAAGACCAGCCGCGACACGCAGAACGTGCTGCGCCAGCACCCCCTCACGCGCGGCATGTTCCGCGACGGCGGTGTGGAGCAGTGGTGGGTGGAGGGCGCCACCGACCCGCGCAACGCCAGCATGTACGCCAAGGGCATCCTGTCCAACGTCACCAGCGCCCGGGCCGACGAAGCGCAGAACGACGACGTCGAGGTGCCGCGCAACATCCAGACGCCTGAGGCGCGCGAGAAGCTGCGCTATCGGCTGGGCGAGCAGACGTACATCCTGGTGCCCGGCGGCCGGCAGATCTACATCGGCACGCCGCACACGCACGACAGCCTCTACGACGAGCAGGAGGGCCTGGGCGCCGACTGCCTGACCATCCGCATGTTCGCGCTGGAGCACCGCATCGAAGACGCCAAGGCAGCGGCCTACACGCTGCCCTTCGCGCCTGAGTTCGTGTTCTCAGGCATCGGCAAGACGGCCAAGCTGCTGGCGGAGGGGCGCGACTACCAGCTGCAGGGCAAGCGCCTGGTGTTCGCCGCAGCGCCGGGTGGCCTGGTGGACTGCTACAGCGGCTGCGCCTGGCCCGAGCGATTCACGCCGGCCGACCTTCTGGTGCGTCGACGGAAGACCAAGACCATCAACTACTGGGACAGCCAGTATCAGCTGCACAGCCGGCCGGTGCACGAGATCAGGCTCGACCCGGCCAAGCTGCTGGCCTACGACTGCGAGCCTCGGTTCGAGACCCGAAACAAGGTGCTCACCTGCTGGCTGGGCAAGGTGCAGATCGTGGGCATGGCGCTGCGCTGGGATCCTTCCAGCGGCAAGACGATGAGCGACGTGTCGGCGGCGGTGCTGGACTTGCAAGACGCCTACGGCCGCCACTACTGGCACCGCGTCGCCGAGCTCACCGGCGAGATCGCCACCACCAACGATCGCGGCGACAAGATCACGGCCGGCCAAGTGCTGCAGCTGTGCGACCTGATCGAGGCCTTCAAGGTGCCGCGCGTGGTGGTGGAGACCAACGGCATCGGCGGCTTCGCGCCCAACTTCCTGCGCATGGCGCTCAAGCAGCGCAGGCTGCGCTGCGGTGTCGTCGACCAGCCCGCGGTGACGAACAAGAACGAGCGCATCCTGGAAGCGCTCGAGCCGCTGCTCAACGGCGGCATGCTGTGGGCGCACGTGAGCGTCATCGACGGCCCGCTGTGGGATCAGGCCAAGGACTGGAACCCGGCCATCAAGAACCAGCCCGACGACTTGCTGGACGCGGGCGCCGGCGCGGTGACCGACCAGCCCGCGCGCATTGGGCAAATGGTCAGGAACCCAGACCCCCAGGAAACAGACGATTGGCGCCCATCAACGGGCGTCTACGAGGCAACTCTGGAGCCCTGACCCCGGCGGGCCAAGGTGGCGCGCCAGCCACCCGAGGGCGCCATGGCTTCCGTAATCAAGCAGATCCCGTACAACGAATACACGGCCAACGGGGTGGCCACCGTGTACCCGTTCGAGTTCGAGCTGCTGCAGGCTGCCGACCTGGTGGTGAGCTTCGACGGCGTGGCGCAGCCGGCGTCGATCTTCACCCTTGCCGGCGTGGGCGTGCAGGAAGGCGGCACGGTCACCTTCGACACCGCCCCGACCGCTGGCGTGAAGGTGCTGCTGGAGCGCCGCATCAAGCTGGAGCGCACCACCGATTACCAGACCAATGGCGACCTGCGCGCGCCGGTGCTGAACCTGGACTTCAAGCGGCTCTGGCAGGCGCTGCAGCAGCAGGGGGCAGGGCAGGAGAGTGCGCTGCGCGCGCCG
>JALHPY010000294.1 GCA_022842305.1 Rubrivivax sp.
TCGGTGGCGCCAGCGGCGCGCAGCAGATCGCCGTAGACCTCGGACAGCACCGCTACGGCACCGACGAAGATGATCACGAAGACCACCGTCTGCCCCAGGTGCCCGGGGCTGATGCGCCCGGCCAGCACCGCCTGCGTGCCCTGGTACAGGCCCCACAACAGCGCGCCGAAGGTGGCGGTGATCATGAAGGCCACCAGCAGCGCGCGCACCCGGGTGCGCTTGCGTGCCGTGATGAAGGCCTCTTCGGTGCTGCGGTCGAAGCGCGCCGCCTCGCGCGCCTCTTGCACGTAGCTCTGCACCACCGGGATCTCGCCCAGCACCTCGGCGGCGATGGCGCTGCTGTCGGCCACGCGGTCCTGGCTGGCGCGGCTGAGCTTGCGCACGCGCCGGCCGAAGTACAGGCTGGGCAGCACCACAAGCACCAGGATGCCCAGCACCTGCGTCATCACCCAGGGGTTGGTGATGATCAGCGCGGCCAGCGCGCCGATGCCCATCACCACGTTGCGCAGGCCCATGCTCAGGCTGCTGCCCACCACGGTCTGCACCAGCGTGGTGTCGGTGGTCAGGCGGCTCAGCACCTCGCCGGTCTTGGTGCTTTCGAAGAACTCGGGGCTCTGGCGCAGCACGTGGGCGTAGACGGCATTGCGCAAGTCGGCCGTGATGCGCTCGCCCAGCCAGCTGACGACGTAGAAGCGCGCCGCCGAAAACGCGCCCAGCGCCGCGGCCACGCCGAACAGCGCGATGAAGTGCTCGCGCAGCTGCATCACGCGCGCGCCGGGATCGGTGGCCACCAGGCCTTCGTCCACCAGCGTCTTCAGTGCCACCGGGAAGGCCAGCGTCGCCAGCGCCGCCAGCACCAGGAACAGCAGCGCCAGCAGCACCATGCCGCGGTAGGGGCGGATGAAGGGCAGCAGGCCGGACAGCGAGCGCGGCGTGGCGCCGCTGGGGCGTTGGGGCAGGTCGGGCATGGGCGCAGTCTATGCGGCGTGCGTTGCGGCGCGGATTCGGCCACGGCCGGGCCTGCAGCGGCGCAAGCCGCGGAAGCGCGGATGTGGTCGAATGGGGGTTGAGACGCGCCTTCATGCAGCCAGACCCGACTTCCCCGTCCCCGCCACGACCGCCCGCCGCCGCGCGGCGCTCGTCGGTGCCCCGGCTCACCGCCTGGCTGCCGCTGCTGGGCGTGGCCCTGGCCGCGGCGCTGGCTTGGCTGCTGTCGCAGGTCTGGACCGAAGCGCCGGTGGCGGTGGCCGCGCTCTCTGCCGGCCTGGGCGTGCTGTTGGTGGCCGCGCCCCTGGCCTGGCTGGTGCGGCATGCGCTGCAACCCCTGCAGCAGGCCACGCGCTCCGGCCCGCCGCCAGCGGCCACCGCGCCCGCCCCCGGGTTCATGGACCGCGCGACGCGCGAACTTGCGCGCGCCCGCCGCCACGAGCATGGCGCGGCCCTGTTGCTGGTGGACGTGGACGTGCCCGCAGGCCTGTCGGACAAGCTGATCGCCGGCTACGTCGACCGCGCCCTGCGCGCGCTGATGCAGCAGACCGAGCCCGGCCTGCGCAGCGCCGACCTGCTGACGCGATTCACCGCCAACCAGCTGGCCGTGCTGCTGTCGCCGGCCGACCTGCTGGGCACGCTGGACGTGGCCGAACGCATCCGCGAGCGCGCCGAGCTGATCGAGATCACCGTCACCGCCACCGGCCAGTGCCTGCGTGTCAGCGTCAGCATCGGCGCGGCCCAGCTGCGGCCGGTGCCGGCCGATATGCAGTCACTGATCGACGATGCCGGCCTGGGCGTGCAGGCGGCGCGCCAGGCTGGCGGCAACTGCGTGCGCACCGCCCCGGCCGACGCCGACCCGCAGCGCCTGCCGGGCCCGCGCGACCCGCGCCGCGCCCAGCCCAAGTAGGCCGCCGCCGCTACAGCCGCAGCGCGGCGGCGTAGCCGGTCATCTCCAGATAACCCAGGCCCACGCGCCGGCCCTGCGCGTCCAGCAGCTCGCTCAGGCCTTCCCAGTAGATGGCGCCGGTGTTGCCGCGGCTGTCCAGCTCTTGCGCGTCCAGCAGCGCGCGCAGCGCAAAGCTGCCGGCGGGCGTGGCGATCTGCCACTCCACCGGGTAGCGCGCGCCGGTGGCGGGGCTGCGCCAGCGCCGGCCGGGCGTCATGCGCAGCTGCTCGGGCGTGAAGCTCTGGCTGGATTGCCCGGCTGCGCGCCAGCTGCCGCCGGCCCACAGCGCCGAGCCGTCGGCGCGGCGCAGCACAAAGGCGGTGAGCGCGCTGCCGTCGAACAGGTTGATGCCGATCCAGTCCCAGCCCTGGGCCTCGGGGTGCAGCAGTTCGTCGCTCCACTCGTGGTCCATCCAGGCGCTGCCGGCGGCCGCCGCGCCGTCGGCCTGCAGGCGGCCGCGCGCCGCGAGCTGGGGCTCGCTGTAGTAGTGGCTGGCCTGCTGTTCCTGCGGGCCCTTGCGCGAGAAGCCGGCGTCGCCCTGCAGCAGCGGCGGCTGGCTGCGCGTCAGCACCAGGTCCAGCGCAAAGCCCTGCGCCGGCAAGCGCGCGCGCCAGGCCTGGCCGTCGTGGCGCAGCGTCCAGTCGCCCAGGGTGAGGTCGCCGTCGGTCGTGCTGGCCGCTGCCAGGGGGCTGGCGGGGTCGCCCGACCAGCGCGCGATGCGCTGGTCGTGCAGATGGCGGCCGTCCGCGGGCAGGCTCAGCGCGGCGTGCGCAAACAGCAGATGGCGTGCGGCGAAGCGGCTCTTCAGGCCCTGGGCCAGGCCGGTGCGGCTGCGGAAGAAGGTGAGCTGGAAGCCCTGCAGCGCCGCGCCGCTGGCGTCGCCCAGCCAGCCGGTGGCGTACCACCACTCGGTGCGCGTTTCCAGGTGGGCGCCATGGTCGCGCGGAAACACGATGGGGCGGCCGCGGCGCACCCCATCGGCGGATGCGGTTGCAGGCGCGCCGGCCAGCGCCAGCGCCAGCGCCTGCAGCCAGCGGCGCCGCGCCGGGTTCACCAGTCCTCCCGCACCGACAGCACCGCGGCGCGCGCAGTGGCGCGGCGTGCGCTGAAGGCCGCGGTGGCCGTGCCGGCCAGCAGCACCGCCACGCACAACAGCGCCAGGCGGCCCTCGGGCACCACCAGCGCCATGGTCCAGTGAAAGCTCTGCGGGTTGACGACATGGACCAGCACCGCGCTGATGGCCAGCCCCAGCAGCAAGCCCACCAGCGTGCCTGCGGCGACCCAGGCCGCGCCTTCGCCGGCCACCACTGCCACCACCTGGCGTCGCGTCAGCCCCAGATGGGCCAGCAGGCCGAATTCCTTGCGTCGCGCCAGCACCTGCGCCGACAGGCTGGCGGCCACGCCCACCAGGCCGATGGCGATGGCCACGGCCTGCAGGTAGTAGGTGACGGCAAAGCTGCGGTCGAAGATGCGCAGCGAGATCTG
>JALHPY010000295.1 GCA_022842305.1 Rubrivivax sp.
TTGCTCTTGCCCGGGAACATCTCGCGCGCCAGCGTCAGGCTGTCGGTGATGCGCAGCACGTGGTCGGCCAGGCGGCCGCGGCCCAGGCGCGCCAGTTCGGCGTCGATGAAGCCGACGTCGAAGGCCGCGTTGTGGATCACGATCTCGGCGCCCTGCAGATAGGCCAACAGCTCGTCGGCGATGTCGGCGAACAGCGGCTTGTCGGCCAAGAAGGCTTCGGTGATGCCGTGCACGCGCAGCGCGTCGGGGTGGCTGCTGCGCTGCGGGTTGACATAGTGATGCAGATGGGCGCCCGTGGGCCGCCGGTCCAGCATTTCGACGCAGCCGATCTCGAGCAGGCGGTCGCCCTGCTCGGGGCTCAGGCCGGTGGTTTCGGTGTCCAGGAAGATCTGTCGCATGGCGCCATCCTAGCGGGCGCGCTGCCCGAACCACCACCACAGGCCGGCGCCGGCCGCAATCATGGGCAGGCACAGCCACTGGCCCATGCTCATGCCCAGCGCCAGCAGGCCCAGAAAGCTGTCGGGCTCGCGGAAGTACTCGGCCACGAAGCGCAGCACGCCATAGCCGGCCACAAAGGCCGCGGCCACCTGGCCGGTGGCGCGTTCGCGCCGGGCGTACAGCCACAGCAGCGCAAACAGCAGCAGGCCTTCCAGCGCAAACTGATACAGCTGCGATGGGTGCCGCGGCAGTGCGCTGCCGCTCTGTGGAAAGACCATGGCCCAGGGCAGTGACGGGTCGGCGGCGCGGCCCCACAGCTCACCGTTGATGAAGTTGCCCAGGCGCCCCGCCGCCAGGCCGGTGGGCACGCAGGGCGCCACCACGTCCATCACCTGCAGGAAGCTGCGCCCGCGCGAACGCCCGTACCAGGCCATGGCCGCCACCACGCCCAGCAGGCCGCCGTGGAAGGACATGCCGCCCTTCCACACCATCAGGATGTCCAGCGGGTTGGCCAGGTAGTCGCCCGGCTTGTAGAACAGCGCATAGCCGATGCGCCCGCCCAGCACCACGCCCAGCACGCCGTAGAACAGCATGTCCTCGATGTCGCGCCGGGCCCAGCCGGCGGCGGCCAGGTGGGGCAGGCGCACGCGGCGCGCGCCCAGCCAGATGAACAGGCCGAAGGCCGCCAGGTAGGTGAGCCCGTACCAGTGGATGCGCAAGGGCCCCAGGGCCAGGGCGACGGGGTCGAACTGCGGATGCAAGAGCATCGATGGGCTCCGGGTCGAGGACAGCACGCATTGTCCACGGCGCCCGCGGTGGCGTCGAACACGCCCGCAGGCTCGATAAAATCCGGCCTGCTCACCAAGGACACCCGATGACCCCCAGCAATCGCCGCTCGAAGAACATCACCGAAGGCGTGGCCCGCGCGCCCAACCGCAGCATGTACTACGCCATGGGCTACACCGAAGGCGACTTCGGCAAGCCCATGATCGGTGTGGCCAACGGGCACAGCACCATCACGCCCTGCAACTCAGGTCTGCAACGCCTGGCCGACGCCGCCATCGATGCGCTGCGCGAGGCCGGCGCCAACCCGCAGGTCTTCGGCACACCCACCATCAGCGACGGCATGGCCATGGGTACCGAGGGCATGAAGTACAGCCTGGTGTCGCGCGAGGTCATCGCCGACTGCGTGGAGACCTGCGTCGGCGGCCAGTGGATGGACGGCGTGCTGGTCATCGGCGGCTGCGACAAGAACATGCCCGGCGGCATGATGGGCATGCTGCGCGCCAACGTGCCGGCCATCTACGTCTACGGCGGCACCATCCTGCCCGGCCGCTACAAGGGCCAGGACCTGAACATTGTCAGCGTGTTCGAGGCCGTGGGCCAGTTCAGCGCCGGCAAGATGAGCGAAGAAGACTTCTGCCAGATCGAGCGCCGCGCCATCCCTGGCAGCGGCAGCTGCGGCGGGATGTACACGGCCAACACCATGAGTTCGGCCTTCGAGGCCCTGGGCATGAGCCTGCCCTTCGCCAGCACCATGGCCAACGTCGAAGACCCCATCGTGGGCCACACCCAGGCCGCGGCGCGCGCGCTGGTAGAGGCCGTCAAGGCCGACCTCAAGCCGCGCGACATCGTCACCCGCGAAAGCATCGAGAACGCCGTGGCGGTGATCATGGCCACCGGCGGCAGCACCAACGCCGTGCTGCACTTCCTGGCCATCGCGCACGCCGCGGGGGTCGAATGGACCATCGACGACTTCGAGCGCGTGCGCCGCCGCGTGCCGGTGCTGTGCGACCTCAAACCCAGCGGCCGCTACCTGGCCATCGACCTGCACCGCGCCGGCGGCATCCCGGCGGTGATGAAGCTGCTGCTCGATGCCGGCCTGCTGCATGGCGACTGCATCACCATCACCGGCAAGACCGTGGCCGAAAACTTGAAGGATGAACCGCCGCTGCGCCCCGACCAGGACGTCATCCGCCCGCTGTCCAACCCGATGTACGCCGAGGGCCACCTGGCCATCCTCAAGGGCAACCTCAGCCCCGAAGGCTGCGTGGCCAAGATCACCGGCCTGAAGAACCCGGTGATCACCGGCCCAGCGCGCGTGTTCGACGACGAGCAAAGCGCGCTGGCGGCCATCATGGCCGGCAAGATCAAGGCCGGCGACGTGATGGTGCTGCGCTACCTGGGCCCCAAGGGCGGCCCGGGCATGCCCGAGATGCTGGCACCCACCGGCGCGCTGATCGGCCAGGGCCTGGGCGAGAGCGTGGGCCTGATCACCGACGGCCGCTTCTCCGGCGGCACCTGGGGCATGGTGGTCGGGCACGTGGCGCCCGAGGCCTATGCCGGCGGCCTGATCGCGCTGGTGCAGGAGGGCGACCGCATCACCATCGATGCCCACCGCCTGCTGCTGGATCTGGACGTGCCCGAGGCCGAGGTCGCGCGCCGCCGCGCCCGCTGGGTGCAGCCGGCGCCGCGCTACACGCGCGGCGTGATGGCCAAGTTCGCGCGCAACGCGTCCAGCGCCAGCGCGGGGGCGGTGCTCGACGGCGAGTAGCCTGCAGGATGCAGGAGCGCCGGCCGCCACGTGGCGGCCGGCCCGACCTCAATGCAACGCGACGCCGGTCTTGGCCTGCAACTCTTCGCGCGTCACGCCCGGGGCCATCTCCACCACCTTCAGGCCATGCGGGGTGATGTCCATCACCGCCAGGTCGGTGACGATGCGGTCGACCACGCCCACGCCGGTAAGGGGCAGCGTGCAGGCCGGCAGGATCTTCAGGTCGAAGCCGCCGTCCTTGCGCTTGGCCACGTGCTCCATCAGCACCACCACGCTGCGCACGCCGGCCACCAGGTCCATGGCGCCGCCCATGCCCTTGACCATCTTGCCCGGGATCATCCAGTTGGCCAGGTCGCCCTTGTCGCTGACCTGCATGGCGCCCAGGATCGACAGGTCGATCTTGCCGCCGCGGATCATGGCAAAGCT
>JALHPY010000296.1 GCA_022842305.1 Rubrivivax sp.
GGCGGCGCCTGCGCAGCCGGCGCCGCTGCCCGTCGCCCCCGCCCCAAGCGGCAGCCCGGCGCGCTCGGCAGGCGTGCCGGCGCGCGCCATGCTCGGCCACACCGGGGAGGTGCTGGCCATGGCGGTGTCGCGCAACGGCAACCTGGCGCTCACCGGCGCGGCCGACCGCTCGTTGCGTCTGTGGGATCTGGCCGCCGGCCGCGAATTGCGGCGCTTCGGCACCGCTGCGGCGGCCGTCACGGCCACCGCGATTTCGGCCGACGGACGCCAGTTCCTCTCGGGCAGCGCCGATCGCAGCGTGCGGCTGTGGGATGCGGTCAGCGGCACCGAGATCGTCCGCCTGGAAGGACACGCTTCCCCCGTTTCGGCCGTGCTGTTCGGCCCCACGGCGCGCTACGCCGTCTCGGCTGCCGGCGACGGCGAAGTCATCGTGTGGGATCTGCCGTCGGGCCGCGTCATCCGGCGCGCCATGGCCAGCCCCGGCCGCGTGCGCAGCATGGCGCTTTCGGCCGACGGGCGCTATCTGCTGACCGCGGCCGACGACGCCCTGGTGCGGCTGTGGGATGTCGGCAGCCTGGCCGCGCTGCGCAGCTTCGGCCCGATGTCGGCGCCGGCCGCAGCCGTGGCCTTCGCCAACGCGGCGCGCAGCGTCAGCGCGGTCGACGCGCGCGGCGAACTGTGGACGTGGCAGGCCAGCAGTGGCGCGCTCGAGCGGCGCTTCGCCACCGGCGGCCAGCCGACGCAGGCGGTCATCGATGCCGACGGCACGACGGCGCTGCTTGCCACCGGCGGCGGCGAACTGGTTCTGTGGGACAGCGTGTCGGGTCGCGCGCTGTGGCGCGGGGGTGCTTCCGAGCGCCGCATCACCGCCCTCGGCCTGGGCGCGCGCGCAACGATCGGCCTGGCTGCCGGCGACGACAAGCGCCTGCTGCTGTGGGCCCTGGAACGCTGAAGAAGGAGCCATCATGTTCAGGAAGCTCTTCATTGCCCTGCTCGTGGGCGCGGCCGCCTGCCAGGCACTGGCCGGCCAGCCCTGCCCCGAGAAGCCGGCCGACAAGCGCGAGCAGATGCGCAACCTTGAACTCGGCACCAAGGTGCGCGACCAGCTCGAGGCCAGCGGCGCCACGGTGGCCTACGTGGCACGCGCCGGCATCGACCTCACCCAGTACGGTCTGGTCTATTCGCACATCGGCATGGCCTGGCGCGACCACCCCAAGGGCCGCTGGTTCACCTACCACCTGCTCAACACCTGCGGCACCTCGGAGTCGATGCTGATCGACCAGTCACTCGAGGACTTCTTCAACGTCGAGCTGTTCACGCGCGACGCGCTGGTGGCCGTGCCCTCGCCCGACGTGCAGATGAAGCTGCTCAACACCTTCTTCAGCCCGGTGGCGCCGACGCTGCACGAGCGCACCTACAGCATGATCTCCAACCCCTTCTCGGTGCTGTACCAGAGCTCCAACCAGTGGATCCTGGAGGTCAGCGCCGCGGCACTCGCGCCCGAGAACGCCATCCACAACCGCCTGCAGGCGCAGAACTGGCTCAAGTCCCAGGGCTATCTGCCCTTCAAGGCGCGGGTCGGCGGCCTGCTGGCGTTTGCGTCGAAGATGTTCAGCCCGCACGTGCGCTTCGACGACCACGACGACGAAGAGCGAAGCCAGAACCTGTACGCAACGACCACCGCCGATTCGGTGCTCAACTTCGTGCAGCGCCTGGACAGCGGCCTGGCGCGCTACCCGCTGAAGAACTGATCATGGCTGCCTTGCATGCCACCCCCGCCCGGCCATCCGTGCCGCCCTGGCTACGCTGGTTGATTACCGCCGCACTGGCGGCCGCGCTGGTGCTGTGCGGCGACGCGGCGGCGCAGGTGCGGCCCGCACGCAGTGCGCTGATCGTCGGCATCGCGAACTACGCTGCGCCCGAAGTGCCACAGCTGGCCGGCGTGCCCTTCGACATCGACAGCGCCCGCGCCATGGCCGCCGCGATGGGCATCCTGCCGGCGCAGACCACCGTGCTGCGCGACGCCCAGGCCACCAAGGCCGCGATCCTCGACGCGCTGGAGGCGCTGGCCACTTCGATGGCCGAGGGCAGCCGCGTCTTCATCTACTTTTCGGGCCACGGCACGCGCTGGTACGAGCCGGCGGTGCAGGGCTGCAAGGAAGGCTTGCTGGCCTATGACCGCGAAACCCTCACCAACGAAGAGATCGCGCAGCGCACGCGACGCATCAGCGCGCTGGCCGACAAGGTGGTGGTGATGTTCGATGCCTGCCACTCCGACGGCGTATCTGGCCATCGCACGCGGGCGATCGTGCCCGGCCTGACGGCCAAGTTCTATCTCAAGGGCGGCGCCGACGCGCAGGCCTGCTCGCGGCCATCGAACCTGGCCACGCGCGGCTTGCTGGCCGAGTCCACGCGGCTGGGCGCGCTGCGCGAGAACTTCGTCCAGATCACCTCGTCGCGCGCCGACGAGGTGAGCTTCGACGAGGCCGACAAGGGCGGCATTGCCACCCAGGCCGTGCGCGACTGCCTGCTGGGCCGCGCTGCAGATCGTGACGCTTCGGGTGCGGTATCGATGACCGAGATCGAACAGTGCGCCCAGGTCATCGTCGAGCGCAAGGTGCGGCCCTACGCCGGGTTGCGCCCCCATCACGTCACGGTCACCGGCAACCGCAACATCGTGCCGGTGCCCACCAGCGGGGTGCCTGCGGCGCCGCCGGAATCCGCAACCGCAACCGTGCCCGCACCCGCACCAGCACCCGTGCCGACGCCCAGCGCCACCCCCGCGCTGGCCTCGGTGGCAACGCTGCGCGACATCGAGGCACAACGCAACCCGCGCCGTCAGCTCGAGGTCACGCTCAACCAGCCCGCGTTGCGCGTCGGCAAGGATTCGCTGCAGCTCACCATCAGGCCCAGCCACGACGGCTTTCTCTACCTCGTGGTGCTGGGCAGCGACCGCAAGAGCTTCCACCTGATGTTCCCCAACGGCCTGGACCGCGACAACGCTGTCAAGGCCGACACGCGCATCACGCTGCCGCGAGCGGGATGGGACCTGGTGGCGCGCGGACCGACCGGCACCGACCACCTTCTGGTGCTGGTGTCGGACACGCCGCGCGACCTGGCGGCGCTGGCGGCGACCGCGCCCGACCCGGCAACACCCTTCACCCGATCGCTCAATGACCTGCCCGGCCGCAGCGCGCTGATCGATTTCTTCACCGGCCGCGGCCTCACCGCCAGTTCCGAGAACTTCGGCGCCCGGCTCCTGTCGATTCAAGAGGTGGACTGATGACGAAGCTGCGCACCCTGAAGCTCTTCAACGCGCTGGCGTGGCTGCTGCTGGCCGCGAGCACCGGCGCAAGCGCGCAGTTGCTGGTCACCGAGGCCGAGGCCGCGGCGGCCCGCGCGGCGCCC
>JALHPY010000297.1 GCA_022842305.1 Rubrivivax sp.
GGCTCGGCAGCCGCGGGCGGCAGGGCCAGCGCGGGCAGCGGGGCCTCGTCGAACAGGTTCACCAGCAGCAGCAGGCCGTAGACGACCAGCAGCACGCCGGCGCCGACCCCCAGCGCGACCAGCAGCCGCCGGCCGGTGGTGGCCAGGCCGCTGTGCGCCGCCGCCCTGCGGCGGCGGTAGCCCATGGTGGACGAGACGGGCTCGGCCGCCGCTGCCGTCGCCGCCGCCGCCTCGGGCCGCGGGCCCTGGTGCGTGCGCACCAGCCGGTGCAGCCAGCGCGAAAGCTCCAGCAGGTCCGCATCCCAGCTGCGCGCCTGCAGCGGAATGCCGTTGATGCGCGCCAGCGCCTGCAGTTCGGCCGGCAGTTCGTCGGCGCGCGGCATGGGCGTGCCGTTCAGCAGCACCGGAATCACGCGCTTCTTCAGCGCCAGTGCGGTGCGCAGTTCCAGCCGCATCCTGTCCTGCGCCTCGTCGATGCTTCGGCGGCCGTCGGCGCCGGGGCCGGCCCAGCCGGGGCTCAGCAGCAGCAGCACCGCGTCGCAGGCTTCGATGGCCGTGCGGATGGCGGGCTCCAGGTGCCCATCGGTGGAGGCGTTGCCGGCCTCGCGCACTATCCTGTACTGCGGCAGCTGTTGCCGCAGCCCTTCGCGCAGCTGGCGCGCGTCGGCCTGGGCGTCGGCGCGGCGGTAGCTGAAGAACAGCGTCGGCATGGCCCGTCACACGGCGCTGGCGGCCGCCTCAGCCGGGCAGGTCGTCGCCGAAGGGCGGGCCGATCTTCATCACGCCGCTGCAGCGCGCCGCTGGCACGCCGTCGGCCGTGACCAGGCCCTGCGCGAACACCAGCGCGCGCGTCACGCGCAGCACCTGGGCTTCGCCCTGCACCCAGGCGCCCAGCGGCGAAGGCGCCAGGTAGTCCAGCTGCAGGCTGATGGTGGGCAGGAAGCGGCGGCCGACCTCGGCGCTCTTGCGGTGCACCGTCAGCGGCAGCAGCATGTCGCAGAAGCTCGCCATCATGCCGCCGTGGCAGATGCGCATGGGGTTGCAGTGGCGGGCATCGACGCGAAAGCCGAACTGCAGCAGCTCGCCCTGCTGGCGCAGGTAGATCGGGCCGTTGACTACGAAGAACTCGCCGCCGGCGCGCGGCAAGGCGACAAAGCCGTCGGGGACGGCGGGGTGCGGTTCGGGCATGGCAGTGACGGGCGGGCGGCAATGGTAAGCAAGGGTTGCCGCGGAGTATCGTCGCTGCCACGTCCAGTTGTCGCGGAGCCCGCCCATGAACGAGACGATCCACCACCGCATCTGCCCGCTGTGCGAAGCCTGCTGCGGCCTGGAAGTGCGCACCCGGGGGGAGCAGGTCGTGGGCGTCCGCGGCGCGGCCGACGACGTGTTCAGCCACGGCTATATCTGCCCCAAGGGCTACGCGCTGAAAGACCTGCACGAGGACCCCGACCGCCTGCGCACGCCGCTCGTGCGCCGCGACGGCCGCCTGCAGCCGGCCAGCTGGGACGAGGCCTTTGCCGAGATCGAACGCCGCCTGCCGCCGCTGCTGCAGGCGCAGGGCCGCGACGCGGTGGCGCTGGCCGTGGGCAACCCGGCGGCGCACAAGATGGGCCTGCTGCTGTACTTTGCCCGCCTGGCGCGCGCGCTGGGCTCGAAGAACGTGTTCTCGGCCTCGACGCTGGACCAGATGCCCAAGCAGCTGGCCTGCGGCTGGATGTTCGGCCACTGGCTCAGCATCCCCGTGCCCGACATCGAACGCAGCCAGTACCTGCTGGTCATCGGCGCCAACCCCATGGTCAGCAACGGCAGCATGTGGACCGTGCCCGACTTCCGCGCCAAGGCCAAGGCGCTGCGTGCGCGCGGCGGCCGGATGGTGGTGATAGACCCGCGGCGCAGCGAGACCGCGGCCGTGGCCGACGCGCACCACTTCATCCGGCCGGGCGCCGATGTCTTTTTGCTGGCGGCGCTGGTGCACACGCTGTTCGACGAAGGCCTGGTGCGCCTGGGCCGGCTGGCCGCGCATGTCAACGGCGTCGACGAGGTGCGTGCCGCCGTGCAGCCCTTCGCGCCCGAGCGCGTGGCCGCGCGCTGCGGCATCGAAGCGCCCACCATCCGCGGACTTGCGCGTGAACTGGCGGCGGCCGAACGCGGCTGCGTCTACGGCCGCATCGGTACCTGCGTGCAGCGCCACGGCACGCTCAACTCCTGGCTGGTGGACGTGCTCAACCTGCTGACCGGCCATCTGGACGAGCCCGGCGGCGCCATGTTCCCCAAGGCGCCGGCCTTCGCCGCCAACACCCTGGGCAAGCCGGGCAGCGGCCGCGGCATCGCCACCGGCCGCCACGCCAGCCGCGTGAGCGGCGCGCCCGAGGTCTTTGGCGAGCTGCCCATGGTCTGCCTGGCCGAAGAGATCGAAGCCCCCGGCCCGGGCCAGGTGCGCGCGCTCATCACCGTGGCCAGCAACCCGGTGCTGTCGGCGCCCGGCGGCGCGCGCCTGGCGGCGGCGCTGCAAGGGCTGGACTTCATGGTCAGCGTGGACATCTACCTCAACGAGACCACTCGCCACGCCCACGTGGTGCTTCCCGGCCTGAGCCCGCTGCAGGAAAGCCACTACGACGTGGCCTTTCCGCAGCTCAGCCACCGCAACCAGGCGCGCTACAGCGCGGCGGTGTTCGAGCCGCCCGCTGGCCAGCCGCCGGAATGGCAGACCCTGCTGCGCCTGGCGGCCATCGTGCGCGGCCAGGGCGCGGGCGCCGACCTGCAGGCGCTGGACGACGAGTGGCTGGCCGACGACCTGCGCCGCCTGGTCGGCGAACAGGCGCCGCAGCTGCAGCGTGCGCTGGCCGGGCGGCGCGGCCCCGAGCGCCTGCTGGACCTGGCGCTGCGCGGCGGCCCCTATGGCGACCAGTTCGGCCTGCAGCCCAACGGGCTGAACCTGGCGCGGCTGCAGGCGGCGCCGGCCGGCGTGGACCTGGGCCCGCTGCAGCCGCGCGTGCCCGAGGTGTTGCGCACGCCCAGCGGCCGCATCGAGCTGGCGCCGCCGCCGCTGCTGGCCGAACTGCCGCGCGCGCTGGCCGAACTGGACGACGCCGCGCCCGAACTGGTGCTGATCGGCCGGCGCGACGTGCGCAGCAACAACAGCTGGATGCACAACCTGCCCACGCTGGCCAAGGGCCCGTTCCGCGGCACGGCGCTGCTGCACCCGGCCGATGCCGCGCGCCGTGGCCTGGCCGATGGCCAGCAGGCGCGCCTGAGCAGCGCCCACGGCAGCGTGCTGGTGCAGGTGGAGCTGAGCGACACGCTGATGCCCGGCGTGATGAGCCTGCCGCACGGCTGGGGCCACGATCAGCCGGATACCC
>JALHPY010000298.1 GCA_022842305.1 Rubrivivax sp.
TCCTGCCACACGGTGTTGCCCGCGGCCAGGCTGTCGCGGCTCTGGTCGACGAAGGTCGGGCGCGCGGTCTTGCCGATGGACACCTCGCCCGCATCGGGCTTCTCGGCGCCCTGGATCATGCGGAACAGCGTGGATTTGCCCGCGCCGTTGGGGCCGATGATGCCGACGATGGCGCCGGCCGGCACCTTGAAGCTGAGGTTGTCGATGAGCAGGCGCTCACCGAAGCTCTTGCTCACACCCTTGAACTCGATCACCTCGTTGCCCAGGCGCTCGGCCACGGGGATGAAGATCTCGTTGGTCTCGTTGCGGCGCTGGTATTCGACGTCGCTCAGCTCCTCGAAGCGCGCCAGGCGGGCCTTGCTCTTGGTCTGGCGCGCCTTGGCGTTGGAGCGCACCCATTTCAGCTCCTCCTTCATGGCCTTCATGCGCGCGTCTTCCTTCTTCTGCTCGACCTCCAGGCGCTTTTCCTTCTGGTCCAGCCAGTCGGAGTAGTTGCCCTTCCAGGGGATGCCGGAGCCGCGGTCGAGTTCGAGAATCCACTCGGCCGCGTTGTCCAAAAAGTAGCGATCGTGGGTGATGGCCACCACGGTGCCGGGGAAGCGCTGCAGGAAGTGCTCGAGCCACTCCACGCTTTCGGCGTCCAAGTGGTTGGTGGGCTCGTCCAACAGCAGCATGTCGGGCTTGCTCAGCAGCAGCCGGCACAGCGCCACGCGGCGCTTCTCGCCGCCCGAGAGCAGGCCGATCTTGGCGTCCCAGGGCGGCAGGCGCAGCGCGTCGGCGGCCATCTCGAGCTGCAGGTCGGTGTTCTCGCTGCCGGCGGCGGCGATGATGCCTTCCAGTTCGGCCTGCTCGGCGGCCAGCTTGTCGAAATCGGCGTTCTCGTCGGCGTATTCGGCGTAGACCTCGTCCAGGCGCTTCTTGGCCGCCAGCACGCCGCCGATGCCCTGCTCCACCGCCTCGCGCACGGTCTGCTCGGCCTCGAGCTGCGGCTCCTGCGGCAGGTAGCCGATGTTCAGGCCGGGCATGGGCACGGCTTCGCCCTCGATGTCCTTGTCCAGCCCGGCCATGATCTTGAGCAGCGTGCTCTTGCCCGAGCCGTTGACGCCCAGCACGCCGATCTTGGCGCCGGGGAAGAAGGACAGGTTGATGTTCTTCAGGATCTGCCGCTTGGGCGGCACGATCTTGCCGACGCGGTTCATGGTAAAGACGTACTGAGCCATGGGGGGCAAGGTCCTTCGAAAGTAAGACGGGCCGATGCGGCCGGCAGGGGGCGCCGCCGGCCGCCAGGGGTAGACGACGGCGGGCGGCCGCGGGGCAACCCGCAATTATCGACCACAGCCGCGCAAGCGCCCGCTACTGCTGCTAGCGTGCGCGCTTTTCCGCCCTGCGCCGCAAGCCATGCCCGCCCCGCTGCTCATCCTGTTCTGCCTGGTCAACCTGGTGATCGGCAGCGGCGCGTTCGTCGTGTCGCCGCTGCTGGCGCTGATCGCGCAAGACCTGGGCGTGGGCGTTCCGGCCGCCGGCCAGGCCATGACCGCCTATGCGCTGAGCACCGCCGTGCTGGCCCCGCTGGCCCTGGTGGCCACGGCGCGCTGGCCGCGCCGCCGCGTGATGCTGGCGGCGCTGGCGCTGTTTGCCGCCGGCAACGCGGTGTGCGCGCTGGCCCCGGGCCTGAGCGTGCTGCTGCTGGGCCGCGTGCTGATGGGCGTGGGCGCGGTCTTCGTGCCGGTGGCCGCGGGCATTGCCGTGACCCTGGTGGAGCCGGCGCGGCGCGGCCAGGCCCTGGCCTTCGTCTTTCTGGGCATGAGCCTGAGCTACGTGGTGAGCCTGCCGCTGGGCGCCTGGCTGGGCTTTCGCTATGGCTGGCGCGTGCCCATCATCGGCGCCACGGGGCTGGCCGTGCTGGCCGGCCTGGCCATCCTGTGGCGGGTGCCCCGCGACGCGGCCGCGCCGGCCGGCGGCTTTGCCGGCCTGGGCGCGCTGCTGCGGCGCGCCGAGCTGCAGCGCGTGCTGGCCACCACCCTGGCCTACTTCACCGCCATCTTCTGCGTGTTCTCGTACATCGGCCCGGTGCTGCAGGCGCTCACGCCCATGAGCAGCGGCCAGATGTCGATCACGCTGATGCTCTTCGGCTGCTCGGGCGTGGCCGGCACGCTGCTGGGCGGCGCGGCCAACGACCGCTGGGGCCCGCAGCGCGCGCTGTGGGTGCAGATGCTGGCGCTGGCGGCCACGATGGCGCTGCTGCCGTTGACCGCCGGCCACTGGCCGGCACTGATGGCCGTGCTGCTGGTCTGGGGCACAGCAGGCTTCGGCATGATGGCGCCGCAGCAGTCGCGCCTGGCCGCGCTGGCGCCGGCGCAGGCGCCGATGCTGTTTTCCTTCAACAGCTCGATGCTTTACTTCGGCACGGCCGCGGGCGCGGCCATCGGCGGTGGGGCGGCGCCTCTGCTGGGCTTTGCCCGGCTACCCTGGGTGGGCTTCGTGGCTGCAGCCGCGGCCCTGTTGCTGCTGTTGTCAAGCGCCCTGTTCGACCCGCCGTCACGCCGTTGACACGCGGCCCGGTAGAATCCATGCTGCACCGCGGCATCCAGTCATCGCGGCGCGGTCGATCCCGACATTCCGACCCTCCCTCGCGCCTACCCGACTGGTGCACCCGCCATGGGTGACAGCAGGCTGCGAACCAAGGCCCCGCAACGGGACCCCACCCATGCAATTCACTGACCTCGGCCTGGCCGAGCCGCTCCTGCGTGCGATCAAAGACCAGGGCTACGACGTCCCCACGCCGATCCAGGCGCAGGCCATTCCCGCCGTGCTGAAGGGCGGCGACCTGATGGGCGGCGCCCAGACCGGCACCGGCAAGACCGCCGGCTTCACCCTGCCCATGCTGCAGCGCCTGTCCGTCAGCCGCGCGGTGCGCGACGGCGTGGCGCAGGGCGCGCCGCTGCGCGACGCCCGCGGCCGCGTCCCCATCCGCGCCCTCATCCTCACACCCACGCGCGAGTTGGCCGCGCAGGTGGAAGAAAGCGTGCGCACCTACGGCAAGTACCTGCCGCTGACGAGCATGGTGATGTTCGGCGGCGTCGGCATGCAGCCGCAGATCGACCGCCTGCGCAAGGGGGTGGACATCCTGGTGGCCACCCCCGGCCGCCTGCTCGACCACCACCAGCAGGGCACGCTGGACCTCAGGCACGTGGAGATCTTTGTCCTCGACGAGGCCGATCGCATGCTCGACATGGGCTTCATCCACGACATCAAGAAGGTGCTGGCGGTGCTGCCGCCCAAGAAGCAGAGCCTGCTGTTCAGCGCCACCTTCAGCGACGAGATCAAGGCCCTGGCCGA
>JALHPY010000299.1 GCA_022842305.1 Rubrivivax sp.
AAGCGCCGCCGCCGCCGCCGTCGTCCGGCGGGTGCGGGCGGTGGCGAGGGCGCGCCGCCACCGGCCGCTTGATCGCGCCCAGCGCACGAGCGCAAGGCCGCCATGAGCGCACTGCTGAACCCGTCGCAGTGGCCGCTGCCGCTGCAGACCTTCGGGCTGCTGGCGCTGTCCAATGTCTTCATGACCTTTGCCTGGTACGGCCACCTGCGGCACCAGGCCCATCAGCCCTGGCTGGTGGCGGCGCTGGTGAGCTGGGGCATCGCTCTGTTCGAGTACCTGCTGCAGGTGCCGGCCAACCGCATCGGCCATGCCGGCGGCTACACCCTGGCGCAGCTGAAGATCGCCCAGGAGGTGATCACGCTGAGCGTGTTCGTGCCCTTCGCGGTGTTCTACATGGGCCAGCCGCTGAAGTGGGACTACCTCTGGGCCGGCCTGTGCCTGCTGGGCGCGGTGTACTTCATCTTCCGCAGCTGACGCCGGCCTGCTGCGGTCCAGGCCTTGTGACCCCCGCCAGCCAGGCCACCGTGTGCCACACGGCGAGTGCGCTCATCGCCTGGCGCCGCTCACAGCGGTGCCGCGGCGCGCAGCTGCCACTCGAAGAACATCTGCACGCTGAAGGCGATGGTGCCGATGAGCACCCCGCCGCCGATCAGCAGCCCGGCGATGGCCGCCAGCACCGCGCCCCAGGCCGTTGGCACCACGGCGTGACCGGGGTTGTGGCGCGCGTCCCAGCGCTCGTCGGGGGTGAGGGCGTAGACGATGGCGGTCAGCATGCCAGCCGACAGCATCAGCCCCAGCACCGGGGTCAGCAGCCAGGCCAGGCGGTCATCCTGCCCCAGGGTGCGCATGCGCCACAGGCCCAGCAGACCCAGCGCGGTGGGCAGCGGGTGCAGCCAGGCCAGGCGATCGCGCAGGCCGTGCAGGTACAAGCGGTGCAGCCCCAGGCTGCCCAGTGCCAGTGCCAGCCAGGCGGCCAGGGTCTTGGAACGGTAAGCGCTGGAGGGCATGCGGTCGGGTGACGATCAAGGCGGCGGGAAGGCAGTTTATAATGCGCGGTTTTCGGCGCCGGTCGGAGCATCACCTTTGGTGGCGTTCCGGCGTATCTACGGTGCCGGCAGCGGTCGGCGGGCCTGCCTGAAGCAGGGCGTGCAAGCCGATCACCACGATGGCCTGGCCCGGTGTGTCTCCCGCGGCGCGGTTGTCGACCCTGATTTGAACCCTAGGAATCCTCACCATGGTCGTGATCCGCCTGGCCCGTGGCGGCGCCAAGAAGCGCCCCTTCTACAACATCGTCGTTGCCGACTCGCGCGAGCGCCGTGACGGCCGCTTCATCGAGCGCGTGGGCTTCTACAACCCCGTGGCCGCCGGTGCCGAGCAGCCGCTGCGCGTGGCCCTTGACCGCGTCACCCACTGGGCCGGCGTCGGCGCCCAGCTGTCGCCCACCGTGGCGCGCCTGGTCGACCAGGCCCGCAAGGCGGTCTGATCACCGGCACGGTGAGCGCAACCCCGGCGCTGCAGCCGGCCGGCGTCGATGCGTCGGCGCTGCCGCCCGACGCCGTGGAGGTTGCGCGCGTGCTGGGAGCCTGGGGCGTGAAGGGGGCGATCCGGCTCAAGCCCTTCGCCGCCGACCCGCAGGCCCTGTTTTCCACCAAGCGCTGGTACCTGCAGCCGCCCGAACTGCCGACACCGCGCCCGCCCGGCGCCAAGCCGCAGACGCCCTGGCCCCACCTGCTGCGCGTGGTGCAGGCCAAGGAGCACGGCGACGGCGTCGTGGCCACCGTGCAAGACCTGGCCGACCGCGACGCGGCCGAGGCGCTCAGGGGCGCCCGCGTCTTCGTCTCGCGCGCCAGCTTTCCCACGCCCGACGAGGGCGAGTTCTACTGGATCGACCTGATCGGCCTGGCCGTGGTCAACCGCGCGGCGCAGGCCCTGGGCACGGTGGTCGGCCTGCTCGAGACCGGGCCGCACTGCGTGCTGCGCGTGCAGGGCACGGCCGATGCCGACGAAATCCTGATCCCCTTCGTCAACGCCTACGTCGATGGCGTGGACCTGGCCGCGCGTCGCATCAGTGTCGACTGGGAAGCCGACTACTGACGTCGCCGCCGCCCATGCGCTTCGACGTCCTCACGCTGTTTCCTGAACTGTTCGAGCCGCACCTGCGGCAGGGCATCACGCGCCGCGCCTTCCAGGCCGAGCCGGGCGTCACGGCGGCGGTGGACGTGCGCCTGTGGCAGCTGCGCGACTTTGCCGACGACGCCTACCGCCGCGTCGACGACCGGCCCTACGGCGGTGGCCCCGGCATGGTGATGATGGCCGAGCCGCTGTTGCGCGCACTGGCGCAGATCACGGCCGATCGCGGCGCCAGGCCGGCGCTGGTGCACTTCACGCCCACCGGCCAGCGCCTGGACCAGGCCCTGGTGCAGCAGTTCGCCGCCGGCCCCGGCGCAGTGCTGCTGTGTGGGCGCTACGAAGGCGTGGACCAGCGCTTCATCGACACCCATGTCACGCTGGAGCTGAGCCTGGGCGATTTCGTGCTCTCGGGCGGCGAGTTGCCGGCCCTGGCCCTGCTGGACGGCGTGGCGCGTCTGCAGCAGGGCGTGCTGCACGCGCCATCGCACCAGCAGGACAGCTTTTCCGATGGGCTGCTGGAAGGGCCGCAGTACAGCCGCCCCGAACGGCTGCACCTGGGCGATGCCGAGCTGCCGGTGCCGCCGGTGCTGCTGTCGGGCCACCACGGCGACATCGCCCGCTGGCGGCGCGAGCGTTCGCTGGAACTGACGGCGCGGCGCCGCCCGGACCTGTTGGCCGCCGCGCGCGCCGCCGGGCGCCTGAGCGCGGCCGACGAGAAGTTCCTGTCGCGCGTCGACATATAATCAAAAGCTTTGCGATCCTCTGCCGGGAATCAAGAGCCGCGCTTCATTCTGAACAGCGGCTTCTCAAACACCAACCCCGCGTCACGACCGCCCTGGAGAACCCCTTGAACCTGATTGCCACCCTCGAGCAGGAAGAGATCACCCGTCTCAACCGCAGCCATCCGTCTTTCGCCCCGGGCGACACGGTCATCGTCAGCGTCAACGTGGTCGAAGGCACGCGCAAGCGCGTGCAGGCCTACGAAGGCGTGGTCATCGCCAAGCGCAACCGCGGCCTGAACAGCAGCTTCATCGTGCGCAAGATCTCCAGCGGCGAAGGCGTGGAGCGCACTTTCCAGACCTACAGCCCGCTGATTGCCAGCATCGAGGTCAAGCGCCGCGGCGACGTGCGCCGTGCCAAGCTGTACTACCTGCGCAATCGCAGCGGCAAGTCGGCGCGCATCAAAGA
>JALHPY010000300.1 GCA_022842305.1 Rubrivivax sp.
CGGCCGAGGCTGCGGCCGGCTGGCCGGTGGCCGCGTCCACCTGCGCGCGGCAGGCGGCACCCACCAGGGGCGGGCTCAGGCGCGCCAGCTGCTCGCAGCTGCTGCGCGCGCCGGCGTAGTCGGCACGCACCATCTGGATGGCAGTGAGCCAGGACCAGGCGCGCACGTTGTCGGGCTCGGCCTGGATCGTCGCCCGCAGGTCGTCCTGCGCCGGGTCGAAGCGGTGGTCAAACTGCAGCACCACGGCGCGCGCCACGCGCACCGCCGGCGGCGGGTCGGGCAGGTTCCACCAGGGCAGCAGCGCCGCCTGGGCGTAACCCATGTAACGGGGGTCTCCGGTGGCCGCCACTTCGTCCTGGTAGCGCGTGGCCAGGCGCAGGGCGGTGGCCAGATCCTGCGGCTGCGCACGCCAGGCGCGGCGCATGGCCAGTAGCTCACGGGCACGTGGGTCGCTGGCGTTGGCGGGCAACTGCTCCAGCACTTCGGCGTCGGAAGCGGGCACGAAAGGTGCCGCAATGGCCTCCGCGCACCCAGCAGACAAGATCAACAACAGAAAGCAGGCGCGCGAAAACACCCGGCGATGTTAGTCGCAGCGCTTGGTGCGCCGGGCGTGTCAACGGGATCCGGGTTGGCCGCGTTGTGGGTGGGTCGGCGTCACCTGGTTCCTTTACCAGAGTTGCCCGGCGATTTCCGTTCTGCAAACCACACACGAGAGAACACAACATGTCCAAGCTCCTGACCGCCCTGTTCCTGACCGCCTTCGCCATTGGCGCCCAGGCCGCTTCGCACGCTGGTGCCGCCCCGGCCAAGGCCGCCCCGGCTGCCAGCGCTGCCAAGAAGGCCGATGCCGAGAAGAAGGTCGAAAAGAAGGAAATGAAGAAGGAAGAAGCCAAGAAGTAATTCTTCGCTTCCCGCGAAGAGGGCTGGCGCCTGGCGCCAGCCCTCTTTGTTTTTGGGCCGGCGCCACGCGCTGCGCTACGATGCGGCCCCTAGGCGAAACCCTGATCCGCTACACCCGGTGTCCCTGGTTCGGATCTTGCGCTGCTGACACCACCACACTTCTCGAGGGACACCCGGCATGAGCCAAATCCATTTCATCGGCGGCGAAAAAGGCGGCGTGGGCAAATCGCTGCTGGCACGCGTGCTGGCCCAGCACTTCATCGACCGCGGCCAGCCCTTCGTCGGCTTCGACACCGACCGCTCGCACGGCGCGCTGCTGCGCTACTACGCCGGCTTTGCGTCGCCCGTGCCGCTGGACGCGCACGACAGCCTGGACCGCGTGGTCGAGGCCGCGGCCGAGGACCCGGCGCGGCGTGTGCTGGTGGACCTGGCGGCGCAGACCCAGGCCGGCCTGACGCGCTGGCTGGACGACGCCGGCGTGGCCGATGTGGCCGCCGAGATCGGTGTGGGCCTGAACTACTGGCACGTGATGGACGCCGGGCGCGACTCGGTCGACCTGCTGGGCAGCTGGCTGGACGGCGCGGGCGCGCGCCTGCCGCTGGTGCTGGTGCTGAATGAGGTGCGTGGCGAGAAGTTCGACATGCTGGCCGCTTCCGGCCTGCTGGCCCGCGCGCAGCAGGCCGGCGCGCGCACGCTGCACCTGCGCAAGCTGCCCGATGCGCTGCTGCAGAAGATCGACGCTGCCGGCATCAGCTTCTGGGCCGCCATCCAACCCGGCGCCCTGGGCCTGCTCGACCGTCAGCGCCTCAAGAACTGGCTGCAGCGCACCGGCGCCGAACTGGACGCACTGGGCGTCTGAGGCGGGTCTTGCCCTTGAACTAGGGCTTCCGGGGTCCGAGCGGGGCGGCGCATCATGGCCGCACAACAACCAAGGACTCCGAGATGGCCACCAAAGCACTTCGCGCCGCCGCCCCCAGGGCCCTGTCGCTGCACCTGGGCCTGAACACCGTCAGCGCCGCGGCCTACGCCGGCTGGACCGGCCCGCTGGCCGCCTGTGAATTCGATGCCCTGGACATGGCGGCCATCGCCGCGTCCAAGGGCATGAAGTCCACCGTGCTGCTCACCAAGAAGGCCACGCGCGCGGCGTTGCTGTCCGGCATGCGCAGTGCGGCCAAGTTGCTGAAGCCCGGCGACCTGTTCTTCCTGTCGTTCTCGGGCCACGGCGGCCAGGTGCCCGACAAGAACGGCGACGAGGCCGACAAGAAGGACGAGACCTGGTGCTTGTTCGACGGCCAGCTGATCGACGACGAGCTCTACCTCGAGCTCAGCCGCTTCGCCACCGGCGTGCGCGTGCTGGTGCTGTCCGACAGCTGCCACAGCGGCACCGTCACGCGCGAGCGCACGCCGATTGCGCCGCCGCCCGGCCAGCGGCCCAAGCTCATGCCCGAGGCCGTGGGCATGCGCGTGTACGCGCAGAACAAGGCCTTCTACGACGGCCTGCAGGACGCCGTGGCGAAAGAATCCAAGGGCAAGGCGGTCGACCCCGACCAGGCGCTGGCCCAGGTAGGCTTCGTCGGCGCGGCCGCGCAGGCGGTGTCGCTGGTGGGGCTTTACAAGCCGTCCATCGTCCTGATCTCGGGCTGCCAGGACAACCAGACCTCGATGGACGGCGAGAACAACGGCGCTTTCACCGAGAAGCTGCTGCGCGTGTGGAACAACGGCGCCTTCAACGGCAACTACGCCACGTTCCACGCACGCATCCGCGCCGCGCTGCCGGCCACGCAGTCGCCCAACCTGTTCACGCTGGGGCCGGCCGCGCCTTTCCTGGTGCAGAAGCCCTTCACCGTGTAGTTCAGGCCGGGGTCAGGCGGGCGCGCGCGTCGTGGCGCGCCAGCCGGCCCAGCAGGTGTTCGATCTCGGCGCGGGCGGTGGCGCTCAAGACCGGGGCCGGCGCGCGCAGCGCGGCACTGGCCAGCAGGCCGCGGCGCATCAGCAGGTACTTGCGCACCGCCAGGCCCAGGCCCGGCTGCTGCTCATAGCGCAGCAGCGGCAGGTGGGCGTCAAAGAGGTCGTGCGCCGCCTCGCGCTGGCCGTTGCCGGCCAGGCGCACCAGGTCGCACAGCATGTCGGGGAAGGCATAGCCGGTGTTGGCGCCGTCGGCACCGCGCGCCATCTCATAGTCCAGAAACAGCCCGTTGTTGCCGCACAGGATGGCGATGTGGCGCATGCTGCCGTCGCGCTCGAAGCCGCGCAGCGCGCTGATCTTCTCCAGCCCCGGCCAGTCCTCGTGCTTGAGCATGGCGCAGGACGGCAGCTCGGTGACGATGCGGCGTATGACGCCCGGCGTCATCTGCACGCTGAAGGTCAGCGGGTAGTCCTGCAGCACGAAGGGCACGTC
>JALHPY010000301.1 GCA_022842305.1 Rubrivivax sp.
TTCAGATTGCGCACGGGCATGAGGGCCTTGACCGTCATGCTGCAGGCGCCCTGTTCGATGCGCTCTTGAGCCAGCCACCGCCCTGCCGGCCGATGCTGTCCAGCAGGACCACCGACTCGCCCCACAGCCGCGTGCTGACGTAGCGGCAGTCGTGGCTGACGCGCAGCAGCACCGTCATGGCGCGCAAGCGCGTCATCAAGGCCTGGATGTGCATCGCGCGCTCGGCCCGCTGGGTTGCGTTGGCCAGGGCCATCAGGTCGAGCATTTCCACGCAGTGCTGGCTGATCTTGTCGCCCAGGCTGCGCTTCACCCCACGGGGCATCTGCTCTTGCACCTTGACCGCCAGGGCGAGCAGCTTCACGCCGGTGCGGTGGATGGGAAGGTCGGTGTGGAGGGCCATGCTCAGCTCAAGTGAAGGATTGAATGATCAAGCGTCGAATCTGCGGACGGCTCGGGCTCGGGCCTCAACGCTCTTGCTGTCGTCGAGCTGGGTGCCGTAGTAGAAGTACTGGAACCAGGCGCGGGAGGCGGAGCACTGCGTCGAGGTCCAGTACCACGCATCGGTGTCGAATTGCTCGCGCAGGTTGGCGTAGAGCAGCGCGCTTTCCCAGCGGGTGGGCAGGCGGGACCCGTTGCCCAGGCCGCCGGCCCACTTGATGGCTTGCTTCCACGGCAGATCGGCTTCGGGCTTCTCGGCCAGCAGCACCAGGTGGCCGTCTGGCTGGCCGTCTTCAGCGCGGGTCAGGCCGGCGTAGACGCTGCCTTCGATCCCGGGCCACGGCTCGCCGATGGCGGGCGGCACGGGCGCAGCAGCGGTATCGGCAGCCGCCGGCGCTTCAGGATCGGGTTCATCGAAAGCCGGCCGGGCGATGGCGGCCAGCAGTGCTTGCGCCAATGCGGCGGGCGGGTGGATGTGTACGTTGATGGTGTCGATGCGCACGGTGGTCTCCTGTGAAGGATCAAAGGATCAAGTGGTGATCTGAATCAAGCGGACGGCTCGGGCTCGGGCCTCAACGCTCTTGATGTAGTTGTTCTGGTAGCCGTAGTGGAAGTTCTGGTTCCAGGCGGTGGAGTCGGAGTACTGCGTCGAGGACCAGTACCACTCGGTCTCGAAGGCCTGCGGTCCGCCTTCCTGAAACGCCTGCTCGGTCGTCTGCACGATGGGGGTGTCGGACAGGCTGTACGGGTAGCCCACGGGCAGGCTGCTGGGGTTGTCGCCGTCACGGAACCAGGCGCCCGTCTTGTACGTGCTGGGCTTGAGGTGGCGGTATGCCAGCTCGAGCACATCACGTGCAGGCAGGCACCAGTCGCCATGGCCGCCGATGTCCAGGTTCAAGGCCCAGCGGGCCAGCTTGCTGCCGGCCTTCTCCATGGCCACGGTGTTGGCCATGCTGTCGCTGCAGCTGCGGGCGCCCGGCACCGGGGCGGGCTTAGAAAGCCAGGGCATGGAGATCTCGCCCAGGTGCTTGGGGGCCCAGATCACGGCGTGCAGCTTGTGGTCGATGACGACGGTGCCGCCGTAGAAGCCGCCTTCGTAAGCGGCGCCTATCAGGACCTGGGGGTCCTTGGGGAAGGGAACGTAATGCATGAAGGTCCTCGGGTTGTGCCGCGAAGCGGCGAAGTGCAAAGGTGCGGCCTCAGGCCGCGGGGTTGGAAAGGGGGTTGGAAGCGGGCGGCCCGCGTAACTCCGCGTTCAGTACGCGATCACGCGCGCCAGCTGCCGCAGCGTGCGAACCTTGATGGTCTTGCCGCCCGTGCTGGTCACTTCTTTCGGATGGCGCCCCATGTCGCACTCCAGCTCGTACCACTGCAGCCATTCGTTGTCGTCGCCGATCAGCTCAGACACGGCCACGGTGTAAGCGGTCCACACCGACCACACCGGCGCCAGCAGCGCGCATTCGCAGTCGGCATTGGTCAGGGCCTGCAGCGCCTGGTACTGCGCTTGCAGCTTGCGCTGCCTGTCGGCCCAGGCCTCCAGCCGGCGGACGATTTCGTCAATGGGCATGGCGTCAACCCGCGAACTCATCGACCGTCCCAATGCGCATCCCCAGCCGGTGCGCCAGGTGCACCTCGAGGTGCGCGCCGCGGCTGTTGGCCCACCCGGGCAGCAGGGCCAGGGCGTCGCAGTCGCACAGGGCCTTGATGTCGGCCTTCATGCAGCTTTCCCACTGGCCCGGGTGCTCGGCGTTGATCTCGGCCGGGTTGACCACCTCCAGGCCCCTGCTGCGCAGCACAGCAGCCGCGGCATGGAAGGCGGGGAAGTTGAGGTCCGGCAGGCCCGTCATTGGCCCGCTGATGTACACGCGCTTCATTCGAACAAGTCCTTCGTGTTCGCGCACCGCGGCGGCGGCACCGGCTGGCCGGCGGGCACGAAGGCGATGCACTCCACCTTGCCGGAGGGCATCCGGCGCCACTCCACGGCTTCGCTGCGGAAGCTGGCCGCCAGGATTTCGCACTTCTCGGTGTCGTCGCACTCGTCGAGTTCGACACCTTCGCGCGCGGCCTTGTCTCTGGCGCACTGGCCGCACCAGTCGGCAATGAAGGCGTGGCCCTGGTCGCTGTTGCTGGGCACCCACTGCCTGCCAGGCAGGGGGCCGGGGGTTGGCTCGTAGCTCATGACGTCTTCCTCGGTTCGGGGTCTTGTTCGAACATGGACAGCACTGCACGCATGGCGGCGATCTCTGCCGCGCCGCCGGCCACGCCTGCGCGGCGGTTGTGGCAGTAGGTTTCGTTGAAGCAGGCCACGTAGCGCCCGATAGCCGCGTCGGTGCGCACGCTGGCGGCCTCGGCTTGCAGCAGCCGCGCCTCCAGATCGGCCAGCACGGCGTCGGCCTTCTCGTTGGAGCGCTTCTGCCAGGTGCTCAGCGCAGGGGCGTTCTCGTTGGCCAGGCGCAGGGCCAGCAGGGCGTCGCGGGTCTGTGTCAGCAGGGTGGTGTGCTGGCTCATCAGCGGGCCCCCGCGGCAATGGCGGCATGCATTGCGCGCCCCAGCGGCCGGAAGGCCTGGCGCCGCGTCTGTTGGTCGCACAACCGGCGCTGGCGTTCTGACTTGCTGATCTTGGGCGGCGGCGCGTTGCGGCCGGCGCCCAGCTGGTATTGGGCAATGGCAGCGCCGCCATGGTCGCGCCAGATCCACAGCGGCACGTGCGCCAGCCCCAGATCCACCAGGGCATCCAGGCCGGCCTGCACGGTGTCCTTGTTCAGTCCGGTGGCGCTGACGATCTCCACGCGGCTGCTGGGCACCTCGATCGCGCGCAACAGGGTCTCGA
>JALHPY010000302.1 GCA_022842305.1 Rubrivivax sp.
CAATTCCGGACTTCCGCCACCGACGGCTTCCGAGCAAGTCGTCCGCAGCCCCGCGCAGCGGGCTACCGCCAGCCGTTGCGCGACGCGTCGTTGAACTGGTCGCGCAGCACGTCGTTGAGCCTGCGCTCCGAGTCCTCGATCGCGCGGTCGTTCATCGTGCGCTGGGCGCGCCGCCGGTCGAACTCGGCCTGGTACGACCGGGCCTCGCGCGCCAGTTCGGGCGTGGCGGCAGCACCCCGGTCGAGCGCGGCCACCAGCTGGTCGATGCTGCGGGACGCGGCCGCAGTGTCCCTCGGCACCCCGCGGCCCCGGTCGTAGAAAACCGCCAGGTTGTACATGGAGAACAACTCCCCGGCCTGCGCCCCGCGGCGGTACCACTCGAAGGCCGCCCGGTCGTCCTTTCCCTCGGGCGCCTGGCCCGTTTGGTAGCGATCGCCGAGCCAACCCGCTGCAAGACCGACTCCCTGATCGGCGGCCGCGCGCGCCCACCGCATGGCTTGCCGCCTGTGGTCCAGCGTGGTGGTGTCCTCCCACAGCAACTGGGCCAGGCCATAGGCCGCAAAGGCGTAACCGTCGCTGGCCGACTTTTCGCATGCGGCCTGTGCGTCGGCGGCGCGCCCCACCTTCGCCAGCGCGCGGCAGTAGCGGAACATCGTGCGCGGCTCCGCCGGGCGGATCGCCAGGGCCCGCGCACAGGTGGTCACGGCCTGCGGGCCATTCAAGCGGTCGTAGGGCACACCCGCCATGCCCGCAGGCTGGCCCGGCTCGTCGGGGTGGGTGGCCAAGGCGGCGCAGTCAGAGGCATCGCTGCGCTCCCCGCCGCCGTCCTGGGCCACCGCAGCAGCCACGCGCGTCACCATCTCGGCCGTGCGCCGCCGCTCGGCCAGGCGGGCCTGCTCGGCGGCCTCGGCCTGGCGCGCCAGTTCCTGCTCGCGCTGGCGGCGCTCTTCCTGCGCCAGCGCGGCCATGACCACCGTGCGCCGCGCGGCCAGGGCCTCCAGCACCTGGTGGCCCGGCGCAGACTGCTCGTCGCCTGCCGCCAGCACGGCCCGCTGCAGCGCGTCAACCTGCGCCGGCTGGCCGGTCTGCTCGATGGCCTGCCGCACGGCGGGCAGGTGGGCGGCCAGCAGTGCCGTGCGCGCGATGGCGCGTTCGCGTGCGAAGGCCTGCACCTCGGGCTGCGCGGTGAAGCGGGCCAGGGTGCTGTTGAGATCGGCGTCCAGCGCCACCGCCGCCTGCACCGCCGCCAGGCCGCTGGTGGCGGCCAGCTGCGCCGCCAGGGTCCGCCGCTGCCCAGCCAGCACCTCGGCCAGCAGCTGCGATTGGCGCGCCCCCAGGCGGGTGCGCAGCGCCTGCTGAGTCGGCGGCGGCAGCACGGCCCACAGCATCGGGTGCTGCTCGGGCCAGCGCCCCAGGGCTTCCACCGTGGCCAGCTCGGCCGGGCTGGCGGCCAGCGCCGCGTCCAGCACGGCCGGCAGGCGGCGCGTGGCCTCGGCGCCAGTCTGGTCGGCCAGCGGCTGCACGTCGGCGGTGTCGAGGAAGGGGTAGCGCACGCGGGCCCGGCCCGCGATGGCGGCCACCGATTCCCAATCGGCCACCGCGCGCGGCTCGGCGGTCAGTGCCGCAGCGAGTTCGCGCCGCAGCAGCGCCAGCGCCATCGGCTTGCGCGTGGCCAGCAGGTCGGCATCGAGCGCGGCGCGTTCGGCCGGCCACAGGTGAGTCAGCAACGGCGCCGCCGCCGCCACCAGCGCCGGCGGCAGGGCCGGGTCCATGCCGGCATCCGCCCCGCGCTCTACGCGCGCGCGGCTTTCCTGCAGCCACGCACGCAACTCGCCCAGGGCGAGCGCGGACGCGTTCTTCTCGAAGTGCGAGAACGACGGCGACTCGATGAAGGCTGTCAGCAGCGAACCGGGTGCGCGTGACAGCAGGGCGCGGGCCTCGGGCTGGGACAGGCAGCGCTGCAGGCGGCGCTGCAGGTTGTCGACCTCGGCGGCCGAGTGGCTGCGGAAGGCCTTGCCGAAGCGGGGCTCGAAGCTGGCGTCGCTGAACATCAGCCGGGCGCGGGCCGCCGCGCCCAGCGGGGCCGAAGGAGCGGTGCCAGCCGGGGTCGGCACGGCCTGGCGATCGGCGGGCGGGTGGGCCCAATCGCCCATCCAGGCCAGCATGCCCGGCGAGCACGAGTCGTCCGAAAGCAGCTTTTCCAGCTTGCCGGGCAGCCTGAACAGCGCCCAGTTGTTCTTGCCCGCCGGCCGCACACCGGCGGCCGGGGCTTCGGCGACAAGCGCGGCCCAGTCGCGCGGCAACTGCTGCCCGCGCACGGCCACGGCCAGCGTGCAGGCCTCGGCGTTTGCGCCCTGGGGTTGCAGCAGCCACGTACCGCCGCCGGCACGCACCACGCCCAGCAAGCCCTGCAACGGCGACACCCCCGCAGCCCGCAGCACCAGCGTGCCGCGGTCGGCGTCGTAGACACCGCGCAGCACCACGCGCTGCAGCCCCAGCATCATCGGCGCCGGCGGCCCCTCGACGCCCGGGGTCAGCGAGCCTACGATCGACCCGGGGATGGTGCCCGTGGCCTCCAGCATCAGCGAGAACACCGCCGGAGCACCACTGCAGGACATCGCGCCGCGGTACTCGCCCACCACCTGCTCGACCGGCGCGCCGAACACCGCCGCTGCAGGCTGGGCGTGCACGCCAGCGGCCAATGCGAGGCTGATCGCCCCGCCGAAACGCACGACGCTGGACCGAGCCCAAGATTGCATGCCACGCCCCACCCTGCTGCGAACACCGCCTAAGGTTGCGGGTGCGCTCAGGTCGAGAAATCGGGGATAACCCGCAACCTCCCACGATTCCTCCGCGGGCCGGAGGACCCGGCTGGCATCCGGCCGTTTGCGGACCCTTGCTCCGTCGGTCTCCCGGACCTTGATTGCTGCCCGCGGACGCGTGCCCTTAGCCGCGCGGCCCCCCCATGGGTGACTGCGAGGGGATTCGACCGACATCTTCAGGGCCGCCAAATCAGGAGAGCTGATGTCGGTTCAGGGTGTGCGCCGTGAAAAGGCGGCGCTTTCCAGCGGGTGCAAGCCCCGCCCGGCAACCGCTCCAGCCGGAAGCAACCGGAGCAGGCATGGAGGTGACGAAATGTCTGAAGCCTTCGGGTAAAGCGTGCCACGAATTGGTGGCAGCGCGAGTGTGCGGGCCGTAACGCGAGTGAACGCTGAGCAAGCCTCGAAA
>JALHPY010000303.1 GCA_022842305.1 Rubrivivax sp.
GGGTGATCTGGACGGCCGCGCGCTGCGCCTGGGCAGCGCGCGCTGGATGCAGGAAAGCGGCCTGGACGTCGCCGCTGCGGCGGCGCAGCCCGAAGCCGGCCACACCCTGTCCTGGCTGGCCGCGGCCACGCCGGCCGGCGGCTGGCAGCTGCAGGGCCTGCTGGCCTTTGCCGACGCGCCCAAGCCGCACGCCGCGGCGGCGGTGCGGCGCCTGGCCGACATGGACGTGCGCAGCGTGCTGGTGTCGGGCGACAACCGCGCCGCCGCCGCGGCCGTGGCTGCCACGCTGGGCATAGACGACGTGCACGCCGAGGTGCTGCCCGAGGACAAGGCGCGCATCGTGACCGAGCTCAAGCAGGGCGGCCTGGGCGTGGCCATGGTGGGCGACGGTATCAATGACGCCCCGGCACTGGCCGCGGCCGACGTGGGCATCGCCATGGCGCATCTGGACGGCGGCGGCACCGATGTCGCCATGCACGCCGCCGGCATCACGCTGATGCGCGGCGACCCGGCGCGCGTGGCCGATGCCATCGCCATCTCGCGCCGCACCCACACCAAGATCCGTCAGAACCTGTTCTGGGCCTTCGCCTTCAATGCCGTGGGCATTCCGCTGGCGGCGTTGGGCATGCTGAGCCCGGTGATCGCCGGCGCGGCCATGGCCTTCAGCAGCGTCTTCGTGGTCAGCAACGCGCTGCTGCTCGGCCGCTGGAAGGCCGCGGCGACCGATTGAGCTTGGCGCCGGCTAACCCATCGCCAGCGAATCGCACAGCGTGTCCAGCCGCCCGGCGGCCTCGGGCGGCAGCTTGCCGGCGCGCAGCAGTGTGGCGCGCTGCACGCCGCGCAGGCGGAAGTAGAGCTCGTCTTCCAGCGCCTCGACCTCGGCCGCGTCGGGGCTGGCCAGCGCGCGCGGGTTCCACAGGCCGCTTTCGTTCCAGCCGGTGCGCAGGCGGCGCAGCAGGAAATCGGCCAGTTGCAGCGCGTCGCGCAGCGCCGCGGCCTGGGGGTCAGCGGCCAGGCTGGCCACGTTGTGCTCGGCGGCCTGCAGCACGCCGCCCAGGGCGGCCAGGCGGGCTTCGATGTCGGCTTCTTCCATCACCGCCTGCGACGGCGGCTGGGCGCTGGCGGCGTGGCTGATGCGGCCGATCCAGCTCAGGTCGAACTCGCCCGGCACGGCGCGCAGCGCCACGCTGGCGTGCAGCAGGTGGCGGCCGCTGCCGCGCAGCGCGGCCAGCGCGGCCTCGGTCACGGCCAGCAGGCGGCCCAGCGGTGATACCTTGGCGGCCGGCAACGCGTGCGGGTAGCCGGAACCATCGAGCCGCTCATGGTGCTCGGCGATGGCGCGCGACACCACGCTGGGGTAGTTGGTGAGCTGGGCGATGAGCAGGTGGCCGATGTGCGGGTGCACCACCAGCTGCTGGTAGCTGATGAAGTCCAGGTCGCGGTCGGCCTCGGCCTCGCCGTACTGCGGCGCGATGTACATCTCGCCCAGGTCGTGCAGCAGGCCGCACAGCATGGCCAGGCGGATCTCGGGCGTGTCGCCGCCGTTGCCCGCCATCAGCGCGCCGGCCAGGGCCATGCCCGCCATGGCGTGCTCGAAGCGCTGCGGGCTGGCACTCTGGCTGGCCGACAGCAGCAGCTGCGCCACCGGGTTCAGCGGCAGCTGCGCGGCCTCGCGCACCAGGCGCGCGGCGTGCGGCAGCAGCAGGGGCGCCAGCGGCGTGTCGCGCTGCAGCAGGGCTTCGATCTCCTTGACCAGGGTCAGCGGCGTCACGCCGTCCTCGGCGATCAGGCAGCTTTCCAGCGGCTGGCGCAGTTGGCGGTCGATCAGCTTGCGCTGCAGCGCAGCCGACACCGGCTGATGGCTGGCCCAGAGCTTGATGCCCGAGATGTCGAAGATGTCGGTGGCGGCGATGATGCTGCGCGTTTCGCTGGCTTCCAGGATGGTGGCCAGGGCGTGGGGGTTGGCGGTGCCGAAGGCGTTGTCAGACTTGGAGGGGGTGGTCATGGCGTGTCCCGCGAGGTTCGTCTCGTCTTGGGATATCGGCAGCCGGCGCGCCAACAATAGACCGGCAGCTGCAATCTTTGGCAAGCGGCGCCGGCAGTGCGCCGGCGGTGGAACAATCGCCGCCGACCCGCCGCTTCAGGCCACACCCTCGGAGAACGCTTCATGATCCTCAAAGGCAAGACCGCCCTCGTCACCGGCTCCACCAGCGGCATCGGCCTGGGCATCGCCCAGTGCCTGGCACGCCAGGGCGCGAACATCGTGCTCAACGGCTTCGGCGACGTCGAGGGCCCCAAGGCCGCGGTGACCGCGATGGGCGCCAAGGTGGCCTACCACGGCGCCGACATGAGCAAGCCGGCCGAGATCGAGGCCATGATGGCCTTTGCCGAGGCCACCTTCGGCGGCGTGGACGTGCTGGTCAACAACGCCGGCATCCAGCACGTGGCGCAGATCGAGGACTTTCCGGTCGAGCGCTGGGACGCCATCATCGCCATCAACCTGAGCTCGGCCTTCCACACCACGCGCCTGGCGCTGCCCGGCATGCGCACGCGCAACTGGGGGCGCGTGATCAACATCGCCAGCGTGCACGGCCTGGTGGCCTCGGCCGCCAAGAGTGCCTATGTGGCGGCCAAGCACGGCCTGGTGGGCTTCACCAAGACCGCGGCGCTTGAGCTGGCGACCACCGGTGTCACCGTCAACGCCATCTGCCCGGGCTGGGTGCTCACCCCGCTGGTGCAAAAGCAGATCGACGCCCGCGCCGCGCGCGACGGCATTTCGGCCGACAAGGCCCGCGAAGCCCTGCTGGGCGAGAAGGAGCCCTCGCTGCAGTTCACCACGCCCGAGCAGCTGGGTGAACTGGCAGTGTTCCTGTGCTCGCCCGCGGCCGACAACCTGCGCGGCCAGGCGCTGGCCATGGACGGGGCCTGGACGGCGCAGTAGCCGCGTTAGGCCCCGTTATGCTGTGCGCCTGCGCGGCCGGCGGGGCGCTGGCCGCAGCGCGACCCAGGAGAGCCCGATGACAGGCCTGTACAAGCCCGCGAGCCTGCTCGCCCTGGCACTGCTGCTGGGCGGCTGCGCCAGCCCGCAGGCGCCGGCCGAGCAACTGCCGCCGCCCCTGGTGACGCGCACTTCCGACGCCACGGTCTGGACCACGGCCGAAGCCGCGGCTGCGGCGGCGGCCGAGGCCGCTGCCGCCGCTC
>JALHPY010000304.1 GCA_022842305.1 Rubrivivax sp.
GCGGCTTGCTGCGCGGCCTGCAGCGCGCGCTGCAGCGCGGCCTGGGCCTCGTCGGGCTGCTGCCGGGCGTCGGCGGCCTCGGCCAGTTCGCACTCGTAGTGGGCGATGCGTGAAGCGAAAGAGGCGCCGCCGGCGGCCTCAAGCCGGCGCGCCACCTCGGCCGCACGCGCCCAATCGCGCGAGCGCTCGAACAGCGACAACAGCGCCAGTTGCGCCTGACCGTCATAAGGCGTGCCGGCCAGCGCAGCCCAAGCGGCCTCGGCGCGGTCGAACAGGCCGGCCTTCATGAAGTCCTGCGCCAGCGCCAGCTGCGCGCGGTGGCGGCCGTCGGGGGTCAGGTCTGATCGGCCCAGCAGGTGCTCGTGCACGCGCACCGCACGTTCGAACTCGCCGCGGCGCCGGAACAGGTTGCCCAGGGCGAAGTGCAGCTCGGTGGTGTCGGGATCCTGCTGGACCGCTTCGATGAAGGCGTCGATGGCCTTGTCCTGCTGTTCGTTGAGCAGCAGGTTCAGGCCCTCGAAATAGGCGCGTGGCGCGTCGGTGCGCGCGCGCCGCCACTGGCGCAGGTCCATGCGCGAGGCCATCCAGCCCAGCGCAAAGGCGATCGGCAGGCCGATCAACAGCCATTGGAAGTCGAAGTCCATCGTGGGGCGCTACACGCCGATGCGCGGCGGATGCTCGGCGCCAAACTCCGAGGGCGGTGCCGTCAGCGGGGGCGCTACCGCGGCCTGCACGGGCGTGGCCCCGGGTGCCGCGTCCTGCTGCTGCTGGCGCGTCAGGCGCCAGTGGCGCCACCAGTTGGGCAGCATGGCCATCACGCCCACGATGCAGCCGCCGGCAAAGGCCACCAGCACCACGATGACCATGGGTGCATGCCACTCGACGCCGAAGAACCAGCGTACGGTGGCCGACTGCTGGTTGTTCAGCGCGAACGCGAACAAGGTGAAGAAGATGAAGGCCCGTAACAGCCAGACGATGAGGCGCATGCCGCTCGGATTCTAGGGTGCCGCCGCGCGCACGCTGCCGGCGTGCCGCTCAACCGTCGGCCGGAACTTGCTCGTCGACGGCCTCGCGCAAGGCCTTGCCGGGCTTGAAGTGGGGCACCAGTTTCTCGGGGATGACCACCTGCTCGCCGCTGCGCGGGTTGCGGCCCACGCGCGGCGGGCGGCGGTTGATGCTGAAGCTGCCGAAGCCGCGGATCTCGATGCGGTGACCACGCGCCAGCGCATCGGACATGGCATCAAGAATGGTCTTGACTGCGAACTCGGTGTCGCGCTGCGTCAGCTGCGCGAAGCGCTCGGCCAGGCGGGTGACGAGGTCGGAACGGGTCATCGGCGGTGGTGCTTCTTTGACTTCTTGTTCTGACACGCCGCGCCAGGGTGGCGCGGGGTGGAGCCCGGGCCGGCACGCGGCCGGCCCGGGGTGGCGCCCGGGCTTACTCGGGGCGGTTGTCGAGCTTGGCGCGCAGCAAAGCGCCCAGGCTCGTGGTGCCGGCGTTCTCGCGCTCGCTGGTCTGCGCCAGGCGCTGCATGGCCTGCTGTTCGTCGGCGTTGTCCTTGGCCTTGATGGAGAGCTGGATCGAACGCATCTTGCGGTCGACGTTGATCACCATCACGCTGACTTCGTCGCCTTCCTTGAGCATGTTGCGCGCGTCCTCGACGCGGTCGCGGCTGATCTCGGAAGCACGCAGGTAGCCGGTGACGTCTTCGTTGAGCTGGATCTCGGCGCCGCGCGGGTCGACGCTCTTGACCTTGCCGTTGACCAGCGCACCGCGGTCGTTGAGCGTGGTGAAGCTGGTGAACGGGTCGGTGTCGAGCTGCTTGATGCCCAGGCTGATGCGCTCGCGTTCCACGTCCACGGCCAGCACGATGGCTTCGACTTCCTGGCCCTTCTTGTAGTTGCGCACCGCGGTCTCGCCCGGCTCGTGCCAGGACAGGTCGGACAGGTGCACCAGGCCGTCGATGCCGGCCGACAGGCCGACGAAGACGCCGAAGTCGGTGATCGACTTGACCGGGCCCTTGACGCGGTCGCCGCGCTTGACGTTGGAAGAGAACTCTTCCCAGGGGTTGGCCTTGCACTGCTTCATGCCCAGGCTGATGCGGCGCTTGTCCTCGTCGATCTCGAGCACCATGACCTCGACCTCTTCGCCCAGGGTCACGACCTTGGCGGGGGCGACGTTCTTGTTGGTCCAGTCCATTTCGGAGACGTGCACCAGGCCTTCGATGCCCGGTTCGATCTCGACGAAGGCACCGTAGTCGGCGATGTTGGTGATCTTGCCGAACAGGCGCGTGCTGTTGGGGTAGCGGCGGCTGACGCCGTGCCAGGGGTCGTCGCCCAGTTGCTTGAGGCCCAGGCTGACGCGGTTCTTCTCGGCGTCGAACTTCAGCACCTTGGCGGTGAGCTCCTGGCCGACCGTGACCACTTCGCTCGGGTGACGCACGCGGCGCCAGGCCATGTCGGTGATGTGCAACAGGCCGTCGATGCCGCCCAGGTCGACGAAGGCACCGTACTCGGTGATGTTCTTGACCACGCCGTGCACGATGGCGCCTTCGGTCAAGGTCTCGAGCAGCTTGGCGCGCTCTTCACCCATCGAAGCCTCGACCACCGCGCGACGCGACAACACCACGTTGTTGCGCTTGCGGTCGAGCTTGATGACCTTGAACTCCATGGTCTTGCCCTCGAAGGGCGTCATGTCCTTCACCGGGCGCGTGTCCAGCAGGCTGCCGGGCAGGAAGGCGCGGATGCCGTTGACCAGCACCGTGAGGCCGCCCTTGACCTTGCCGCTGACCGTGCCGGTGACGAACTCGCCGCTTTCCAGCGCGTTTTCCAGGCTCATCCAGGACGCCAGGCGCTTGGCCTTGTCGCGGCTCAGGATGGTGTCGCCGTAGCCGTTTTCGACGGCATCGATGGCGACCGAGACGAAGTCGCCGACCTGGACTTCGAGCTCGCCCTGGTCGTTCTTGAATTCCTCGATCGCGACGTAGCTTTCGCTCTTCAGGCCGGCGTTGACGACGACATGGTTGAACTCGATGCGCACGACTTCGGCGGAGATGACCTCGCCGACGCGCATGTCGTTGTGCTGCAGTGACTCTTCGAACAGAGCGGCAAAGGCGGACATGCCACCGGTGGCGGTGACGGTAGTGGTGACGGACATG
>JALHPY010000305.1 GCA_022842305.1 Rubrivivax sp.
GCCACCTCTTCGGGCGTGCCGTCGCTTTCGCACAGCAGGATGGCGGCGGCGTCCAGGTCGTAGCCGGCGTGCACGTAGTCCTCGACCGCGGCGGTCATGGGCTTGTCCATCATCTCCAGCCCGGCCGGGATGATGCCCGCGGCGATGACCGCGGCCACGGCGTCGCCGGCCTTGCGGATGTCGTCGAAGCTGGCCATGATGCAGCGCGCCAGCGTGGGCTTGGGCGTGAGCTTGACGGTCACCTCGGTGATGACGGCCAGCATGCCTTCGCTGCCCACCACCAGCGGCAGCAGGTCCAGCCCGGGCACGTCCAGCGCCTCGGAGCCGAATTCGATGGCCTCTCCTTCCGCGGTGAAGCCGCGCACGCGCAGCACGTTGTGCAGCGTCAGGCCGTACTTCAGGCAGTGCACGCCGCCGGAGTTCTCGGCCACGTTGCCGCCGATGGTGCAGGCGATCTGGCTGCTGGGGTCGGGCGCGTAGTACAGACCCAGCGGCGCCACCGCCTCGCTGATGGCCAGGTTGCGCACGCCGCATTGCACGGTGGCCGTGCAGGCCTGGCGATCGACGATGACTATTCTGTTGAACTTGGCCAGCGACAGCGTCACGCCCAGGGCGTGCGGCATGGCCCCGCCCGACAAGCCGGTGCCCGCGCCGCGCGCCACCACCGGCACCTGCAGCGCGTGGCAGGCGGCCAGCACGGCGGCCACCTGCGCCTCGGTCTCGGGCAGGGCCACCAGCAACGGCAACTGGCGGTAGGCGGTGAGGCCGTCGCACTCATACGGCACGGTGTCCTCGCCCTGCCACAGCAGCGCGTGCGCCGGCAGCAGCGGCGCCAGCGCGGCCAGCACCTGCTGCTGACGCGCGGCGCGTTCGGCCTGGCTGGCCGTGGCCGCGACGGCGGTGTGCGCTGCGGGCGAGTTCATCGGCGGGCTCCTGAAAGTCGAGTCTGCAAGGCGCGGGGCCCCGACTTTACGACGCCCCCGGCGGCCTTCAGCGTGCAGTGCCTTCGATGCGCAGCACGCCGCCCTGTTGCGTGAAGCGCATCCGCGACAGCAGGTCCATGCCCAGCAGCGGCGCACCCAGTTCCGGCAGCACCGTCACCGTCAGGCGCTGGGCCCGCACGCCACCTTCGAGCACGATGTCGGCACGCGCCACCCAGCCCTGGACCAGGCCACCGGCGGTGGCGGCCTGGGTGCTGCCTTCGGACTGCAGGCCGGCCTGCAGGGCCAGGGACTGCGGCAGTGCGGTGCGCGTGGCGCCGGTGTCGACCAGAAAGTCCACCGCCACGCCGCCCACGCTGCCGGGCCAGTGGAAATGGCCGTCGGGGCCGCGCCGCAGCTCGATCACGCCGTCGGCAACCTGGATGCGCGCGCGCCGCTGCTCGGCCTGCCAGGCCTGCACGCCCAGAAACAGCCCGGTGGCCAGCAGCAACCAGACGATGACGTGTTTCAGCGCGGGCGGGATGTCGCTCACAAGCTGTGAATGAACCGGCCGCGCCCGAGGGACGCGCCAGAAGGTGTCCGATCAAGGCGCAAAGCGCAGCCATATCTCGTGATATGGCGAGCATTTGCAACGCCGAGCGGGCGCCTTCTGGCGCGGACAGCGGGTGTGGACGGTTCGTTCACAGCTTGTCAGCGCACCGACCCCGTGAACACGGCCAGCACGCCGGTGTAGCCGTAGAGGTGGTGGCGCGCGATCTCGCCGGCGGCGAAGAAGCCGACCAGCGGCACCTCTTCACCCCCGGCACCGAGCGCGTGCTGCACGATCTTCAGTTCGGCCGAGGGGCCACCGAAATGCGGCCCGCCGCGGCCGTTGCAGCTGATGTACAGCGCGCCCAGGATCTGCCGCGCCGCCTGTGCCGGGGCCGCCGCGGCGGCGGTCAGGGCCGGCTCGGCCTGCGGCTCGAGCTCTTCGCGGATCTCGCTGCAGATGCGCACCAAGTCGCGGCGCGCGGCCTGCACGTCGCGCTGGCAGAAGGTCAGGCGCATGCCGGGCTCCACCTGGTCGGCGATGGCCACGGCCTGGCGCGCCGGGTCCAGCCCCACCAGGTGGCGCACGCGCGTGTCGGCACCGAATTGCCCGCCGCGCGCCAGCGCGCTGTCGGTGGCGTCGGTCAGCCCCACCAGCGTGGCGCGCAGCCGCGGCAGCGCCTGGCGCGGGTCGTCCAGGTTGGCAATGCCCAGTTCGCCCAGCAGCAGCGGCAGCGCCGGCTGGCCGTCGAGCGCGGTGACGATGTTGCGTTCGCAGGCGGTGACCACGTGCACCGGCCCCAGCGGCTGGCAACCCTGGGTGACGCGCGAGACCAGGGCCACCTCGGGCGAGAAGGCCACGCCCGACAGGCCGCCGCGCCAGACGCCGTCGGCCAGGTGCACGGCGTCGCCGCGCGACGAGGCAATGCCGCCGAACAGATAACCCGAGCTGGTGCGGTCGCTCATTTCGGCAATCAGATCGCCCAGCTCGGGCGTGGCCGGGTCGGCGTGCACCAGGGCGCTGAAGGCCTCGATGCGCTGCAGCTTGCGCGCGCCCGAGAAGACCTCGAAACGGCCCGCGGGCAGCGCCGCCAGCATCAGCACCAGCGCCGGTTCGTCGATGTACTCGACCCCGCCGGCTGCCACGCCCACGCCCACGCAGCCCACCCACGACACCCCCGGCCATTGCTGGCGCAGCGCGGCGTACAAGGCCTCGGCCTGCGCCGCGTAGTGGTCGGTGAAATAGACGAAGCCCAGCGACAGTGGCCCATCCGCGCTGGCTTCGTGTTCGGGCCGGCGCCCGTCGATCTGCGCCACCACCAGCGCCAGCGCGCCGCGCCAGTCAGGGTGCGTGGCGTGGCCGACGAGGAAGGGCGACATGGCAGCGGGGCGCGGCGGCTGCGCGGCTCAGGTGATGCGCTTGCGCGGCGGGGCCTTGCCCGCGCGCTTGGCCGGCGCCTTGCGCGCGGGCGCAGCGGCCTTGCCGGCAGCGGCTGCGGTCTTGGCCGGGGCCTTGGCGGCCACCACGCCGGCCAGGTTCTTGGCGGCTTCGCCTGCGCTCTCTTTCACCGCCTTGGAAGCGATTTCGGTGAACTGCTGCGTCAGCGCGCCCCACCACTGCATGGGGTCGACCAGCGGCGCCGCGGGGGCGGCGGGCGCTGCCGGCGCGG
>JALHPY010000306.1 GCA_022842305.1 Rubrivivax sp.
CACCTGCCGGCCGAGGCCCTGGACGCGGCGCAGGTGGCCGTGGTGCACGGCGACTTCCGCCTGGACAACCTGGTGTTCCACAAGACCGAGCCGCGCGTCATCGCCGTGCTCGACTGGGAACTCAGCACCCTGGGCCATCCGCTGGCCGACATCAGCTACCACTGCATGGCCTGGCACATCCCGCCGGGGGTGTTCCGCGGCATCGGCGGGCTGGACCTGGCGGCCCTGGGCATCCCCAGCGAACGCGACTACCTGCGCCGCTACTGCCAGCGCACCGGCCGCGCCGACCCCGACGCGCTGCAGGCCGACTGGAACTTCTACCTAGCCTACAACCTGTTCCGCCTGGCCGCCATCACCCAGGGCATCGCCCGGCGCGTGGTCGACGGCACGGCCGCCAGCGCGCAGGCCCGCGCCACCGGCGCGGCCACGCGCCGCCTGGCCGAGATGGCCTGGCAGTTTGCCCAGGCGGCGCGCTGAGCGCGTCGGCACCACAAGAACCCACCAGGAGACAGCACCATGGACTTCGGCTTTTCGCAACGCACCCAAGACCTGCAGGCCCGCGTCTCGGCCTTCATGGCCGAGCATGTCTACCCGGCCGAGCCGCGCTACTTCAGCGAGATCGAGGCCAACACGCGCAACGGCAAGCGCTGGACGCCGCTGCCGCTGATCGAAGAGCTCAAGCCCCTGGCGCGCGCCGCCGGCCTGTGGAACCTGTGGCTGCCCGAAAGCGAGTACGGCGCCGGCCTCAAGAACCAGGAATACGCGCCACTGGCCGAGATCATGGGCGCGGCGCCCTGGGCCAGCGAGGTGTTCAACTGCTCGGCGCCCGACACCGGCAACATGGAGACGCTGGTGCGCTACGGCAGCGCCGAGCACAAGCAGCGTTGGCTGGAGCCGCTGCTGGCCGGCGAGATCCGCAGCGCATTTGCCATGACCGAGCCGGCGGTGGCCTCGTCCGACGCCACCAACATCGAGGCGCGCATCGAGCGCCAGGGCGATGAGTACCTGGTCAACGGCCTGAAGTGGTGGACCAGCGGCGCTGGCGATCCGCGCTGCGCGGTCTACATCTTCATGGGCAAGACCGACCCCACGGCGCCGCGGCATTCACAGCAGTCCATGATCCTGGTGCCGGCCGACGCCCCTGGGGTGACGGTGGTGCGCCCGCTGTCGGTGTTCGGCTACGACGACGCGCCGCACGGCCACATGGAAGTGGCCTTCAAGAACGTGCGCGTGCCGGCCAGCAACATCCTGCTGGGCGAAGGCCGCGGCTTCGAGATCGCGCAAGGCCGCCTGGGCCCCGGACGCATCCACCACTGCATGCGCCTGATCGGCCTGGCCGAACGCGCGCTCAAGCTCATGTGCCAGCGCGCCAGCAGCCGCACCGCCTTCGGCAAGACCGTGGCGCAGCAGACCGTCACGCAGGAGCGCATCGCCGAAGCGCGCTGCATGATCGAGCAGGCGCGGCTGCTCACCCTGAAGGCGGCGTGGATGATGGACGTGGCCGGCAATAAGACGGCCAAGGCCGAGATCGCGATGATCAAGGTCGTGGCGCCCAGCATGGCCTGCAAGGTGATCGACTGGGCCATCCAGGCCCACGGCGGCGCCGGCATGTGCCAGGATTTCCCGCTGGCCTACTTCTATACCAACGCGCGCACGCTGCGCTTTGCCGACGGCCCGGACGAGGTGCACCGCAACGCCATCGCCAAGATCGAACTGGGCAAGCACACGCCGCGCGTCTAGAACCTCGGTGCCGCGCGGCGCGGCGCCGGCCTTACTTCTTGCCGTCGCGCTCGTCGCCCGGCAGCGCGCTGGCCGACCACAGGCTGCCGTGGGTGCTGGGCGAGACCGAATCGGTGGACTCGCTGGCCATGCGCTTGGCCTCGCGCATGGCGGCCTCGAACACGCGCAGCCAGGCCTGCAGCGGCGCCACTGACGGATCGGTCATGGCCGTGCGCAGCATCAGGCGGCCGCGGCCGATCATCAGGACCACGGGCACGTTGTCGGCCACACGCACGCTCAGCAGCGACTGCGCCAGCGGCCCGTCCAGCCACTTGGCCAGCCAGGTCTTGACGCTGCCCAGCGCGACGAAGCGGTCTTTCAGCGGCCCCAGTTCGGTGCTGCCCAGCTTGGGGAACATCACCAGCCAGCGCATCTCGGGCGGCGTCTGGTTGTCGATGCGCGTCTGCACGCCTTCGATGTACTGGTCGTAGACCGACTTCTCCATCTGGTCGGCCAGCACCCGGTTGAGCACCACCAGTTGCAGCTCGGAGTGCAGGCCCAGCTCGGCCCGCAGGCGCAACTCGTGGCCTTCGATGTAGGGGCGCTGCGAGGGGCCCCATTCCAGCCGCCAGGGCGAAGTGCCCAGCTTGCCGTCGATGACGAAGCCTTCGTCCTGCACTTCCCGGAAGGCGTACTGCTTGGAAACGGCCCAGGGCACGACCCCGTCCCAGTCCTTGGCCGGCGCCGCGCTGGAGCCCGAGAACAAGCGCTTCAATCCGTCGAGCATGGTTTAGAGTCCGTTGGACGGGCCGGGCTGCGAAGGCCGGGCCGCGGAGAACACCGATGATCGAAGTGTATTCGTGGGCCACACCCAATGGCCACAAGGTTCACATCATGCTCGAGGAGTGCGGCCTGCCTTATCGCACGCATGCGGTGGACATCGGCGCGGGCGAGCAGTTCAGCCCCGAGTTCCTGGCCATCAGCCCCAACAACAAGATCCCGGCCATCGTCGACCCCCAAGGCCCCGACGGCCAGCCGATGTCGCTGTTCGAATCGGGCGCCATCCTGCTGTACCTGGCGGGCAAGACCGGCCGCCTGCTGCCGGCCGACGTGCGCGGCAAGTACGAAGTGCTGCAGTGGTTGATGTTCCAGGTGGGCGGCGTCGGCCCGATGCTGGGCCAGGCGCACCACTTCCGCATCTATGCGCCCGAGAAGATCCCCTACGCGGTCGAGCGCTACAGCAACGAAGCCAAGCGCCTGTACGGCGTGATGAACCGCCGCCTGGCCAAGAGCAAGTACCTGGGCGGCCCCGAGTACAGCATCGCCGACATCGCCGTCTTCCCCTGGCTGCGCAGCTGGAAGAACCAGGGCATCAGCTGGGACGACCACCCGCACCTGAAGGGCTGGTTCGACGA
>JALHPY010000307.1 GCA_022842305.1 Rubrivivax sp.
TGGCGCAGGGCAGCTGGGTGGCCGACGCGGCCGGCGGCGGGCGCTGGAGCGCGCGCGTCGAGCGCCTGGCGGTGGGATCCTGGGACGGCAGCGCGGGCACCGGGCCTTCAGTGTCCAGCTGGGCCGAGGCGCGCGACCTGCGCGCCGAGCTGCAGTTCGGTGTCGACGGCGCGCTGGCCACGCTGCGCGCCGATGCCGGCCGGCTGCAACTGGCCGACGCCGTGACCCTGCGCTGGGACGAGGTGCGCGTGGATCTGCGCGGCCAACGGGCCCAGATCGCGCTGCGCGCCGACCTCGAACCCTTTGCGCTGGCCCCGCTGCTGGCACGGCTGCAGCCCACGATGGGCTGGGAAGGTGACCTGCGCCTGGCGGCGCGCGTGGACATCCGCGCGGCCGAGCGCTTCGAGGCCGACCTGGTGCTCGAGCGCCGCGAAGGCGACCTGCACGTGGCCGGGCCAGACGGCCTGCAACTGCTGGGGCTGAGCGAGCTGCGCCTTGAACTGGCGGCGCACGCGGGCGAATGGGTCTTCACGCCGCGCGTGCGCGGCCGTAACCTGGGCGACATCGGCGGCAGCCTGCGCGTGCACAGCACGCCCGAGCAGCGCTGGCCGCAGCCCTCCGACCGCATGGACGGCGTGCTGCAGGCGCGCGTACCCGACATCGGCATCTGGCGCGCCTGGGTGCCCGCGGGCTGGCGCATCGCCGGCGAGCTGCAGGTCGACGCCGCGCTGGCCGGCACTGTCGGCACACCGCTGTACAGCGGCACGCTGGGCGCCAGCGGCCTGAGCGCGCGCAACCGGCTCGAAGGCATCAGCCTCACCGATGGCCAGGTGCGTGTGCGCCTGGAAGGCGACACGGCGCGCATCGAGCAGTTCACGCTGCGCGGCGGTGACGGCAGCCTGGCCATCAGCGGCAGCGCCACGCTGGGCCCGCAGGCGCAGGCTAAGCTGCAGCTCAAGGCCGAGCGCTTCCGCGTGCTCGGCCGCGTCGACCGGCTGCTCATCGCCAGCGGCCAGGCCCAGCTGGAGCTGGCGGCCGGCGCCAGCCGGGTGGACGGCGCCTTCAGCGTCGACGAAGCGCTGTTCGACGCCACCCGCAGCACCGCGCCGTCGCTCGACAGCGACGTCACGCTGCGCCGACCGGGCGCGGCCGAAGACCTGGACACCGAAACCGCCGCACCGCGCACCGCCCGCAGCTTCAGCATGGCGGTGGACGTGGACATGGGCCAGCGCCTGCGCGTGCGCGGCCGCGGCCTCGACACGGCGCTGCGCGGCCGCGTGCGACTGGGCACGCGCTCGAACCGCTTGGTAGTGGACGGCACCATCACCACCGAACGCGGTACCTACGCCGCCTATGGCCAGAAGCTGGAGATCGAGCGCGGCATCCTGGCCTTCAGCGGCCCGCCCGCCGACCCGCGTCTGGACGTGCTGGCGCTGCGCCCCAACCTGGACGTGCGCGTGGGCGTGCTCATCACCGGCAACGTGCTGGCGCCGCGCGTGCGCCTGTACTCCGACCCGGAGATGAGCGACACCGACAAGCTGGCCTGGCTGATGCTGGGTCGCGCCCCCGACAGCCTGGGCCGCAGCGACACCACCATGCTGCAGCGCGCCGCCGTGGCGCTGCTGGCGGGCGAGGACGAGGCGCCCACCGACGCGCTGCTGCGCCGCCTGGGGCTGGACGAGCTGTCGCTGCGCCAGAGCGAAGGCGACACGCGCGAAACCGTGGTCACGCTGGGCAAGCAGCTGTCGCGCCGCTGGTACGTGGGCTACGAGCGCGGCGTCAACGCCACCGCCGGCACCTGGCAGCTGATCTACCGCCTGGCGCAGCGCTTCACGCTGCGCCTGCAAAGCGGGCTGGAGAACTCGCTGGACGTGATCTGGGTGCTGCGCCTGGACGAGCCGCCCGAGCGGCCGGCGGCGTCCGCTGCCAGGCCCGCGGCGTCGGCGCCCGGAAAAGACCGGCCCTGAGCCGGCTGTTCCGGGCATGGGCCGGGGCGCGGACGGCTTACACCATCGTCTGTGCCGGCACGCGAGCGCGCGCGCCGGCGTCGACCCGTGCCCCCAAGGAGAAGCCATGATTCCCATCACGCCGGATAGCAGCCCCACCGCGGAAATGCGGCTGCACGCCCTGCTCGACCGCTGCCCGGTGGCCGCAGCCTATGTGCACGAGCAGCGCTTCGGCCTGGTGGGCGCAGGCCTGAACCAGCTCTTCGGCCGCGGCGACGAAGCCGGCATGGGAGGCCAGCCCACGCGCAGCGTGCATGTCTGCGACGCCTCTCACGCCAGCCTGGAACAGCGCCTGCGGGAGGCGTTTGCGCGCCAGCACCCGTTCGATGAAGAGATCGAGTTCGCGCGGCGCGACGGCACGCGCTTCTGGGGCCGCCTGCGCGCCATGCCGCTGGACTGGGCCGCGCCGCAGGGCGAGGCGCTGTGGCTGATCGACGACGTCAGCGCCGAGCGCCAGCAACGTTGCCAGCCGACCTGGGCCTCGACCCATGACGACCTGACCGAGTTGTGCAACCGGCGCGAGTTCGAGCGCCGCGTCGCCGACCATGTCGGCAGCCGACGGCGCGAGCCGGTGTCGGTGCTGCACATCGACCTGGATCACTTCAGGCAGATCAACCTGCAGTTCGGCCAGGCCGGTGGCGACCACGCCCTGTTCGAGGTGGCCACGCTGCTGCAGGCACGGGTGCGCGCGTCGGACATCGTGGCACGGCTGGAAGACGATCACTTCGCCGTGCTGCTGCCGGCCTGCGACGAGCGCTGGGCACAACTCATCGCCGACAAGCTGCGCCATGCCATCGGCCAGTTCCGCGTGCGCTGGGGCGACAAGCGCTCACGCGTGACGGCCTGCGTGGGCGTCACCCAGATCAGCCAGACCATGGCCACCGCCGAAGCCGTGCTCGAGTCCGCCGCCGCGGCCAGCCGCGATGCCAAGAAAGCCGGCGGCAACAGCGTGCGCGTCTACCGCGCCGCCGAGCAACCGGTCGCGGCCTGAACCGCGGCCGCGGCAGACGACGGGCCTCCTACAATCCGCGCGCCTGCCCGCCGTAGTTCAATGGATAGAACGGGCGCCTCCTAAGCGCCAGATACAGGTTCGATTCCTGTCGGTGGGACCA
>JALHPY010000308.1 GCA_022842305.1 Rubrivivax sp.
CGCGGCGGCGGTGGGGGGTCGTCGAGCAGCACGTCGATGACCGGCGGCGCGGCCGGGCGTGGGCGAGGAGGGAGTGCGATGCTCTGCGCCGGGGCGGGTGCCGGCTCGAGCCGGGCGGGCGCCGCCCCGGGCATGGCCAGGGCGTCGAGCGCGCGCAGCACCTGCAGCGAAACGATGGGCCGCGGAATCCACGACTGGCAATCTTCGGGGGGCTGCGCGCCGATGAACACGGTCCTGCCCACGCGCTCGGTGGCCTGCACCAACTGCACCGAAGGCGGGTGGTCGGCGTCGGCGAGCAGGAACTCGGGCTCGTCCAGCAGCTTGACCATCTCATAGCTGGGCGCCCGCTGCGCGGCAAGCCTGAAGCTCGAGGCGATGGTGATGCGCTCGAAGTCGCTGAACCCGAGGACAGCGACGCGGAGGGGCTTGGGCATGCTGGCTGTGATGGTGGGCCGCGGGCGCGGCCGCTGTCAACGCCCGGCTAAGATGAGGGCCTGTGCCGATTCTGCCGGAGCCCGCTTGAACGCGACCAGCATCTACGACTTCGAGGCGCTGTCCATCACCGGCCAGCCTGCGCAACTGGCCAGCCAGCGCGGCAAGGTGCTGCTCGTCGTCAACACCGCCAGCGCCTGCGGCTTCACGCCGCAGTTCGCGGGGCTGGAGTCGCTGTGGAAGGACTACCGCGACAAGGGTCTGGTGATCGTCGGTTTCCCCAGCAACGAGTTCGGCAGCCAGGATCCGGGCAGCAATGACGAGATCGCCTCGTTCTGCCAGCTCAACTACGGCGTGAGCTTCCCGATGATGGCCAAGGTCAAGGTCAACGGCGCCGGTGCGCACCCGCTGTGGCAGTGGCTCAAGGCGCAGGCGCCGGGCATCCTGGGCACCGAGGGCGTGAAGTGGAACTTCACCAAGTTCCTGGTCGGCCGCGACGGCCACGTCATCAAGCGCTACGCCCCCAACGACGCGCCCGACGCGCTGCGCCGCGACATCGAGAAGGCATTGGCGGCAGCATGAGCATGTTCCAGCACCTCGATCCCTACGCCGGCGACCCCATCCTCAGCCTGAACGAGGCCTTCCAGAAGGACCCGCGGGACTACAAGGTCAACCTGTCCATCGGCATCTATTTCGACGACGCCGGCCGCATCCCTGTGCTGGACTGTGTGCGCCAGGCCGAAACGCGCCTGCTGGCCGAATCCGGCCCCAAGCCCTACCTGCCCATCGAAGGCAGCGCCGCGGCGCGCACCCAGGTGCAGCGCCTGCTGTTCGGCGCCGGCCACGAGGCCCTGGCCGCGGGCCGCGTGGCCACGCTGCAGACCGTGGGCAGCAGCGGCGGCCTGAAGGTGGGCGCCGATTTCATCAAGCGCTGGCTGCCCGGCAGCGCCGTCTGGGTGAGCGACCCCACCTGGGACAACCACCGCGCGATGTTCGAAGGTGCCGGTGTGGCCGTGCACACCTATCCCTACTACGACCCGGCCAGCGGCGGCCTGCGTTTCGACGCCATGCTGGCCGCGCTGCAGGCGCTGCCGCCGCGCAGCGTGGTGCTGCTGCACGCCTGCTGCCACAACCCCACCGGCGTGGACCTGACGCGCGAACAGTGGGCGCAACTGCTGCCGGTGTTGCGCGAGCGCGAACTGCTGCCCTACCTGGACCTGGCCTACCAGGGCTACGGCGACGGCATCGAGGAAGACGCCCACGCCGTGCGCCTGCTGGCCAGCGCCGGCATCAGCTTCTTCGTGGCCAATTCCTTCAGCAAGAGCATGAGCGTCTACGGCGAGCGCGCTGGGGCGCTGAGCGTCGTTTGCGCCGACGCGGCCGAGGCCGAACTGGTGCTGGGCCAGCTCAAGGCCACGGTGCGGCGCAACTATTCCAGCCCGCCCATCCACGCCGCCGGCATCGTGAGCCTGGTGCTGGGCGATGCGGCGCTGCGCGCGTCCTGGGTGGCCGAGGTGGCCGCCATGCGCGAGCGCATCCTGGCCATGCGCCGCAGCCTGCACGCCGTGCTGTCCGCGCGCCGGCCGGGCCATGATTTCGGCTACTTCCTCAGCCAGCGCGGCATGTTCAGCTACACAGGCCTCAGCGCCGTGCAGGTGGACCGGCTGCGCGAAGAGTTCGGCGTCTACCTGGTGCGCTCAGGCCGCATGTGCGTGGCCGGGCTGAACAGCGGCAATGTCGAGCGCACCGCCGCGGCCATGGCCGCGGTGATTTGACGTGCGCGCGGCCATGGCCGCGGTGCTCTAGATTGACCGCGGCCCTGGCCGCGGTGATCTAGCTGCTGCTGCCGACCCCGCGGCGCGCCAGGTTGGTGGCGTGCTCCTGCGCCGCGGCCAGCACCAGCGCGCGCAGCCAGCGCTGGGCGGCGTCGGCGTCGCGGCGCAGGTGCCACAGCATGACCACGGGCACCGGCGGCAGCGCCAGCGGCAGCTCGCGCACCACCAGTTCGTGCCGGTAGCCGGTGCTGGCGACAAAACTCTCGGGCAGCACCGTCAGCAGGTCGGACTCGGCCACCACGCGGCCGGCGGTGAAGAACTGGTTGACGGTGAGCAGGATGCGCCGCTGCCGCCCCATCCCGGCCAGGGCCAGATCGACGAAGCCCTGCGGCCGGCCCGAGAAGCTGACCTGCATGTGATGCGCGTCGCAGTATTCGTCGAGTGTGAGCGCACGCTCAGCCAGCGGGTGGCCCTGGCGCATCACGCACACGTAGCGGGTGTCGTACAGGCGCGCGTGGCGCATCGGGCCTTCGGCGCCCTGGGCCATGATGGCGGCCACGGCTTCGGGGAAGAAACCCACGGCCAGATCGGCCTGGTCTTCGGTCAGCAGCCGGCGCGGGTCGCGCGTGGTCAGCGGCAGCATGCGCAGGTTGACGGCGGCCAGGTCGCCCTCGATGGCGCGCACCAGCGCCGGCGCCAGCATGGCAGCGGTGGCGTCGGCCATGGCGATGCGCAGTTGCACGGCGTCGCGCCGCGGGTCGAAGTCGCCCGGGGCCAGGGCCTGGCGCAGCCCGGCCAGGGCCAGGCGCACCTGCG
>JALHPY010000309.1 GCA_022842305.1 Rubrivivax sp.
GCGGCCAGCGGCACCGGCGCCGCGGCCGGCGCGGCGCCAGGCAGCACCGCCGGCAGGCTGACCGACGGCGCAGACCACCAGCCCGACGGCACGAAGTACACGGCCAGCGCTGCCAGCACCAGCGCCGCTGCAGCCCACACCATGGGGCGCATCGCGGCCATGGCCAGGCCCGGCAGTTCGCGCCCGGGGCGGTCGCGGAAGGGCTCGTTGATGGCGCCGCCCACGGTCTCGAGCGCCGCGCTGGCCGCGGCCGGCAGCAGGGCCAGCACCGGCTTGGCGTCGATCTTGAGCGTGCGGCAGACGGTCTGCGCCAGCGCGCGCACAAAGGTGGCGTCGGGCAGCTCGTGCCAACGGTCGTTCTCGAGCGCGTCCAGCTTGCGCGGCGCCACCTTGATGGCAGCGGCCAGGGCAGCGATGTGCAGACCCTGGCGTTCGCGCGCCGCGCGCAACAGGGCGCCTGCGCTTTCGCGCGCGGCGGGTTCAGTCGTCAAATCGGCCACTTTCGAACTGGTAGGACTCGGGGGCCTGGGGGAAGCGATCGCGCAGTTGCTTGCCCAGGTCCTTGAGGGCGTCGAGATTGCCCAGTTGCCGCTCGATGCGCGCCGCCAGCCACAGGCTCTGCGCCGACACCAGATCGGGCACGGTGTTGATACGGCGCACGTAGAAGCGCGCGCGCTCGAGCTCGCCGCGGCGCATCAGCACCTCGCTCAGGTTGAACGCGGTCACCGGGTTGGAAGGGTCGAGCTCATAAGAGCGCCCGAGCGAACGCTCGGCCTCGGTCCAGCGCCCGGCGCGGGCCTGGCACACGCCCTGGGCCAGCAGCGTGCGCGCGCCATCGCGGTATTGCGGCTGCACCAGGGCGCGCTCGAACTGCTGGTCGGCCTCGGGGTAACGGCGCTGCTGGCAGTAGAACCAGCCCACGTTGTGCATGATGCCGCCGTCCTGCGGCGCCAGCTGCAGCGCCCGCTGGTAGCTCTCTTCGGCCTGGGGCAGATCGCCCATGCCGGCGTAGACCAGGCCGCGCAACGTGTAGGCATCGGGCTGGTCGGGCTTGGCCGCCAGCGCCGCCTTGATCTCGTCCAGCGCCGTGGGGTACTGGCCGCGGCTGTAGTACAGGCCGGCCAGTTCCAGCCGCACCTTGGCGCGGCGTTCGGGGTCGGGTGCCTCGGTCTGGGTGCGGATTTCCTTGCCGTCGGGGCCCTGGGTGACGGTGGTGCAGCCGGCCAGCAGGGCCGCCAGCAAGCCGGCGATGACCAGCCCGGCCCTCACGGCGCAGCCCCGGCCACGGCGATGGGGATCATCTCGCGCCGACGCGCCAGCCGCGCGCGCGCGCCGGTGCGGTCCTGCACCTCGCCGGCCAGCTGGCCGCAGGCGGCATCGATGTCGTCGCCGCGCGTCTTGCGGATGGTGGTCACGATGCCGGCGTCCTGCAGCACCTTGGCGAAGGCCGTCACGCGTTCGCGCGGTGAGCGCTTCAGGCCCGAGGCCGGGAAGGGGTTGAAGGGGATCAGGTTGAACTTGCAGGGCACGCGGTGCAGCACCAGGCGCACCAGTTCATGCGCCAGCTCGGGCGTGTCGTTCACGCCGTCGAGCATGCAGTACTCGAAGGTGACGAAGTCGCGCGGCGCGGCATCCAGGTAGCGCACGCAGGCGTCCAGCAGAGCCTGCAGGCCGTCCTTGCGGTTGAGCGGCACCAGCGCGTCGCGCAGCGCGTCGTTGGGCGCGTGCAGCGACACCGCCAGCGCCACCGGGCAGTCCTGGCGCAGGCGGTCGATCATGGTGACCATGCCCGATGTCGACACCGTGACGCGGCGTCGCGACAGGCCGTAGCCGTGGTCGTCGAGCATGGTGCGCAGCGCCGGCACCAGCGCGGCATAGTTCTGCAGCGGCTCGCCCATGCCCATCATCACCACGTTGTCGATGGCGCGTTCGGGCTTGCCGCCGGCCTGCCCCAGGCCCAGGCGCTGGCGCAGGCGGTGCTCGGCAAACCACAGCTGGCCGACGATCTCGCCGGTGCTCAGGTTGCGGCTGAAGCCCTGGTGGCCAGTGCTGCAGAAGCGGCAGCCCACGGCACAGCCGGCCTGCGACGACACGCACAGCGTGCCGCGGTCGTCCTCGGGGATGAACACGGTCTCGACCGCGTTGCCCTGGCCCACGTCGAACAGCCACTTGACGGTGCCGTCGGCCGAGACATGCTCGCTGATCAGCGGCAGCGCGCGCAGCTCGGCCGTATCGGCCAGCTTGGCGCGCAGCGACTTGGCCAGGTCCGACATCTGGGCGAAATCGGTCGCGCCCTTTTGATGGATCCAGCGGTACAGCTGGACGGCGCGGAAGCGCTTTTCGCCCAGGCTGTCGCAGAAGGCCGCCAGCCCCTCGAGATCGAAGTCGAGCAGATTGGCGGCCATGGCCCGGTCAGCGGCTGTAGACGCTCATCGCGGGGAAGAAGAACGCGATCTCGACCGCGGCGGTCTCGGGCGCATCCGAGCCGTGCACGGCGTTGGCGTCGATGCTGTCGGCGAAGTCGGCGCGGATGGTGCCCTTCTCGGCCTTCTTGGGGTCGGTGGCGCCCATCAGGTCACGGTTCTTGGCGATGGCGCCGGCGCCTTCGAGCACCTGGATCATCACCGGGCCGCTGATCATGAAACTGACCAGGTCGTTGAAGAACGGGCGTGCCTTGTGCACGGCGTAAAAGGCCTCGGCCTCGGCGCGCGACAGGTGGGCCATGCGGGCGGCGGCGATCTTCAGACCGGCGCCTTCGAAGCGCGCATAGATCTGGCCGATCACGTTCTTGGCCACGGCGTCGGGCTTGATGATCGAAAGGGTACGTTCGGTGGCCATGAAAAGTTCTCCTGAATCAAAGACTTGGCAAAGCCTTTGATTGTATCTTGGTGCGCGTCAGCGTCAGCGTCAGCGTCAGCGTCAGCGTCAGCGTCAGCGTCAGCGTCAGCGTCAGCGTCAGCGTCAGCGTCAGCGTCAGCGTCAGCGTCAGCGTCAGCGTCAGCGTCAGCGTCAGCGTC
>JALHPY010000310.1 GCA_022842305.1 Rubrivivax sp.
TAGATCGTGTCGATGCGGTCGATCTCCTCGGGCGACACCATGCCCCAGCGCGGCGCCGTGCTGAAGCTGTTGTTGAGGAAGTTCGACAGCAGCAGGCCGTCGGCATACACGGTGGTCTGGGCGCTGGCGATGGAGCTGTTGACGCGCATCACCAGGATGCCGTTGCGGTCGCCGATGTAGCGCTCGCGCACATGCGTGCTGGGCAGGTACTGCAGCGCGCCGGCGGTGGTGACGGTGTTGATGTTTTCCTCGATCTGCAGGGCGTTGACCGACTCCACCGTGGCCGGCAGCGGCGCCAGCGCGGCGGCGGTGCGGCCTTCCTTCTGGCCGGTGATGACGACCACGCTGCCGGCGGAACTGGCCGCTTCGACGGCCAGTGCAGAGGGGATGCCTGCGCAAACGCAGGCGGCGGCCACGGCGATGCGCCGGGCCAGGAGCTTCTGGGGCATGGGGAACACCTCTTCGACACCACGCGCTCGGCGCGCGGGGCCGCCTGGTGGGCAGCAGTCGGCATTCGCAAATGCGAGGCGCTGCGCTGCCAGGCGGCAAACCTGATCAGGGCCGACGGCAGCGGGCCATCGGCGGCGGCTGGATCAGGCCAATGCCGGCGGGCCGCGCGGTTGCGCGTGGCGCCAGGCCGCGGCGAGGGGCGGCGCGGGGAAGGCGGTGACCGGGGTCTCGTGGCGCAGGCCGCGGGCATCGGGCAGGGCAAGGGGCGGGGGCGGCGGGGCGGGGGTGTCGCCGCGCAGCTGGCAGAACGGGCAATGGTCGAGCAGGCCGCCACCGGACTGACCGCGCTCTTGCGTGCCGTCGGCCGCAGGTGCCGCGGCCATCAGGCAGTGCGCGCCTGCGGCGACGATGTCGCCACGTGCAAAGGCCAGCGAACGCGAGATCCCCGGCGCCAGCGCCGCCAGCACCAGGATGACGAGCGTCAGCCAGGTGGCGTGGTGGCGGCGGCGGCGAAGCCCGGCAAGCATGGCGCGGATTCTAGGCAGGGGCCGGGGCCCCAGCACCCTCCATGCGCGGGGCGCGTCGAAATGCCGCAGTCGCTACGTGCTCACAAGGTGTGAAGGACCCGTCGCGCGGCAGGTTCACTCACGCCTTGTCAGCCGATGCGCCCCAGCAGCAGGTACTCCATCAGCGCCTTCTGCACGTGCATGCGGTTCTCGGCCTCGTCCCAGACCACCGACTGCGGGCCGTCGATGACCTCGGCCGTGACCTCTTCGCCGCGGTGCGCCGGCAGGCAGTGCATGAACAGCGCGTCGGGCTGGGCCAGGGCCATCATCTCGTCGTCGACGCACCAGTCGACGAAGGCCTTGCGCCGCTCCTCGTTCTCGGCCTCGTAGCCCATGCTGGTCCAGACGTCGGTGGTCACCAGGTGGGCGCCGGCGCAGGCTTCGAGCGGGTGGTTGAAGACCTGGTAGCAGCTGGTGTCGCTCACGCCGGCCGCGGCCGGGTCGACCTCGTAGCCGCTGGGCGTGCTGACGTGCACCTTGAAGCCCAGGATCTCGGCCGCCTGCAGCCAGGTGTTGGCCATGTTGTTGCCGTCGCCCACCCAGGCCACCACCTTGCCTTGCAGGCACTGCAGCGGGTCGGTGGCGCCGCGCGGGCCGCGGTGCTCGATGTAGGTGAACAGGTCGGCCAGGATCTGGCAGGGGTGGTACTCGTTGGTCAGGCCGTTGATCACCGGCACGCGCGAATGCGCCGCGAAGGCTTCGATCTTGGTCTGCTCATAAGTGCGGATCATCACGATGTCGACCATGCGGCTGACCACGCGTGCCGTGTCCTCGGCCGGCTCTGCCCGGCCGAGCTGGCTGTCGCCGGAGGTGAGGTTCACCACCGAGCCGCCCATCTGGTACATGCCGGCCTCGAAGCTCACGCGGGTGCGCGTGCTGGCCTTCTCGAAGATCATGGCCAGCGTGCGGTCCACCAGCGGCTGGTAGCGCTCGTAGTTCTTGAAGCGCTGCTTGATGATGCGCGCGCGCTCGAAGAGGTAGGCGTACTCCTCGGCGCGCAAGTCCTTGAACTGCAGGAAGTGCTTCATCAGGCGGTGACCGGGTTTCATGCGGGCTCTAGCAGGAAGGCCTTGATCAGCGGGCACAGGATGGCGACGATCTGCGCCGCCTCGTCGGCCGACAGGATGAGCGGCGGCACCAGGCGGATCACGCTGTCGGCGGTCACGCTGATCATCAGCCCGGCCGCGGCCGCACGGCCCAGCAGCACGCCGCAAGGGCGATCGAGCTCGATGCCCAGCATCAGGCCGGCGCCGCGGATCTCGGTGACGCCGGGCACGCCGGCCAGTTCGCGCTCGAGCCCGGCGCGCAGCGCGGCGCCCACGGTGGCGGCGTTGGCCAGCAGGCCGTCTTCCTGCATGATGCGCAGCGTCTCGACGCCGGCGCGCATGGCCAGCGGGTTGCCGCCGAAGGTGCTGCCGTGGTTGCCCGGGCCCAGCACGTCGGCGGCGCGCGGGCCGACCACGATGGCGCCGATGGGCACGCCCGAGCCCAGGCCCTTGGCCAGCGGCATCACGTCGGGCACGATGCCGGCCCACTGGTGCGCAAACCACTTGCCGGTGCGGCCGATGCCGCACTGCACCTCGTCCAGCATCAGCAGCCAACCGCGCTCGTCGCACAGGCGGCGCAGGCCCTGCAGGTAGTCCCAGCGCGCGGGCTTGATGCCGCCTTCGCCCTGGATGGTTTCCAGGAACACGGCCACCACGTCGGGGTTGGCGCGCGCGGCGGCCTCGATCGCGGCCAGGTCGTTGAGCGGCACGCGCACGAAGCCCTCGACCAGGGGCTCGAAGCCCTTCTGCACCTTGGGGTTGCCGGTGGCCGACAGCGTGGCGATGGAGCGACCGTGGAAGGCCTTCTCGTAGACGATGACTTGCGGCCGCGCGATGCCCTTGTCGTGGCCGAACTTGCGCGCGATCTTGAGCGCCGCTTCGTTGGCTTCGAGGCCCGAGTTGCAGAAGAAGGCCGCCGTCAGGCCCGACAGCCGGCACAG
>JALHPY010000311.1 GCA_022842305.1 Rubrivivax sp.
GCCGCCTGGTAGGGGCTCTTGCCCATGCGCAGGTGGCGCATGATGTTCTCGATCTCGACGATGGCGTCGTCCACCAGGATGCCCACCACCAGGCTCATGCTCAGCAGCGTGACCACGTTGAGGGTGAAGCCGAAGACGTAGTGCATCACCGCGAAGGCCGGGATGATGGACAGCGGCAGCGCCGTGGCCGCCACCAGCGTGGCGCGCCAGTCGCGCAGGAACAGCCACACCACCAGCACCGCCAGCGCCGCGCCCTCCAGCAGCAGCAGCATCGAGCCGTGGTAGTTCTCGACCACCGGGTCGACGAAGTTGAAGGCCTCGGTCACCGTGACGTCGGGGTGCTCGGCGCGCAGCTTGTCCAGCGTGGCACGCACGCCGTCGGCCACGTCGGTCTCGCCCGCTCCGCGTGAACGCACGATCTCGAAGCTCACCACCGGCTGGCCGTTCAGCAGCGCGCCGCTGCGGCGTTCGGCCACGGTGTCGGACACGTTGGCCACCTGGTCCAGGCGGATGCGGCGGCCGTCGCTGAGCGCGATGTCCAGGCGGCCCAGCTCGGCCGCGCTGGCGACGGTGGCGATGGTGCGCACGCTCTGCTCGATGCCGCCCACGTCGGCGCGGCCGCCCGAGGCGTCCTGCTGCACCGCGCGCAGCTGGCGCGAGACATCGGCGGCGGTGGCGTTCAGCGCCAGCAGGCGCGCCGGGTCCAGCTCTACCCGCACTTCACGCGTCACGCCGCCCACGCGCGCCACGCTGCCCACGCCGCGCACCGCCAGCATGGCCTTGGTGACCTGGTTGTCGACGAACCAGCTCAAGCCCTCTTCGTCCATGCGGCTGGAGGCCACGGTGTAGGTGAGGATGGGCGCGCCGGCCAGGTCGAGCTTGGAGATGACCGGGTCGCGCAGGTCGGCGGGCAGGTCGGAGCGCACGCGCGACAGCGCCGAGCGCACGTCGTCCAGCGCCTCCTGCGTGGGCTTTTCCAGGCGGAACTCCACCGTGACGATGGCCACGCCGTCCTGCACCTTGGTGTAGATGTTCTTCACGCCCTGCAGCGAGGCCACGGCGTTCTCGATCTTGCGTGCCACCTCGGTTTCCATCTGCGCCGGCGCGGTGCCGGGCAGGCTGGCGGTGACGTTGATGGTGGGCAGGTCGATGTCGGGGAACTGCTGGATCTTCATCGACCTGAAGCCCATCAGCCCGGCCAGCGTGAGCATGATGAAGAACATCATGGCCGGGATAGGGTTGCGTATGCACCAGGCGGAAACGTTCATCGCCGCGGCCCCTTCAGCGTGCCGCCGACACGGCGGCGGCCGGCGTGGCCTCGACCACGCGCACCGTGTCGCCGTCGGCCAGGAAGCCGGCGCCGGTGGCCACCACGCGCGCACCGGCGTCCAGGCCGCCGGTGAGCTCGATGCGCTCGCCCACGCGGCGGCCCACCGCCACCTTGGTCTGCGCCACCTTGTTGTCTGCCCCCAGCGTGAAGACGTAGCTGAAGCCGTCCCGCAGCAGCACCGCGCTCTGCGGCAGGGTGAGCGCGCTGCTGCTGCCCAGCTCGAACTCACCGCGCGCAAACATGCCGGCCTTGATGGCGCCGGGCTGCGGCAGGTCCACGTAGACCAGGCCGTTGCGGGTGGCCGCGTCCACCGTGGGCGCCACCATGCGCACCCGGCCGGTCACCGGCGTGCCGCCGGCGGCGCTGACGCGCACCGTCTGGCCGGGCTTGATCTGCGCCAGCTCGGACGCCACGACCTCGGCGCGCCATTCCAGCCGGCCCTGGCGGATCAGGCGGAACAGCTCCATGCCCGCCGGCACCACCGCGCCCACGGTGGCACTGCGCGCCGAGATCACGCCGTGGTCGGGCGCCAGCACCTGGCTTTGCGCCAGGCGCAGCTGCTGCACCTGGGCGGCTGCGCGCAAGGCCTCCAGCCGCGCCTGCGCGGTGCGCTCGGCGGTGAAGAACTGGTTGATCTGCTGCGCCGACAGCGCGCCCGTGGCCTGCAGCTCGCGCGCACGCTGGGCGTTGGCCGCCGCCTCGGCCAGCGTGGCTTCGGCCTCGGCCACCACGGCCTTGCTCTGCGCCAGCTCGGCCTGCGGCAGCGCCGCGGTGAAGCTGGCCAGCACCTGGCCGCGGCGCACCGTGTCGCCCACGTTGACGCGCACCTCGGCCAGGCGCTGGCCATTGGATTCGGCGCCGATGATGGCTTCTTGCCAGGCGGCGATGCTGCCGTTGGCGCTGATGGCGTTGGCCAGCGGCGCGCGCTGCGCCTGGGTCACGGTGACGGTGAGCGCCGCCTTGGGCGCGGCCTTGGCCGGTGCCGGGTCGGCGGCCTGGGCGCGCAAGGCCACTGCACCGCCGGTCAGCAGCGCCAGCACGGCCAGCGCCGCAGCGGCACGCTGGGGGGTAACGAGGGATGGTTTCATGGTGTGGGCCGGTGCGATCAGGTTCGGGGGGCGGCGGCGGCGTCCAGGCGGGCGGCATCGAAGCCGCCGCCCAGGGCGCGGTACAGCGATATCCAGGCCGTGGCGCGTTCACGCTGCAGTTCCACCAGCGCGGCCTGGGCGGCCAGCGCGTTGCGCCGCGCCGTTTCCAGGTCCAGCAGGCTGGCCAGGCCGCCCTTCTGGCGTGCCTCGGTGGCGCGCAGCGAGGCCTCGAAATCCTGCGCCGCGCGTTCGGCGTCGGCCTGGCGCTGTTCGGTGCTGTTCAGGCTGACCAGGCTGGTCTCGACCTCGCGCACCGCCCGCCGCAGCTGGGCCTGGTACAGGGCCACGGCCTCGTCGTAGCCGGCGCGCGCCGCGCTGGCGGCCGCGGCGCGCGTGCCGCCGTCGAACAGCGGCAGGCTCACCACCAGCGGCCCCAGGCTCCAGGTGGTGCCGCTGGTGTCGGCTCCGCCGCCGCGCACCGTGACCCCGGCGATCGAGCCGCTCAGGCTGATCTGCGGCCGCAGCCGGGCATCGGCCTGCCGGCGGTCGCCGGCGGCGGCCTGCACGGCGCGCGCCGCCTCGGC
>JALHPY010000312.1 GCA_022842305.1 Rubrivivax sp.
GAGGCGGCGCGCACACGCCTGGCCGCCGCGCGCCAGGCGCGCACGCCCACTACTGAAGACACCGCCGCCGCGCTGCGCGAGGTGCCGGTGCTGCGCGACGAGGTCAGCCTGCCCGAGAACCCGCAGCCGCAGCCGAAGCCGCGGCCGGCGCCCACGACGCTGACCTTGCCCACGCTGGCCGCGCGCGGCGAGCAGATCGAGATGATGAGCGAGCTGCGTTCGATGCGCGGCCTGATCGAGCAGCGCTTCGGCGCGCTGGCCTTCATGGAGAAGCTGCAGCGCCAGCCGCGCCAGGCGCAACTGGCCCAGCACCTGCTGGAAGTGGGCTTCTCGCCGGCGCTGATCCGCAAGCTGGTCGAGAGCCTGCCGGTGGACGTGGACGAGACGCAGTGGGCCGGCAACGTGCTCGAGCGCAACCTCGTCACCGGCGAGCGCGACAGCCCGCTCGAGGACGTGGGCGGCATCTTCGCGCTCATCGGCGCCACCGGCGTGGGCAAGACCACCAGCACGGCCAAGCTGGCGGCGGCCTTCGCCACGCGCCACGGTGCAGCCAACCTGGGCCTGATCACGCTGGACGCCTACCGCGTGGCCGCACACGAGCAGCTGCGCACCTACGGCCGCATCCTGGGCGTGCCGGTGCACACCGCGCACGACCGCGCCTCGCTCGAGGACCTGCTGGACCTGCTCTCGGCCAAGCGCATGGTGCTGATCGACACTGCCGGCATGGCGCAGCGCGACACGCGCACGCGTGAGCTGCTGGAGATGCTGTCGCACCGCTCCATCAGCCGGCTGCTGGTGGTCAACGCCTCGGCCCAGGGCGAGACCATCGAGGACCAGCTGGCCGCCTACGCCGCGTCCAGCTGCCACGGCGTGGTGCTGTCCAAGCTGGACGAGGCGGTCAAGCTGGCCCCGGCGCTGGACGCGCTGATCCGTCACAAGCTCAAGGTGCTGGCCGTGGCCAATGGCCAGCGCGTGCCCGAGGACTGGCACCGCCTGTCGGCCAATGCCCTGGTGCAGCGCGCCTTCAAGTCCAGCGGCGGCCCGGCCTGGCGCCTGGACGCGGGCGACGTGAACCTGATCTTCGCCGGCCTGCCCACCGCCGCAGCGCAAGCCCAGACCCGGGCCCAGGCCGCGGCCGTCTGATGACCGCATCCATGCAGCCTTCGATGCAAGACTTCTACGCCCCCGCCGGCACCGGCCCGCTGGACCAGGCCGACGGCTTGCGCCGCCTGTTCGGCGGACGCCGCAGCCATGTCCTGCCGCTGGTGGCCAACCCGCACGTGGCCTTCAGCGGCCTGGTGCTCGACCGCCTGGCCGCCGTGCTGGCGGCGCATGGGCGCGAGGTGCTGGTGGTCGACGCCGGGGCGTTGTCGCCGCTGCCGCACGAACTGGCGCGGGTGGACCTGGGCGCCTGCGTCGAGCGCCTGTCGCCGCGCGTGAGCTACCTGCCGGCGCGCGGCCTGCCCACGCTGCACGTCGACACCCGCGGCTCGGCCGCCGGCTTCATCGACGCCGTGCAATGCGCCGCGCCGCAGGCCGAGATCGTGCTGCTGCACGCCGAGGGGCAGGACCTGGCCCGGATCTTCCGCCGCCGCCCTGCGCGCCCGCTGCTGATCGGCGCCGACCACCCCGAGAGCATCAAGCACGCCTACGCCAACCTCAAGCTGCTGGCGCGGCGCTGCGAGCTGATGACCTTCGACCTGCTGCTGAGCGCGTCGCGCCTGTCGCCGCGCGCCCGCAGCATCGGCGCCAGCCTGGCCGAATGTGCCGACCGCTTTCTGGGCGCCACGCTGCTGCACACCGCGCTGATAGACCCGGCAGGCGCGCTCGACCAGGCGCCCGACGATGCGCTGTCGGCGATGCTGGCCGCACAGCTGGCGCTGGACGACGGCCTGGCCCCGGCGCCCGCCGCCGCCGGCTTCATGCCGCCGCGCCCCGCTTCACAGAACCAAAACCGCCCCGCTTATCCGTAGAGGCCGACCCCATGATGTACACCGCCAAGGGACAACTCGACTCCGGGGACCTGCTCAAGCAGTACAGCCCGCTCGTGCGCCGCCTCGCTCACCAGATGATCGCCAAGCTGCCGGCCAACGTCGAACTGGACGACCTGATCCAGGTCGGCATGATCGGCCTGTCGGACGCGCTGTCGCGCTTCGACGCCGCGCAGGGCGTGCAGTTCGAGACCTTTGCCACCCAGCGCATCCGCGGCGCCATGCTCGACGAGCTGCGCGGCAACGACTGGATGAGCCGCGGCGACCGGCGCCACCAGCGCAGCATCGAGGCCGCCGTGCACAAGCTCGAGCAGCGCTTCGGCCGCGCCCCCAGCGAAGGCGAGATCGCGCGCGAGATGGGCCTGTCGCTGACCCAGTACCAGGAACTGCTGGGCAAGGTGCGCGGCACGCAGCTGATCTACCTGGAAGACATGAGCGGCGACGAGGGCGACGACGACTACCTCGACCGCCACGTCGTCGACGCCGGATCGAACCCGATCGCGCGGCTGCAGGACCAGCGCATGCGCCAGGCCCTGGTCGACGCCATCAAGAACCTGCCCGAACGCGAGCAGTACGTGATGAGCATGTACTACGAGCACGACATGAACCTGAAGGAGATCGCCGCCGTGCTGGGCGTCACCGAAAGCCGTGTCTGCCAGCTGCACAGCCAGTCCATCGCCCGCCTGCGCACGCGCCTGCGCGAGTGGTAGGGCAGGGCCGTCGCCCGGCCTGAGCGCCGGTTCAGGGTTTGTTCGCAGGGCCGCTGTCGGCGAGCCGGGCTTTCAGCCCCGCGGCCGAAGGACAATCGGCCATGGCTGCGAACCGGCTCTCCGCATGAAACCGCGCGCACTGCTGCTGGCCGCGCTGCTGCTGGCGCTGGTCGGCGGCGCCGCGGCGCAGGGCGCGCGGCCGG
>JALHPY010000313.1 GCA_022842305.1 Rubrivivax sp.
GGCCACGCCGGGCCAGGCCCCCAGGCGGCGCAGGGCCTGGCGGCGTGTGCCCATCAGCCGCGCTGGGCCAGCCGGCGCGCGGCCGCGGCCCGCAGCAGGCGGTAGGCCACCAGCGCCAAGGCCAGGCCCACCGCCAGGCCCAGCAGCGCCAGCAGCAGCGGGTGCGTGTGCAGCTGGAACCAGACCCAGCGCCACCAGCGCAGTTCGCCCACGTGGTAGGTGTCGCCGACACGGAAGGCGTCGACGGCGTCGCCGCGCAGCAGCACCAGGTCACCGCGCACCAGGCGCAGCTTGCCGGCATCCAGCAGCACCTCGGCGGCGGCGGGCAGCGCAGCGGCGTCGGTGGCGTTGAGCAGCACCACCGAGCGCCCCGCGGCCAGCGGCGACTCGAAGCCCGAGATCGCCGCCAGCGCGCCGCCGGCCTGCAGCTCGGTCCAGCCCTCGCGCGGCACGACGCGCGGCGTGGCGCCGCTGAACCATTCATTGCCGGCGTCGAGCAGCCGCCCCAGCGTCGAGGCCGCGCGCTGCCCGGCTTCCAGGCGCGCCGGCAGCGTCTGGCCCCAGGCCTCGAGCAGCGGCGGGTAGGCGCCGGCGGCCACCACCAGCAGGTCGCGGTCGCCGGCGTCCTTCACGCGGCTGGCGGGCAGCACCGTCAGCCGCGTCGCCGGCGCGCCGGTGGCCGCGCCCATGCGGCCCAGCGCCACCAGCGCCGTCTGCACCTCGGTGGCCTGTGGCGTGTCGGGCAGCAGCAGCGTGGTCTGCGCCAGATCGGCGAACTTGGTGAAGGGGAAGCCGCCGTTGGCGAACAGCGCCAGGTTGGGCAGCGCGGTGTAGTGCTCGATGCCCGTCAGATCCAGCGTCGAATCGGGGTCGAGTGCAGCCTGCGCGCCGGCCTGTGGTGGGCGGCACTTGGCGTCGTTTGCCGGCGGCAGGTCGAAGATGAACTGCAGCTGGTTGTCGCTGCCGAGCTGGAAGGCCGGCACCGTGAGGCTGCGCGTGGCCTGCGTGCCGCTGCCGCTGCCCAGGCTCAGCCAGCCGCGCTCGCCAGTGCCGCCGCCGGCGCCGGCGGCGGGCAGGCGGAAGGCGTTGACGTAGCGCTCGTTGACCTGCACCGACAACGTGGCCTGCCCGGCTTCGCGCGGCGGCGTGTAGCGGAAGCGCAGGTCGATGGGCAGGCCCGCGGCTTCCCAGGTGAAGATGTCGGGCGGCAGGCGCAGGTTGATGCGGATGGGTTGCAGCGGCTGGCCCTGCGCCTGCAGTTCCGCTGCCTGCGGCACGAGCTCGCCCAGGCGCACGATGCCGCCGGTCCTGACCATCGCCGGCGCGTCGTAGGCGGCGCGCGGCGGCGGCAGCTGCACGGCCTTGACCTGGGCGCTGGGGCCGCTGAGCACGGCCTGGCCCAGCACCAGCGCGAGCGCGGCCTGCTCGAGCTGCGCCGCGTCCTTGCCCAGCACCAGCAGCAGCTTGGTTGCCGGGTCGGCGGGCAGCGCCATCACCATCAGCGTGGGCACCTCCACCAGCGGCAGCGCCAGGCCGGCGGGGCGCTCGGTGTTGGTGGCCAGCACGACGGCGTGGCGTGTCGGGGTCTGGTCGAAGAGCACGGGGAAACGTGCGCCGCGGTAGCTGGACAGCACGCCGAACCACGAGGCCAGCACGCCGGCGCTCTTCACCGTGGCCAGGCTGGGCTGGCGCGCAAACACGAAGGGCAGTTCGAGCCGGCGGCCGTCGCGCGCGTCGAAGAAGGGTGCCGGCAGCAGTGCCAGGTCGTTGCGCAGCACGAGGCGGCGCGTCACCAGCTCCAGCGTGCTGTCGTTGCCGACCTGCGCCCACAGGCTGGTGTGCTGCGGGTATTCGCAATCCATCGTGTAGTGGCCGATGAACTGCAGCCGCAGCTTGGCGTAGTCGACGAAGTAGCGCGGGTCGAGTTCGAGTTCGGCGCGCTGCGGCGAACCCAGCGCGCCCTTGCTGGCCACCACCGTGCCCAGCGGCTGGTCGTCGAGCATCACCTTCAGGTGCGAGAGATCGGGCAGCAGCGCAGGCGAGAAGGTGTAGTTCAGCTTGAGCCGCGCGCTGACCACGGTTTCGTCCAGGCGCAGCGACAGCGGCAGGTAGACGCTGTGGTCGACACCGCGCAGATCGAGCGCACCCCAGGCGCCGATGTCGCGCAGCGGCACGGTCTGCGCCACCAGCGCCGACGAGGCAGCGGCCGCTGGCGCGCTGGCTGCGGCGGCCGTTGGCGGCGCGGCACCGCGCGGCGCCGGGGCCGGCGCGGCCTGCGCCATGCCGGCCCAGAACATGAGCATCACCGCAGCGCGACGGGACAGGAAGAAGGGCGTTGTCGGAGTGCGGCGTGACAAGGTGTTACGGTCTCGTGCGGTGTGTCGGGCCGGGATGGCGCGCGCAAGGGCCCCGATGATGAAGCATCGCCAGACAGCGCCAGGCGTGGCGCGCTTTGCTACAGTGCCCGGACCCGCTTGCCTGCCGCAATGACCCCGCCCCCCACCGAAGCCAGCCCCGCTGAATCGACCCCGGACGCGCTGCGCCATCACGACGCGCTGGCCGCGCCACCCCCCGACGTGCAGGCGCTGCTCGACAGCCAAGCCAGCCGGCTGGCGCTGTACTTCGACGCCCAGCGAGCGCTGGCCTGTGCCCGTTCGCAGCACGACTGGCCCCAGCTGTGGCGGCTGGCGCGCGCGGCCGGGTGAGCGTGCTGGCGCGCCTGCGCGACGGCTGGCGCAAGGTCCTGGCGCTGCCGCCGGTGTGGCAGTTGCTGATCGGGCGGCCGCTGCGGCGCGCGCGGCTGCCCATCCACTTCCTGCCGGGCGAGGTCGGCGAGCTGCGTCGGCGCCGGCCCGCGGTGCTGCTGCTGGGGGACGCCGAAACGCG
>JALHPY010000314.1 GCA_022842305.1 Rubrivivax sp.
GCTGCGCCTGGCGGCACGGCGGCGGCGCCGCTCCGTACACTGCGCACGCGCTTCGCCTCTTCCCCCTTAGCCCCTATCCAGGCAGAACCCATGCTCATCGTCAACAAGCTCATCGCCCGTGGCCAGGGCCTGGCCGCGCCCCTGCTCAAGCGCGCCGCCAGCGTCGAACTGGGCTGGGATCAGCGCCAGAAGAGCCGCTTCGACGCCACCGATTCCGCCGGCCGCATCCTGGGCGTCTTCCTGCCGCGCGGCAGCGTGCTGCGCGGCGGCGACGTGCTGGTGGCCGAGGACGGTTCGCTGATCGTCGTCAAGGCCGCGCCGCAGCCGGTGCTGGTGGTGCGCCCCTGCAGCCAGCACGGCACGCCCAGCGACCTGGCGCGCGCCGCCTACCACCTGGGCAACCGCCACGTGCAGGTGGAAGTGCAGCCCGATCACCTGAAGCTCGAACCCGACCACGTGCTGGCCGGGATGCTGCGCCGCATGCACCTGATCGTGGCCGAGGAGGCCGCGGCCTTCGAACCCGAGGCCGGCGCCTACCAGGGCGGGCACGAGCACCACGACCACGGCCATGAGCACCAGCACGCGCACGAGCATGGTCAGGATCACGACCACCCTGACCACGGTCACGAGCACGGCCACGTTCACGGCCCCGGTTGCAAGCACGACCACTGAATGGCCACGCCGCCGGCCACGCTGCTGCAGCTGATGTGGCTGGCCTCACCGGCGCTGCCGGTGGGGGGCTTCAGCTATTCCGAAGGCCTGGAGGCGGCGGTCGAGGCCGGCTTGTTGCAAGGTGAGGCCGGCACCGGCGACTGGCTGCTGGCGCAACTGCAACTGGGCCAGGCGCGCAGCGACCTGCCGGCGCTGGCCGCACTCTGCACCGCCTGGCAGGCCCACGACGCTGCGGCCGTGGGCGCGCTCAACGACTGGCTGCAGCAGACGCGCGAAAGCGCCGAACTGCGCGCGCAGTCGCTGCAGATGGGCCGATCGATGCTGGACTGGCTGCGCAACGGCGAACACGCCGCCGACCCGCGTCTGGCGACCCTGGCCGCGCTGAGCCCGGCGCCGCTGTGGCCCAGCGCCTGGTCGCTGGCGGCCACGCTGGCCGGCGCGGCGCCGCGCGACGCGCTGCTGACCTTTGCCTGGGGCTGGGCCGAAAACCAGGTGCAGGCGGCGATGAAGGCCGTGCCCCTGGGCCAGGCCGCGGCCCAGCGCGTGCTGGGGCGCCTGGCCGCGGCTTTGCCGGCTGCCGTGGAACAGGCGCTGGCCGCACGCGAACGCCAGGCCTTCCAGCCCATGCTGGCCATCCTCAGCGCGCAGCACGAGACGCAGTATTCGCGCCTGTTCCGCTCTTGAGCGGAGGCTTTCGCGCGCCGGTTCACGAATCTTTGCAATCGCGTCATGCGCGGGCGGCTGCTGCGCGCGATGATGTTGCAGCGTTCCGGAGGTCTGCCATGTTCCACCCCTCGATTCATCTCATGCGTGCCCTGGCCCTGGCCGCGGCACTGGGCGGCGCCATGGCCGCGGCCCAGGCCGGCGGCGGTGTGTCGGTGGGTGTGAATGTCGGCGTGCCCCTGGTCGGTGCCTATGGCACGCCCGTGGGCAGCCTGGGCCTGCAAGTGGGCAGTGGACGCGGCTGGGGCCGCCATGGCGGCCACCGCCACGGTGGCTGGGGCCTGGGGCTGGGCCTGATGCTGGCTGCGCCCCTGGTCTGGCCTTCGGTGGTGTACGAACAGCCCGTGGTGGTGGTGCCTGCACGCCCCGAGCCGGCGGCGGTAATCGCAGTGGCCCCCAGCCGCCCCGAGCCGGTGGTCTATCCGCGCGATGGCCAGGATGTCCAGCAGACCGAGGCCGACCGCCAGGCCTGTGACCGCTGGGCCACCACGCAGCCGGCGGCGCTGGCCGATGCGGCCGTCTTCATGCGCGCGGTCGAGGCCTGCATGGACGGCCGCGGCTACACGATGCGCTGATGCCGCGCACGCTTCGTGCATCATGCCCGGCATGACGACATCGAAGCTGCACCACATCCCCGGACGCACCCGCAAGCTGCCCCCCCTGCGCGTGGGCGTGGGCGGCCCCGTTGGCTCGGGCAAGACCACACTGGTGGAACTGTTGTGCAAGACCATGCGCGAGCGCTGGGACCTGGTGGTCGTGACCAACGACATCTACACCAAGGAAGACCAGCGCCTGCTCACCGTGGCCGGCGCGCTGGACCCGGAACGCATCGTCGGCGTCGAGACCGGCGGCTGCCCGCACACCGCCATCCGCGAGGACGCCTCGATCAACCTCGAGGCGGTGGACCGGCTGCTGGAGAAGTTCCCCAACGCCGACATCGTGTTCATCGAGTCCGGCGGCGACAACCTGGCCGCCACCTTCAGCCCCGAACTGAGCGACCTGACGATCTACGTGATCGACGTCGCCGCGGGCGAGAAGATCCCGCGCAAGGGCGGCCCGGGCATCACCAAGAGCGACCTGTTCGTCATCAACAAGACCGACCTGGCGCCGCACGTGGGCGCCAGCCTGGCAGTGATGGAAGCCGACACACGCCGCATGCGCCCGGCCTGGGAGGGCGCGCGCCCCTACGTGATGACCAACCTGCGCACGCGCGACGGGCTGGATGCGGTGGTGCGTTTCATCGAGACGCGCGGGCTGTTGGTGTAAGCCATCGCCCGGTGGCGCCGCGGCCCCTCGGCCTGCGGTGTTGCCTCGCCGACGATGCCGCGAAGGGCCTTCGTCCCCCCTCGTTCGCAGGCATGGCGCTGCAGCGTTGAGTTTGCGCAATTCTCCGGCCTACCCCACGTGAAAGGCTGTGGTTCCCGCTGCCGGTCAGAGACACGAACGGATCGATGGCTTGGT
>JALHPY010000315.1 GCA_022842305.1 Rubrivivax sp.
GGCCGACCGCGCCACGGCGCGCGCCGCGCTGGCCAGCATCGCCCAGCCGCCGGGCTTCTACAACCGGCTTGCGGCCGAGGAACTGGGCGGCCCGCCCGAGCCCGCCGTGCCGCCCGCGCCGCTCAGCACCGCTGAAATGGAGCGCCCGCGCGCCCAGCCCGGCTTCCAGCGCGCGCTGCGGCTCATCGACCTGGGCTTGCGCAACGAAGGTGTGCGCGAATGGAACTACACGCTGCGCGGCCTGAGCAACAGCGAACTGCTGGCCGCCGCCCTGTGGGCCTGCCAGCGCGAGGTCTGGGACCGCTGCATCAACACCAGCGAACGCGCGCACGCCCTGCCCGACCTGGCGCTGCGTTACCCGCTGCCCTGGCGTGAGCAGGTCGGCGCCGCAGCCAGCGGTGCCGGGCTGGACCTGGCGGTGGTCTACGGCCTGATCCGCCAGGAATCGCGCTTCATCATGGACGCGCGCTCCAGCGTCGGCGCCAGCGGGCTGATGCAGCTGATGCCGGCCACCGCGCGCTGGACGGCGCGCAAGATCGGCATGGACTTCCACCCTTCGGCCATCGCCGATCGCGACACCAACCTGCGCCTGGGCACGGCCTACCTGCGGCGCGTGCTCGATGACTTCGACGGCTCGTTGCCCATGGCCGCCGCGGCCTACAACGCCGGCCCCAACCGCGTGCGGCGCTGGCGCGACGCGGCCCCCACCGAGGCCGCGGCCTGGGTCGAGAACATCCCCTTCAACGAGACCCGCGACTACGTCAAGAAGGTGCTGGCCAACGCCGCCGAATACGCATTGCGGATGGGCCGCAGCCCGCCCGCGCTCAAGGCCTGGCTGGGCCCCCCGATAGGCCCGCGCAGCACAGCCGCGCCCGCACCCGATGGCGACATCCCCTGACAACAACCCCCTGCAGCCACCGGGCGCGCGCCCGCAGCCGCAGCACCAAGGTCTGCCCGTGAGCTCACGCATCCTGGTCCTCGGCGGCACCGGCTTCGTCGGCCGCGCCGTCTGCAACCGCCTGGTCGAACGCGGCCGCGGCAACGGCCGCGTGCTGGTGCCCACGCGCCGCCTGGCGCATGGCCAGGGGGTGCAGTCGCTGCCCACGGTCGAGTTGCTGCAGATGAGCGTGCACGACGACGCCGCGCTGGCCCAGGCCGTGGCGCAGGCCGACGCGGTCATCAACCTGGTGGCCATCCTGCACGGCAGCGCAGCCGAATTCGAGCGCGTGCACGTGAGCCTGCCGCTGCGCCTGGCGCGCGCCTGCCAGGCCGCCGGCGTGCGCCGGCTGGTGCACGTCAGCGCGCTGGGCGTGGGCGCCGGCGCGCCGTCCAACTACCTGCGCAGCAAGACCGCGGGCGAAGCCGCGCTGGCCGCCGCCGGGCTGGACCTGACGGTGCTGCGGCCCTCGGTCATCTTCGGCGCCGAAGACCGCTTCCTGCGCCTGTTTGCCGAGTTGCAGGCGGTGGCCCCGCTGCTGCCGCTGGCCGGGCGCGACACCCGCTTCCAGCCGGTGTGGGTGGAAGACGTGGCCAGCGCCATCGTGCGCTGCCTGGACCTGCCCGAAACCGTGGGCAAGACCTATGAATGCGCCGGCCCCCAGGTCTACACCCTGGGTGAGCTGGTGCGCCTGGCCGGCCGCTGGTCGGGCCACGAGCGGCCGCAGATCGGCCTGCCGATGTGGGCCGGCCGCGTGCAGGCCGCTCTGATGGAATGCCTGCCGGGCACGCCGCCGATGTCGCGCGACAACCTCGACTCGATGCAGGTGCCCAACATCGCCAGCGGGCAGCTGCCGGGCCTGGACGCGCTGGGCATCAACGCCGCGGCCCTGGAATCGGTGGCGCCGGACTACCTGCGCGACGCCGCCCAGAGCGACCGGCTGGAGCGTTGGCGGCGCTTCGCAGGGCGCGATTGACGCCAATTGCGCAGCACCATGAGCTTGATCAGATCATCACCACGCCACGCCGCGCTGGCGCTCGTAGCATGGGGGCCTGAGACGTGAGGACGATGTGATGCAACTGGTGATCGGCAACAAGAACTACTCGTCGTGGTCGATGCGGCCCTGGGTGCTGATGAAGCAGCTGGGCCTGCCCTTCGAGGAACACAAGCTGCGCCTGGCGTTCGCGCCGAACTCGGCCTTCAAGCGCGAGCTGGTGCACTTCACCCCCGCCGGGCGCGTGCCGGTGCTGCTGGACGACGACTTCGCGGTGTGGGATTCGCTGGCCATCATCGAGTACCTGCACGACAAGTTTCCCGGCCGCGGCATCTGGCCCGAAGACATGCGTCTGCGCGCCCGCGCCCGCAGCATCTCGTGCGAGATGCATTCCGGCTTCGGCGCGCTGCGCCAGCACTGCCCCATGAACATCGAGGCCGCACTGCCCGACGTGGGCAAGCGCATCTGGGCCGAGCAGCCGGCCGTGCGCGACGACGTGCTGCGCATCGAACTGGCCTGGGTCGAGGCGCTCAAGGACAGCGGCGGGCCCTTCCTCTTCGGCGAGTTCTGTGCCGCCGACGCCATGTTCGCGCCGGTGTGCATGCGGCTGCGCACCTACGCGCTGCCCATGACGCACCGCGTCTACGACTACCTGGCGCGCGTGGCCACCGCGCCGGGCGTCAAGGCCTGGGTCGCCGACGCGCTGGAAGAAGGCGACTTCATCGCCGAGGACGAGCCCTACCGCCAGCGGCGATGACCTCTGGCCCGCGCCGCTACGTCGTGGGCGGCGCGGTGCGCGACGCCTTGCTGGGCCTGCCGCCGGCCGACCGCGACTGGGTGGTGGTGGGCGCCACGCCCGAGCAGCTGGTGGCCCAGGGCCTGCGCCCGGTGGGCAAGGA
>JALHPY010000316.1 GCA_022842305.1 Rubrivivax sp.
CTGCTGGGCCTGAGCCTGCCCGCGCTGCTGCAACTGGCCAGCGAAGACGAAGCCTTCGACGCGCGCTGCGAACTGCTGCGTGCGCTGGGCGGCGCCTGGCGTACGCAGGGTGTGCTGGCAATGCTGCGGCGTGCGCTGCACGGCTTTGGCGTACCGCAACGCAGCTTGCAGATCGACTTCGGCGAGCGCCGCCTGACCAACGTGCTGCATCTGGCCGAGCTGCTGCAGGCGGCCAGCGCGCAGGTGGAAGGCGAGCAGGCGCTGATCCGCTGGCTGGCGCAGCAGATCGCCGACGCGGCCGCAGGGCAGGGCGGCGGCGACGAGCAGGTGCTGCGCCTGGAAAGCGACGCCGAGCTGGTGAAGGTGGTCACGGTGCACAAGTCCAAGGGGCTGGAGTACCCGCTGGTCTTTCTGCCCTTTCCCGCGCAGCACCGCGCCGTGGAGCGCCGCAACACCCGCGCGGTGCGCCTGGTCGGCGCGGATGGCCAGCGCCGGCTGATCCTGTCGCCCAGCACGGCGCAGCTGGCCGCGGCCGACCGCGAGCGCCTGCGCGAAGACCTACGCCTGCTGTACGTGGCCCTGACGCGTGCCCGCCACGCCCTGTGGCTGGGGGCCGCGGTGCTCTACGCGGGCAAGACTTGCGTCTGGCAGCGCAGCGCCATCGGCTGCCTGGTCTCGGGCACCGAGCCGGTGCCGCCGGCGCAGATCGCTCTGGATCTGCAGGCCCTGGCCGATGCGGGCAGCGGCATTGCGCTGGTGGTCGATGATGCCGAAGCTCCGCCGCCGGTCACACGCTGCCTGCCGCGCGCGGCGCCGCCCGCCCTGCTGCCAGCACCCGCGTATGCGGCGCAGTTCGACCGGCTGTGGTCGGTGTCCAGCTACTCGGCCCTGGTGCGCGACGCCCTGCCCCCGGCCGCCGCCGCGCCCGAGCTGCCGCTGCGCCCGCTGCGCGACGACGAGCCGGCTGCGGCCGAGCCAGCGCCCGCGGCCACCCAGCCGTGGCACCGCTTTCCGCGCGGCGCCTTTGCCGGCAACTTTCTGCACGACCAGCTCGAATGGCTGGCGGATGAGAACTTCGGGCTGGCCGCCTCTCCCACGTTGCAACAGGCCCTGGCGCGGCGCTGCCAGCGCCAGGGCTGGGGCGCGCGCAGCGACGAGGTGCTGGCCTGGCTGGGCCGGGTCTGCAGCACGCCGCTGCCAGCGCTGGGCGCATCGCTGGACGGCATCACCCGCAGCCTGCCCGAGATGGAGTTCTGGTTCCCCAGCGACGGCCTGCGCGCCGGCGCCGTGGATGCCCTGTGCCACCAGCACCTGCTGCCCGGCCAGGGCCGGCCGCTGCTGCCCGAACGCAGTCTGCGGGGCCTGTTCATGGGCTTTGCCGACCTGGTGTTCGAGCACCAGGGCCGCTACTGGGTGCTGGACTACAAGTCCAACGCCCTGGGCGCGGGCGATGCCGACTACACGCAAGGGGCGATGCAGGCGGCGCTGCTGGGCCACCGCTACGACGTGCAGGCTGCGCTCTACCTGCTGGCGCTGCACCGGCTGCTGAAGTCGCGCCTGGGTGCGGCATATGAGCCGGCGCGGCAACTGGGTGGTGCCATCTTTTACTTCCTGCGCGGCGTCAACAGCGCCGGCCGTGGCTGCTGCCTGGTGCCGCCGCCGCTGGCCTTGATCGAGGCACTCGACGCGATGCTGGTCGCGACGCCCGATCTCGCCGCCGGAGCCCAGGTGTGAGCGCCACCGCGATGCTCGAACGCCTGCAGCGCTGGCGCGAGGCCGGCTGGCTGCGCCGTCTGGACGCCGCCTTTGCCGGCTTCGTCCACGAACTGGACGACGGCGCACCGGCCAGCCTGCTGCTGGCCGCGGCGCTGCTGGCCCAGTTGGAGGGCAGGGGCCACAGCTGCCTGCCGCTGGACGCGCTGACCACCGACCCGGTGGCGCTGTTGGGCTGGCCGCCCGAGGCCGCGGCAGAACTGGCGGCCGCCTTCACCGTCTGGCCAGCCGACGCCGCGGCGCGGCGTGCCGCCTGGCAGGCGCGGCCGGTGCTCGAATGCGACCCGGTCGACGCCAGCGGCCTGTCGCCCCTGGTGCTTTGCGGCGAGCGCCTGTACCTTCGCCGCTACTGGCGGTATGAGGCGCGTGTGGCCGATGGCATACGCGCGCGCACCGATCGCCGCGAAACCATGGACTCAGCCGCAGCCCTGGACATATCCAGCGCCCGCGCTTGGCTCCAGCGCCTGTTTCCCGCCGCCGCACCGGATCGCACCGACTGGCAGCAACTGGCCTGCGCCCTGGCGCTGCGCGGACGGCTCAGCGTCATCACCGGCGGCCCCGGCACCGGCAAGACCTATACCGCGGCGCGCCTGCTGGTGCTGCTGCAGGCGCTGCACCAGGGGCCCCAGCCGCTGCGCGTGGCCCTGGCTGCGCCCACCGGCAAGGCCGCGGCGCGGCTGCGTCAATCCATAGACGTGGCCCTGCATGGCCTGCAGCTGCAGCTGGGCGGTGCCCAGACCCTGGGCCCCTGGGTACAGCGGCTGGAGCCGGCGCGCACGCTGCACGGCCTGCTGGGCGCGCGGCCGGGCACGCGCCGCTTTCGCCACGACGCCTTGCACCCGCTGGCGCTGGACCTGCTGTTCGTCGACGAGGCGTCGATGGTGCACCTGGAGATGATGGCCGCGCTGTTCGAGGCGCTGCCGCCATCGGCGCACCTGGTGCTGCTGGGCGACAAGGACCAGTTGGCGTCGGTGGAGGCCGGCGCCGTGCTGGGCGACCTGTGCCAGGGCGCAGCCGGCTACGACGCCGGCACCGCACAGTGGGTGCG
>JALHPY010000317.1 GCA_022842305.1 Rubrivivax sp.
CTGCTGCAGGCCATGGCCCGCCGCGCCGAGCGCAAGCCGCGGCAGGGGCGGGTGCTGCCGGCCACGGCCGCTGCGCCCGAGGCACCGGGCGCGGCCTTTCACCGCCACCGCCTGGCGCAGTCGCAGCGGGCGCGCGCCCTGGGCATGCTGCTCATCCCCTTCGACGCCGACCACGGCATCCCGCTGCGCCGTGCGCCCGACGCGCGCGCGGCCTGCACCCAAGCCTGGGGGCCGCCCGCGGCCGACGACGGCCCGGCCGTGGCTTCGCTGCGCGAACTGCTGGGGCTGATCAGCGCCTTCGAGTGGCGCAAGAACGGCGTGGCCGTGCCCGCGCTCGGGCCGCCGCCGCACAACCGCATCCACCCGCACTACGGCGTGTTCTCGCCAGTGCGCGGTGAATATGTGCAACTGGTGGCCGAAGCAGCGCTGCCGGCCGCCGCGCAGGCCGCGTCGCTGGCCTTCGACATCGGCACCGGCACCGGCGTGCTGGCGGCGCTGCTGGCGCGGCGCGGCCTGGCGCGCGTGGTGGCCACCGACCAGGACCCGCGCGCGCTGGACTGTGCACGCGACAACCTGGCGCGGCTGGGCCTGGCGGGGCAGGTGGAGGTGCTGCAGGCCGATCTCTTTCCGCCCGGGCGCGCGCCGCTGATCGTGTGCAACCCGCCCTGGCTGCCGGCGCGGCCGGGCTCGCCGCTGGAGCGCGCCGTCTACGACGAGGATGGCCGCATGCTCGCCGGCTTTCTGCAGGGCCTGGCGGCGCACCTGGCGCCGGGCGGCGAGGGCTGGCTGATCCTGTCCGACCTGGCCGAACACCTGGGCCTGCGCAGCCGCGCCGAACTGCTGCACGCCATCACCAGCGCCGGGCTGCGCGTGCTGGGCCGGCTGGACACGCGGCCGCGCCATCCCAAGGCCTTCGACCCCGCCGACGCATTGCACGCGGCGCGCGCGGCCGAAGTCACGTCACTGTGGCGGCTGGGCGCGGCCTGAACCACGGCCCGGGTGGCGCCTGCGGGCCGCAACCAGCGGCGCAGTGAGGAATGTCGCGATATTGACCGGTGTTTCCGGTGCCGGCCTGATGATCGGCCGCTTCAAGCGCCCGCGTTCGAGCCGAAGAAGCCAGTAGGCGCTGCCGCCTACCGGCGCCGGGGCCTCACACCCCGGCCGTGTGTTCGGGACCCCCCCGAAGCCGGCCAGCAGAGCCAGGAGACATCTGATGCACCACCTTCACAACATCGCAGCCATGCTTCGTGATCTCGAGGAAAACGGCTTCGACGCCGAACAAGGGGCGCGCTACGAGCAGGCCTACCTGGCCGCCAAGGTGGCCGCGGTGGCCGTGCTGTGCGCCAAGTACGGGGCCGGCGAGGTCGAGATGCTCGAGGCCCTGATGGACAGCCGCAACCTGGGCGGCGAGATCAGCCTGCTGGTGGCGCGCATGGAGGTCTCGCCCGCCTTCGTGGGCTACGTGCACAGCGAAGTGCCTTTCTGAACAACGGACTTCAGCCGCGCAGCCAGTCGGCCAGCGCGGCGCCCACCAGGCTGTGGGCACGGCCGAAACCGGCCACCAGGCGCGCCGCCACCGGCTGCAGCGCCACCAGCGAGAAATCGCCCAACTCGAAGATGGGCGCGGCCTGCGGAAAGCGCAGCAGATAGGCCGCGCGCGCGGCAGCGTGTTCCGGGCTGTCGCGCTCCAGCACCGTGGCATCGGCCTGCAGCGCCACGCGTGGCAGCGCCTGCGCCAGCGTGTCGGCATCCGGCTCGGCCATCACCAGCAGGGCCACGCGGGCGTGCTGCTGCAGGTCGCGCGTGTGCGTGGCCAGGGCGCTGACGTGGATGTAAAGCCGCGTGTCGCCCGCCGGCAGCACGAAGGGCACCATCGACAGCGCGGGCTCGCCGTGGTGCAGCGTGGCCAGGCTGGCCACCGGGCGCGTGGCCAGCAGCCGGCGCAGGGCGAGGGCGGTGTCGGGGTCCATGGTGTGTACGGCCCGTGGGGGCGCTGGTGGCGTGCGCCCATTCTCGCGGCTGGCGGCAGGGCATTGCATACTGCCGGCCCCGCCCGTACCGCCCACCAACGCCGCCTGCCATGACCCAGCCCTTTGTTTCCATCGCCGTCGTCGGTGCCGGTGCCGTCGGCAGCTTCTTCGGCGCGCTGCTGGCGCAGGCCGGCCACCGCGTCACCCTCATCGGCCGCGCCCCGCACGTGCAGGCCATCGCCCGCGACGGCCTGCAGCTGCACCGCGCGGGGCAGGTGCAGGCCGTGCGCCTGCAGGCCAGCACCGAGCTGGCCGCGGTGCAGGGCGCCGCGCTGGTGCTGGTGTGTGTGAAGTCCACCGACACTGCCGCCGTGGCGCGCCAGCTGGCGCCGTTGCTGGCGCCCGATGCGCTGGTGCTGAGCCTGCAGAACGGCGTGGAGAACGCCGCCCTGCTGGCGCAGCAGCTGCGCCAGGACGTGGTGCCGGCGGTGGTCTACGTGGCCACGGCCATGCCCGAGCCGGGCGTGGTCAGGCACTACGGCCGCGGCGACCTGGTGATTGGCCCGCGCAACGCCGCCGCGGCGCAGGATGCGCGGGCGCAGCAGCGCCTGCAGGACGTGGCCGCGCTGTTTGCCGGCGCCGGTGTGCCGGTGCAGGTGTCGCCCCAGGTCATGGCCGAGCTGTGGAGCAAGCTGATGGTCAACTGCGCCTACAACGCCATCTCGGGCCTGGCGCAGCAGCCCTATGGCCGACTGGCGGCGCTGCCCGAGATCCGCGCGCTGCAGCAGGCCCTGGTGCAGGAGGTGGTGGCCGTGGCCCAGGCCGA
>JALHPY010000318.1 GCA_022842305.1 Rubrivivax sp.
CGCCAGCGCCTTGCGTCTTGACTCACCCATCAGGTGAGTGTGCCAAGACCCCGCAAAGCCTCACCAGTGCTGGCTTACCGGCCGATCAGCAGCGCGCAACTGCCGGATCTAGGGTCAGTTCTTGATGCGCGCTGCGCGCGCGACCCCGGGGCTGCGTTCCTCGTCGCCGCAGAAATCGCCGCCGCCGAATGCCGCCTGGCGCTCAACAACGATGGGTGGCACGCGGAATACCACCACTGCCTCAGCAAAGGCGGGCTCGGGCGGGCTGTGGCGCGCCTGCAAGGCGCCTTGCCGAAGCGCCGCGGCCCGCCCGGGCCCGCCTTTGCCGCGCCACTATTGCCCCGCGGGCTTTTGGAATCGCATCCCCCCAACAAAAAGGCCCGGCCGCTGTTGCCAGCGCCCGGGCCCTTCAGCCCTTGCGGGCCGATGCAATCGTCAGCGGCTCAGGTGGCAGCTGTTGCAGGTGACGTTGCTGCGGTTGCGGTGGCGGTCGTGTACGCCCACCAGGCCGTTGTTGGTCTCGCCGCCGTGGCAGTTGTTGCACAGGCCGGTGGACGTGGCCGGCTCACGCAGGTCGTAGCCCAGGCCGCCGGCGCCCACCAGTTGCATGCGTGCCGGGCCGCCGGCCATGGCCGCGCCGCGGTCGGTGTGGCAGCTGCCGCACTGGTTGGCCGCGCCCAGCGAATTGGCCTGCACCTCGACGCCGTGGTTGATGGTCTGGAAGGTGTGCACGGGGATCATTTCCGCGCCGGCCGGTACGCCAGTGTTCAGGCCGCTGCCGCAGGCCGAGTCGGGGTTCTGCCCCAGGCCTATGGCCACCGAGCGGCAGAAGCTGCCGGTGCGGAAGAACTCCGACACCGAGTGCGAGATCAGCGTGTTGACGGGCACGCCCGCCAGGTTGCTGGCCGAGCCCGGGGCGGTGGTGCTGCGTGCCAGCTTGCCCCAGTGTTCCTTCATCGGGTAGATCTTCGCGGTGGCCACGTTCACGGCGCCGTTGGGGTTGCCCATGATGTAGGCCGTGGTGCCGACGCTGACGCCCAGCTGCGCCGCCGCAGTGGCGTCGACCGTGCGCGTGGGCATGGTGGTGATCGACTCGCCCAGCACGGCCACGCGGCTGGTGCCGTCGAACCACTTGTAGGTGGGCCGCACGTTGGACGCCTTGATCTCCTTGGGCAGCCAGCCGCCGCGGCCGCTGCAGGCGGTCTGCGAGACCTCGGGCGCCTGCCAGTCGCGCGCCATCTCGGTGGGGAAGCCTGCGCCAGCAACCACCTTGGCAAAGGTGGGGATGTGGCAGGTCTGACAGGCCACCTTGGCGGTGTGGCGGTTGAGCGCCGCGCCGTTGGTCACCGCGCCGTGCGGCGTGGCGGTGTGGCAGCCAGAACTTTCGCAGCTGAAGCGCTGTGTGGTGTCGTTGGCGCGCAGGTCCAGGCCGCGGCCACGCATGCGGTGGCTGCTGCGGCCGTCGGCGGCGTTGACGTTGTGGCAGCTGGCGCAACTGAGGTTGGCGCCCCCGGCGGCCGCGCTCATGTGCATGTCCAGCGCCAGCGGCGGGTTCACCAGGGCGGTGGACAGGTCACCGCGCTTGGTGCCGTTGCCGCCGCCCGCGCCAGCGTGGCAGTTCAGGCAGGACTGGCGCGTGGTGCGGTGCACCGTGCGCGCAGCTGCATCGCTGGTGATGGGCATGGCAACCATGGGCGCGTCGGTCGGCATCACGAACGTGCCGCCAGGCGCGCCGGCGGGCCGGAACTCGAAGTCCTTGGTCAGCGGATGCTCAACGGGAATGCCCTTCGATCCAGTCAGCGTCAGGCTGTTGCCGGGCGCCGCGATCAGCGTCAGGCCGTCGGCCGCCAGCGTGATGTTCTGCAGCACCATGTCGGTGAAGCCCAGGCCGCCCACCGCCGGCCAGGCCGGGAAGCGCTTGTACACCTGCTGGTGGCAGGTCAGGCAGTCCACGTTGGCCAGCTCGGCCAGCTGCTGCGTCGGGGCCAGGGCGGTCAGCTCGGCCGGCGTGCGCGGGTAGCGGCCGTTGCCCACGTGGCAACCGGCACAGGTGAAGCGCGGTGAGTTCTCGTGCGCGCCGCAGTAGGTGTTGATGCCGATCAGCGCATCCACCGGCGTGCCCGTGGGCGACACCGCCAGCGGCCGGCCCGCGGGCCCTTCACCGGCCTTGCGCGGGTTGACCGTGCCCACGGGGTTGATGTTGGTCACGTTGGGGGCAATGGCGTTCTGCTGGTAGTGCACCGAGCCGTGCATCTGGCGCGCCTGGCTTTCGTGGCAGGCCACGCAGGTGGCGGGGCCGGTGTAGGTGGTGATGCCGGCGTGCGCCTCGGCCGCGCCGCCGACGGTGTCGTTGGCCGGGATGGTGCCCAGGCCCGTGCCATCGGCGATGGTGGCGTTGACGGCCGCGCTCAGCGTCATGTTGAAGGTCTCGGCGCCTTCGGGCGCGGTGTCGTTCACCGTGGTCACGGCCACCGTCTGGGTGAGCGTGGTGGTGCCCGCCGCAAAGCTCAGGCTGCGGTTGGTCACGGCATTGAAGTCGGCCGGCGACTGCGCCGTGCCGCTGGTGCTGTTGACCACCACCGTCACCGCGCTGGCCGGCGGGGCCGACAGCGTGACGATGAAGTTGGCCACGTTGCCTTCGGTCACCGTGACGTCGCTGATGGCCAGGCTGGGCAGGCCGCCGCCAGGCGCTGTGCCGGTGGTGGCGCTGGCGATGGGCGAATAGCCGCCCAGGTTGCCCGCGGCGTCGGCCGCGCG
>JALHPY010000319.1 GCA_022842305.1 Rubrivivax sp.
TGTTGGCGCCGACCGAAAACTGAGCCACTTATGAGGGTTGTGCCGACCCAAAATTGAGCCAGGTGTTCAACCTACTCTGCTGTTTTTTTGTGCAGCAGAGGACGAGGAGTGATCACCATGGACATGATTGGCAGGATCCGGCGTTTGCATGCCCGGAAGAACAAATCGGAGCGCGAGATCTCGCGCATGACGGGGCTGTCGCGCAACACGGTTGCGAAGTGGCTGCACGGCGAGGTGGATGGCCCGCCGAAGTACCGGCGCGGGGAGCAGCCGAACAAGCTCACTGCGTTCCACGAGGCGCTCAGGCAGGCGTTGAAGGCCGACGCCCGGCGGCCCAAGCGCGAGCGTCGCACGGCCAAGGCGCTGTACGCCGAGATCAGGGGCGCTGGCTACGACGGTGGCTACACGCGGGTGACCGACTTCATCCGGGCGTGGCGCCAGGGCGAAGGTCAATCTGCGAGCGCCAACGCCTTCGTGCCGCTGGCCTTCGAGCTCGGCGAAGCCTTCCAGTTCGACTGGAGCGAGGAAGGGCTGGTGGTGGGCGGGATCTACTACCGCATGCAGGTCTCGCACATGAAGCTATGCGCTTCGCGGGCCTTCTGGCTGGTGGCCTATCCGAGCCAAGGCCATGAGATGTTGTTCGATGCCCATACCCGCAGCTTTGCAGCCCTGGGCGGCGTGGCCCGGCGCGGCATCTACGACAACATGAAGACCGCGGTGGACAAGGTCAAGAAGGGTAAGGGCCGGATCGTCAATGAGCGCTTCGCGACCATGTGTGCGCACTACCTGTACGACCCGGACTTCTGCAACGTCGCCAGCGGCTGGGAGAAGGGCGTCGTCGAGAAGAACGTGCAGGACAGCCGCCGGCGCATCTGGATCGACGCGGCCAAGCAGCGCTTCGGCAGCTTCAGCGAACTCAACGCCTGGCTGGGCCAGCGGTGCCGGGCGTTGTGGGACGAGGTGCGCCACCCCGAGCACGAGCAGTTCAGCGTGGCCGAGATGCTCGAACACGAGCGGGCGCATCTGATGCCCATGCCGGCGCCGTTCGATGGCTACGTCGAGAAGCCCGCGCGCGTGTCCAGCACCTGCCTGGTATCGGTGGCGCGCAACCGCTACTCGGTGCCGTGCGAGCTGTTCGGGCAAATGGTCAGCACCAGGCTGTACCCGGGCAGCGTCGTCGTGGTGGCCAACGACCACATCGTCGCGCGCCACGACCGCCTGAGCAACGCCGGCGAGACGCGGTATGACTGGCAGCACTACATCCCGCTGCTGCAGAGGAAGCCCGGCGCGCTGAGGAATGGCGCGCCGTTCGCCGACATGCCCGAGCCGCTGCAGAGGCTGCGCCGTGGGCTGCTGCGCAACCCGGGCGGCGACCGCGTGATGGCGCAGGTGCTGGCCATCGTGCTGAGCGCCGGGCTGGACGCGGTGCTGGTGGCGGTGGAACTGGCGCTGGAGACCGGGCCGCCCGGCAAGGTGAGCGTGGAGCACGTGGTCAACGTGCTGGGGCGCCTGAATGCGGTGCCGATGCCGCAGACGGCTGCGACGCAGCTGAAGGTGAGCACACCGCCGCTGGCCAACACGGCGCGCTACGACAGCCTGCGTGCCGACAACGCCACCGAGGAGGCCGGCCATGACGCGTGACGTGACGGTTGAACTCAAGGCGTTGCGTCTGCATGGCATGGCCGGCGCCTGGGCCGACCTGGTGGAGCAAGGAACGAACGCAGGGGTGGACTCCTCGCGCTGGTTGATCGAGCACTTGCTGCAGGCCGAGGGCACGGATCGCGCCATGCGCTCGGTCAGCCACCAGATGCACGCCGCGAAGTTCCCGGTGCATCGCGACATCGCCGGCTTCGACTTCGAGGTCTCGCCGGTAGATCGCAAGCTTGTGAGCACACTGGCCGCAACCAACTTCACAGACGACGCACACAACGTCGTGTTGGTGGGTGGGCCGGGCACGGGCAAGACGCATCTGGCCACGGCCATCGGCGTATCGGGCATCACCCGGCATGGCAAGCGCGTGCGGTTCTTCTCGACGGTCGACCTGGTCAATGCACTGGAGCAGGAGAAGGCGCAAGGCAAGGCCGGGCGCATTGCATTGAGCTTGCTGCGCATGGACCTCGTCATCCTGGACGAGTTGGGCTACCTGCCGTTCAGCCAGGCCGGCGGGGCGTTGCTGTTCCACCTGCTCAGTCGCCTGTATGAACACACCAGCGTGATGATCACGACCAACCTGGACTTCGCGGAGTGGTCCAGCGTGTTCGGCGACGCGAAGATGACCACCGCGTTGCTGGACCGGCTCACGCACCACTGCCACATCGTGGAGACGGGCAACGAGTCGATCCGCTTCAGCCGCAGTACGGCAGAGGCCAAGAAGCGCATCAAGGCGCGCGAGCAGGCCCGCAAGGGCAGCAAGTCCGAGCTGCCGCAGGACGACTTCTGAAGCGGCGCCGCGCGGGGAAATCCGCTACGGGCTACGCCCTGCGCGGCTTCCCCCGCGCGCTCAACTCAACATCGAGGAGGTCAAAGAGCCAGGACAGACCTACACTTATCCACCGCCGGCCCTCTGAAGGCCGGCCCCCACCCCTGGCTCAATATTCGGTCGGCACGGTGGCTCAGATTTGGATCGGCGCCGACAGCGACGACCCCAGACGCTGCCCACGATCGTGCCCACGCCCATGCCCATGTAGCACAGGCCCACGGTCTGCTCCGACAGGCCCAGCGTGCGCGTGGCCACCAGGATCTGCACCACCAGCG
>JALHPY010000320.1 GCA_022842305.1 Rubrivivax sp.
CGGGCTCGAACCGCCGGGTAAACGCCCGCGCCGTCTGCTGCGCGCGCCGCGCCGGGCTCACCAGCACGCGGGTGCCGGCCGGCAGCTGGCGGTTGAGCCACGCGGCCACGCGCTGCGCCTGGCGCTCGCCCTTGGGCGTGAGCGCGCGCTCGAGGTCGTCCTGGCCCTCGCGCACGTCGAAGGCCTCGGCGTGGCGCCACAGGATCAGGTCCATGCTGCTCACCGGCTGCAGCGCCGCATCAGCGCCTGCTGTGCACTCACGCCCTGGGCGTCGACGCGGCAGTAGCGGCCTTCGGCGTCCAGCTCCCAGGCGTCGCGGCCGTCGTGCAGGTAGGGCACCAGGCCCTCGTCGATGACGCGCTGGCGCATGGCCCGGTCGCGCACGGGCCAGGCCAGCTCGATGCGGCCGAACATGTTGCGGCTCATCCAGTCGGCACTGCTCAAGTACAGCGCCTCTTCGTCGTCGCCGTCGCCCCAGGCGAAGTAGGCGATGCGCGAGTGCTCGAGAAAGCGCCCCACGACCGAGCGCACGCGGATGTTGTGGGTGTGGCCGGGCACGCCCGGCGGCAACATGCAGGCGCCGCGCACGATCAGGTCGATGCGCGCGCCGGCCTGGCTGGCGGCCACCAGCGCGGCGATCAGCCCCGGGTCGGTGAGCGCGTTGACCTTGACCACGATGCGCGCACTGCGCCCCGCGCGTGCCGCCTCGGCCACCTGCTCGATGTGGCGCACCATGCGCTTGTGCAGCACGAAGGGCGCGGTCAGCAGGTATTGCGGCGCGCGCACCCGGGTCTGGCTGGCGATCTGCAGGAACACCGCGTCGGCCTCGGCCGCCAGGCCGGCATCGGCGCTGAGGCAGCCCAGGTCGGTGTACAGGCGTGCCGTGCGTGGGTTGTAGTTGCCGGTGCTCAGGTGCACGTAGCGACGCAGCCGGGCCTGCGCAGCGGCACCCTTGCCCTGCGTGCCCTCGCGCCGCGTCACCAGCAGCATCTTGGCGTGGGTCTTCAGGCCGACGATGCCGTACACCACCTGCGCACCCACGGCTTCCAGGCGCTCGGCCCAGTTGATGTTGGCTTCTTCGTCGAAGCGCGCCTTCAGCTCGACCACGGCCAGCACTTCCTTGCCGCGGCGCACGGCCTCTATCAGCAGGTCCATCAGCACGCTTTGCGCACCGGTGCGGTAGATGGTCTGCTTGATGGCCAGCACGTCGGGGTCGTACACCGCCTCGCGCAGGAACTGCACCACCGGCTCGAAGCTCTCGAAAGGATGGTGCAGCAGCACGTCGGCCGCGCGCAGGCGCTCGAAGATGGACTGCCCGCGCGGCAACTGCTCGTCGGGCCAGCGGCCCTCAAATGGCGGGAAGCGCAGCGCGTCGGCGTCGGCCTGGTCGATCAGCTGGTTCAGGCGCACCAGATTGACAGGTCCGTTGACGCGGTACAGCGCCAGTTCGGGCAGCGCGAACTGTTCCAGCAGGAAGCGGTAGAGCTCGGGCGGGCAGGTGTTGACCACCTCCAGCCGGATGGCCTGGCCGAAGTGGCGCGTGGTCAACCCGCTGCGCAGGGCCTGACGCAAGTTGGTGATGTCGTCGGCGTCGACGTCCAGATCGCTGTCGCGCGTCACGCGGAACTGCGAGAAGGACTCGACCTCGCGCCCCGGAAACAGTTCGCCCAGGTGGGCGCGGATCACGCTGGTCAGCAGCACGAAGCCCTGCTGCCCGGGAGTCAGCTCGCCGGGCAGGCGGATGACGCGTGGCAGCACGCGCGGCACCTTGACGATGGCGATCTGGTTGTCACGACCAAAGGCGTCGCGTCCGCCCAGGCGGGCGATGAAGTTCAGCGACTTGTTGGCCACCAGCGGGAACGGGTGGCTGGGGTCCAGGCTCACCGGCACCAGCAGCGGCCGCACCTGGGTCTGGAAGAAGCGCGACACCCACTTGCGCTGCTGCTCGTTGCGGTCGGCGTGGTTGAGCACGACGATGCCCTGCCGCTGCAGCGCGGGCATGATCACGTCGTTGAACAGCGCATACTGCTCGTCGATGAGTTGGTGCGCAGCGCCGGCCACGGCGGCCAGGTCGTGGCGCGAAACGCCCGAGTCGGGGCGCCGCGTGGCCTCGATGATGTCGGCCACGCGCACCTCGAAGAACTCGTCCAGGTTGGACGACACGATGGTGATGTAGCGCAGCCGCTCGAGCAGCGGCACGTCCTCGCGCTCGGCCTGGGCCAGCACGCGGCGGTTGAACTGGAGGATGGCGCGTTCGCGGTTGAGCAGCGTGAGCGGCGCCGCGGCGACTTCCGGTGCGGCGTTCTCGGGCGCCGCGGCGGTACTGTCGTCGGTCATCCCCCTATTCTAGGAAGAGACTTGCGACAGTCTGATGACAGCGTGCCGCCTCAATCCCCCAGCAGCTTGCCGCTACGGGCCAGCGTGGTGCCCGCGATCTTGGCCAGGCGCCGGCCGGGCGTGGCCCAGCGCGTGGCCACACGCGCGTACAGCAGCCCGGCCGACTGCGCGCGCAGCGGCAGGCGCTCGCCGCTGTCCACGTCCACCAGTTCGGCCACCACGGCGCCGGCCTCCACACGCTGGCCCGGGGCGCAGCGGAACACCACCACGCCGGCGCGCGGCGCGGTGACGGGTTCCGAAGCTGCCAGCGGCGTGGGCAGGCAGCGCAGCGCCG
>JALHPY010000321.1 GCA_022842305.1 Rubrivivax sp.
GGCCCGCCGCCAGCGGCCGCGGCGGCGGCACGAACAGGCGCAGCAGCCAGGCCGATGCGCGACCGCGCTCGGCCACACCCAACTCGCGTGCCAGCAGATCGGCGCCGCGCTGCCACAGCGCATCGACCCCGCGCTGCAGCCGCGTGGTCGGCGGCCGCGGCGTGGCCAGGAAGAGCTGCCGCAGCCACTGCGTCCAGGGCGCATCGGGCGGCACGCCGAGCTGCCGGCGCAGCGTCTCAAGCGCCATCGGCAGGCCCCTGCGGCAGGCCGGGGAGCAGCCGGGCTTCCAGCCAGCGCAGCAGGCCGAACATGTCGTGCGTGGCCTGTGCGTGGGGCGCCTGCCGGGGCAGCGCGGCCAGGCGCGCCCAGGCCTCGGGCACGGCTTCGTCACGGTGCACCATGTGCGGCACCAGCCGCTCACCCAGGCGCGCCTGCAGCGCGGCGCGCACGCCCTGCTGCAGCGGGCGCGACGCATCGAAGCCGTTGATCACCGCCAACAGCGGCCGCGCTGCGGCCATCGCCAGCGCCTCGGGCAGCAGCGCCAGCGCCCCCGGGTCGGCGCGCAGCACCAGCAGCACGGCGTCGGCGGCCAGCAGGGCCTGCTCGGTCAGCAGCGAGGGCGCGCGCGGGGTGTCGATGAAGGTCCACTGGCGGCCGCTGGGCGCGGGCGGCAGCTCGATCTGCGCCAGCCGCTCGGCCAGCCAGCCGCGCTGGCGCGCCATCTGCGGATACCAGTCGCGCAGCTGCGCCACGTCGAGGCGGCCGAAGGGCAGGACGACCGCACCTTCGGCGCTGCGCAAGGCGCTGCCCTGCCAGGGCTGGCCATTGGCGGCGTTGGCCGCCAGGCCCTCGGCCGGCGGCTGCTCCAGGCCGAAGTGCAGCGCCAGCAGGTTCTGCGGGTCCCAGTCGACGGCCAGGCTGGCGTGGCCGGCGCGCGCGGCCAGCGTGGCCAGCGTGGCCGCCAGCGTGGTGCGGCCCACACCGCCGGCCAGCGAGATGACGGCCAGGCTAGGCATCGAAGTCCAGCGGCCGCACGCACAGCAGCTTGCGCCGCGCCGCCTGGTGGCGTGGCAGCAGCAGGCCGATGCGCTGCGCCAGCCGCCAGGCCAGCAGGCCCAGCAGCGCCAGCAGCAACCCGCCGACCAGGGCTTGCAGGAACAGGCCGATGCTGGTCATCGTGGGCGCGCCTTCATTGCCGCAGCTTGAGCTGTATGCGTTCGGGCGCCCGCGCCGGCGCCGGCGGCGCCGGGGCCTCGTCCAGCGGCGTGGGCAGCGTGTCCTGGCCTTCGGGCTGCAGCATCACGAAGCCGCTGTCGCTGACGTCCAGCCGCGCCGGCTGCACGGCCCTGAGCGCGTCGCTGTAGTCGGTGACGGCGTCCACGGCGTGGCGGCGCAGGCGGTCCAGCGCGCGGCGCATCGAATCGGGCTCGGGGCGCACGCGCATCTGGTTGAACAGCGCCGCCGGCGGCAGCGCGAACAGGCGCTTGAGCGTGGCTTCGACATCGGGCGCCCGGCAGGCGAAGAGGAAGAGCCACAGCGCCTGCTCGTCGGCGGTGACGAGGTCGCCGTCGCGGCCAATGTGGCAGGCCGCCAGCGCGTCCAGGTGCGCCACTTCGGGCAGCAGCGGCAGCTGCACGATGCAGTGCGTCATGGCCAGCGCTTCGGTGCGGTCGAGCATGCGCTCGGCGGCGGCGCTGAAGGCCGCCAGCGGCAGGTAGCCGCGCACCGGGTCGGGCGCGACATCGCTGAGCAGTTCGGCACCGGCCTTCTCGGCCACACGGCGGTTGAAGGTCTGGTTGCGCAGCTCGTCCAGGGCCTGCACCACGCCGGCGAAAGCGGTGTCGCGATAGATCACGGCGTTGGCCCCGGCGCGCAGCAGGGCCAGTTCCTGGTTGTAGCGCATCGAGCTGCCGACTTCGCGCACGACGATCTTCATGGCGTGCGGGTGAGCCCGGCGCAGGCTGCGCACCGCCTCGGCCAGCAAGGCCAGGTCGTCGCCACCGCGCCAGGGCAGCAGCACGCTGGCGGCGACGACGTAGCGGCAGGCCGCGATCAGCTCGGCCATGCCGGCACAGACCTGCCAGCCGGCCGGCGCAGCCGCGCCGGGCGCGTCGGCCAGCGCGCCGGGCAGCGTGAGCACGAGCTGCCGGTCGCTGGCCTTCACGAGCTCGTGGGTGTCCAGCGCGACGCCGCTGCCGTCGGCCTGCCAGCCGCCATCGCTGCGTTCAACGAGGCCGAAGCCGAGATCCTGCACCGTGCCCGACAGGCCCGAAGGCCAGCGCAGCACCTCCAGGTGCACCTGCTCACCGTGGCGCTGCAACTGGGCCAGGCCAGGCAAGCTGCTGCGCTCGAACAGCGGCAGCAGCGCGTGCAGGCCGTGGTACGTGGGCGCCAGCGCCAGCACCGGCGCGCCGGGGCGCAGATCGGCGCAGCGCTGCAGCAGCACGCAGGCCTGCTGCAGCGCATCGCCCGGGTCGGCAGCGTCGGGCAGCCCGGCCAGCCAGGGCGTCAGCAGGTCGACGATCAACAGCTCGCCGGGCCGCAGGCCGCAGGCCGCCAGTTCATGCAGCAGGTGCGCGGCGCCGCGCTCGCGCAGCGCCGCTGCGGCTTGCGGCGTCCACGCCAGCGCGCGC
>JALHPY010000322.1 GCA_022842305.1 Rubrivivax sp.
TGTCGGCGCCGATCCAATATTGACCCACCCTGCCGATCCAATACTGACCCGGGGATGGACGCTGGCCGCATGATGGCCAACTGTGGATAAGTGTAGGTCTATGCCTGGTTTTGGGACCTCCCGGGTGTCGTGCTGTTCGCGCGGGGGAAGACGCGAAGGCCGTAGGCCGTAGAGGCTTCCCCCGCGCGGCCGCCGCTCAGATGTCGGCCTCGGGCGGCGGGTGCTTGTCGGTCTTGCGCGCCTGCTCACGCGCCTTGATGCGTTTCTTGGCCACCGCGCTGCTGTGCAGGAACCGGTGGCTCTCGTTGCCGGTCTCCACGATGTGGCAGTGGTGCGTCAGCCGGTCCAGCAGTGCCGTCGTCATCTTGGCGTCGCCGAACACGCTGGACCACTCGCCGAAGTCCAGGTTGGTCGTGATCATCACGCTGGTGTGCTCGTAGAGCTTGCTCAGCAGGTGGAACAACAGCGCCCCGCCAGCCTGGCTGAACGGCAGGTAGCCCAGCTCGTCGAGGATGACCAGGTCCATGCGCAGCAAGCTCGTTGCGATGCGCCCGGCCTTGCCCTGGCTCTTCTCCTGCTCCAGCGCGTTGACCAGATCCACCGTCGAGTAGAAGCGCACGCGCCGGCCGTGCCGCGTGATGCCCGCCACCCCGATGGCCGTGGCCAGATGCGTCTTGCCCGTGCCCGGTCCGCCCACCAGCACCGCGTTGTGCGCCGCGTCGGTGAACGTCATCTCGGCCAGCGTGTGGATCAGCTTGCGGTCCACCGGCGAGACCTCGAAGTCGAAGCCCGCCAGGTCGCGGTGCACCGGGAACTTGGCCGTGTGCATCTGGTGGCTCACCGAGCGCATGGCACGGTCCGTGGTCTCGGCCTGCAGCAGGTGTTCGAGCAGCCAGCGCGAACTGTCCAGCGCTGCACTGCCGCCTTGCTCGACCAGGTCGGACCACGCGCTGGCCATGCCGTGCATGCGCAGTTGTTTGAGTTCGACCGCCAGCTCACGCATGGTCGGCCTCCTCGGTGCTTGCCACCCGCAGGCTGTCGTAGCGCTCGGTGTTGGCCAGCGGTGGTGTACTCACCTGCAGCGCCGTGGCCGCGCTCTCGGGCACCGGCACGGCCGTCAGCCGGCCCAGCACGTTGAGGACGTGCTCCACGCTCACGCGGCCTCGTCGCGTACTCTCCAGCGCCAGTTCGACCGCCACCAGCACGGCGTCCAACCCGGCCTTCGGCACGATGGCCAGCACCTGCGCCATGACGCGGTCGCCGCCCGGGTCGCGCAGCAAGGCCCGGCGCAACTGCTGCAGCGGCTCGGGCATGTCCAGGAACGGCGCGCCGTTGCGCAGCGCGCCGGGCTTCCTCTGCACCAGCGGGATGTAGTGCTGCCAGTCGTACTTCGTCTGCCCGCGGTCGCTCAGCCGCTCGTGGGTTGCCGCGAGCTCGTCGCCCGCGACGACGACGATCTTGCCCGGGTACAGCCGGGTGCTGACCGTCTGCCCAGCGAGTTCGCACGGCACCGAGTAGCGGTTGCGCGCCACCACCACCAGGCAGGTGCTGCTCACCCTGGCTGGGTTCTCCACGTAGCCGTCGAAGGGCTCGAACATCGGCATCAGGTGCGGCCGCTCGTTGTCGAGCATCTCAGCCACGCTGAACTGGTCGTGCTCGGGGTGGCGGACCTCGTCCCACAAGGCCCGGCAGCGGGCGCCCAGCCAGGCGTTGAGTTCGACGAAGGAGCCGAAGCGCTGCTGGGCGGCATCGATCCAGATGCGCCGGCGGCTGTCCTGCACGTTCTTCTCGACGACGCCCTTCTCCCAGCCGCTGGCCACGTTGCAGAAGTCGGCGTCGATCAGGTAGTGCGCGCACATCACGGCGAAGCGCTTGTTGACCGTGCGGCCCTTGCCCTTCCTGACTTTGTCCACGGCCGTCTTCATGTTGTCGTAGATGCCGCGACGGGCGATGCCGCCCAGTGCCGTGAACGAGCGCGTGTGCGCATCGAACAGCATCTCGTGGCCTTGGCTCGGGTAAGCCACCAGCCAGAAGGCCCGGCTGGCGCACAGCTTCAGGTGCGAGACCTGCATGCGGTAGTAGATGCCGCCCACGACCAGGCCCTCTTCGCTCCAGTCGAACTGGAAGGCCTCGCCGAGCTCGAAGGCCAGGGGCACGAAGGCGGTGGTGGAGATGGACTGGCCTTCGCCCTGGCGCCACGCGCGCACGAAGTCGGTGACGCGGCTGTAGCCGCCGCCGTAGCCCTCTGCCTGGATCTGGGTGTGCAGCGCACGGGCCGTGCGCCGCTCGTGACGCGGGCGGTGCGCGTCGACCTTCAACGCCAGCCTGAGCGATTCGTGGAACGGGGTGAGCTTGCCTGGCACCTCACTGCGCCGGTACCTCGGCTCCTCCACCACCGCCGCCTTGAGCCACTTGCGAACCGTGTTGCGCGACAGGCTCGTCAGCCGCACGATCTCCCGAACAGACTTCTTCTCGCGGAAATACATCCGCTTGACCTTGCCAATCATGGCCATGGTGATCACTCCTCGTCCCCTGCTCAAGAAAGAGGCAGGGTAGGTTGAACACCCGGGTCAAATTTGGATCGGCAC
>JALHPY010000323.1 GCA_022842305.1 Rubrivivax sp.
GGCCGCCGCGGCGCTGGTCCTGGCTTTCGTGGCGCTGGCGCCGCTGGAGCACGCGGTCAGCGGCCGCGCCCGCGTCGAAGGCGCCGAGCAGCGCGTGCTGGCGGCGCCCACCGACGGCTTTGTCGGCGCCGCCCATGTGCGCCCCGGCGACCGCGTCAAGGCCGGCGCGGCACTGGTCGACCTGCTCGAAGGCGACCTGCGCCTGGAGCGCGAGCGCTGGGGCAGCCAGCTGGCCCAGCACGAGAATGCCTACGCCGCCGCCATGGCGCGTTCCGACCGCACCCAGGCCGCCGTGAGCCTGGCGCGGGCCAACGAGGCACAGAGCCAGCTGGCGCTGGTCGACGAACAGCTGACGCGCGGCCGCGTGGTGGCACCCTTCGACGCGCTGGTGATCCAGGGCGACCTCAGCCAGTCCATCGGCGCCCCGGTGCGCCAGGGCGACACGCTGCTGACGCTGGCCACGCTGGACCGGCACCGCGTCATCGTCGAGATCGACGAGACCGACATCGCGCGCGTGCAGCCCGGCCAGGCCGGGCGGCTGTCGCTGTCGTCGCTGCCCTGGGGCGGCGAGGCCCTGGTGGTGGAACGCATCGGTCCGCTGGCCAAGGCGGTGGAAGGGCGCAACGTCTTCGAAGTGCAGGCGCGCCTGGTGGCGCCCGCCGCCGCGTTGCGGCCGGGGCTGCTGGGGCGCGCCGATCTGACAGTGGACCGCACGCCGCCGCTGTGGGTGTGGTTGGGGCATGCCGCCGCACGCCTGCGCGTGGCCTGGTGGTCCTGGATCGCATGATCCCCCCCGAAGCGCCTGCGGCGCCTCCCCCCCGGGGGTGGCGACGCCAGTGGCCCGGCAGAGCCGGTTCCACGGCGTCCGCTGGGAGCTCGTCGCTTGCGGTTTCCGCCGCGACCGAGGACTGACGTGACGACGCTGTACAGCCCGCGCTGGCACCGCGTTGCCGACCTCCGGCCGCGCCTGTCGCCGCAGCTGCGCCTGCAGCGGCAGCGGCTGCGCGGCGAACGCTGGGTGCTGCTGCTGGACCCGCAGGGCAGCCGCAGCCTGCGCCTCAACGCCGCCGGCTACGCCTTCGCCGGCCGCCTGGACGGGCAGCGCACGATGCAGCAGCTGTGGGATCTTCTGCAGGCCCTGCCCGGCGAGCCGCCGACGCAGGACGAGCTGATCGACCTGCTGGCCCGGCTGCGCGAAGCCGCGATGGTGCAGATCGACCGGCCGGCCGACTTTGCCCGGCTGCTGCCGCATCTGGACGAGCTGGCGCGGCCGCGCGGCGGCCGCAGCCTGCTGGCCTGGCGCATACCCCTGGCCGACCCGTCGCGCCTGCTCGACCGCCTGGCCTTCGCGCAGAACGCGCTGTTCTCGCGCACGGCACTGCGCCTGTGGCTGGGGGCGGTGGCGTTGCTGCTGCTGCTGGTGCTGCTGCACGCGCCGGCGCTGTGGGCGCATGGCCGGCTGTGGCTGGACACGCCGCGCTTCGGCCTGCTGGCGCTGCTGCTGTACGCGCCGATCAAGCTGCTGCACGAGCTGGCGCACGGGCTGGCGGTGCGGCGCTGGGGCGGGCCGGTGCGCGAGGCCGGCATCACCCTGATGATGGGCCTGCCGGTGCCGTACGTCGACGCCTCGGCCGCCACCGGCTTTGCGCAGCGCCGCCAGCGCCTGGCCGTCGGTGCCGCCGGCATCATGGCCGAGCTCGGCCTGGCCGCCGTCGCGCTGCCGCTGTGGCTGCTGCTGGACGCGGGGCTGGCGCGCGACGTGGCCTTCGTCACGCTGTGCATCGCCGGCGTGTCCACGCTGCTGTTCAACGCCAACCCGCTGCAGCGGCTGGACGGCTACTTCATGCTCTGCGACGCGCTGGAGCTGCCCAACCTGGGCCCGCGCAGCCGCCAGTGGTGGCTGGACCTGCTGCTGCGCCGCGGGCTGCGCCTGCCCGGGGCCGAGGCCATGCCGGTGGCGCGCGGCGAGGCGCCCTGGCTGGCCGCCTACGGCCCGCTGGCCTGGCTGTACGCGCTGCTGGTGGTGGCGCTGGCTGTTGTCTGGCTGGGGGGCCTGTCGCTGGTGCTGGGCCTGCTGTGCGGCGCGCTGCTGGGCTGGCAGCTGCTGCTGGCGCCGCCGCTGCGCCTGCTGCGCCAGCTGTCCCGCGCCGCGCTGGGCCAGGACGCCACGGCGCGGCGCTGGCGGCGCATGGCGCAGGCCGGCGCGGCCGCACTGGCCGTGGCGCTGCTGCTGCCGCTGCCGCAGCACACCCTGGTGCAGGCGGTGGTGTGGCCTTCGGACCAGGCACAGCTGCGCAGCGCCGAGGACGGCTTCGTCCAGACCATCGAGCTTGCCGACGGCAGCGCCGTGCTGCCCGGTCAGGTGGTGCTGCGGCTGGTCAACCCCCAGTTGCAGGCCGATCTGCTGCGCCAGCAGGCGCGCGTGGCGGCGCTCGAATCCGAGGGTGTGCAGGCGCGCACCGAGCGGCGCGCGCCGCCGGGCAGCACGCGCGCCGGCGACAACCGCGCCGAACTCGCGGCCGAGCAGGCCGCGCTCGAC
>JALHPY010000324.1 GCA_022842305.1 Rubrivivax sp.
GTGTTCCGGCAGGGTGGGCGGGGGTTGGCGGGTCAGAAACTGAATTCGTTGTGGCGCGCCAGAAAGGCCTGCGTGCGGGCCTGCCGCGGATGCTTGAGCACCTCATCGGGCGTGCCCTGTTCGTGGATGACGCCGTCGGCAATGAAGAGCACGCGGCTCGCGAAGTGATACGCAAAGCCGACTTCGTGCGTCACCAGCAGCAGGGTGCGGCCTTCCTCGGCCAGCGTGCGGATGACGCGCAACACCTCGCCCACCAGTTCGGGGTCGAGTGCCGAGGTGGGCTCATCGAACAGCAGCAGCTCGGGCTCCATCGCCAGCGCCCGCGCGATCGCCACGCGCTGCTTCTGGCCGCCGGACAGCCGCGCCGGGTATTCGTCGGCCTTGTCGGCCAGCCCCACCCGCGCCAGCTGCGCCTGCGCCTGCGTGGTGGCCTGGTCGCGGGGCAGGCCCTTCACGGTGAGCAGGCCTTCCATCACATTGCCGAGCGCCGTCATGTGCGGGAACAGGTTGAACTGCTGGAACACCATGCCCACGCGCTGGCGCACGCGGGTCAGCTCGCGCTCGCTGTAGTCGGTGCGCACGCTGCCGTCGCGCAAGGTGCGTTCCGTGCCGACCACGCTGCCGCCGAGCTCCACCCGCCCGCTGCTGGGCTTTTCCATGAAGTTCAGGCAGCGCAGCAGCGTGCTCTTGCCCGAACCCGAGGCGCCCAGGATGGCGATGCGGTCGCCCGGTGCCACGCTGAGGTCGATACCCTCGAGGATCTTCGCCGGTCCGAACTGCTTGCGCAGCGCCGTCACGCGCAGCAGGGGCTGGGTGGGGGCTGGGACTTGCGCGTTTGTCATGGAACTCAATCGCCCTGGCGCAGCCTGCGCTCGAGCACGTAGGTGGCCTGCACCAGCGGGTACAGGAAGACGAAGAACAGCAGCGCGATCACGGTGTAGGCCTCGATCGGGTTGAAGTTGATCGACGCGATCAGCTTGCCCTGCTGCAGCAGCTCGACATAGGCCACCGCCGAGGCCAGCGTGGACATTTTGAAGATCTCGATGGCGCGGTTGGTCAGCGCCGGCAGCATGCGCTTGATGGCCTGCGGCAGGATGATGCGGCGCATGGCCTGGGCGTGCGTCATGCCCAGCGCCTGCGCGCCCTCCCACTGGCCGCGCTCGAGCGACTGGATGCCGCCGCGAAAGATCTCGCCCGAGAACGCGGCCGAGTTGAGCGAGATACCCAGCGCCGCGGCTGTGAGCGGGCTGATCTCGAACGGCAACAGCATCGGCAGCGCAAAGTAGAACCACAGGATCTGCACCAGCACCGGCGTGTTGCGAAAGAACTCGACGAAGGCACTGGCCGGCAGGTAGATCCACTGGCGGCGCGAATACCGCCCCAGGCCGACCAGCAGGCCCAATGACAGGCCGAGCACGAGGCAGATGGCGAAGATGCGCAGCGTGCCGGCCGCGCCGGCGAGCAGGGCTTCCGGGTTGGCCCAGACGGCGTCGAAGTTCCAGCGGTGGTTCATCGCGTGCCTGTCCGTCAATGCACCGTGGTCTCGCCGCTGACGGCCAGGCGCCGCTCGATGCGGTGCACCACCAGGCTGGCGGCGTAGATGACCACGAAGTAGATCAGCGCCGTGACGGTGAACACCTCCAGCGGCCGGAAGGTCTTCTGCGCCAGTTCATTGGCCTGGAACAGCAGGTCGGCGTAGGACACCGTGGCCACCAGCGTGGTGGTCTTCATGAGCTCGATCGAGCGCTCCATGAACGCCGGGATCATGCGCTTGACGGCCTGCGGCAGGATGATGCGGCGCATCGCCTGGGCGCCGGTCATGCCGAGCGCGCGCGCCGCTTCCGACTGGCCGCGGTCGATCGAGGCGATGCCGGCGCGGAAGACCTCGGCGAAGAAGGCCGACGACTGGATCGAGAAGGTGATGGCCGCGGCCACGAACGGCGTCATCTCGACCCGGATCAGGATGGGCAGCGCAAAGAAGAACCAGAACAGCTGCACCAGCGGCGGCGTGGTGCGGAAGAACTCGACCACGAAGCCGGCGGGCAAGGACAAGACCCGCAGCCGCGACAGGCGCAACAGCGCCAGGCCCAGGCCGAGCGGAATGCCGAAGGCCAGCGCGGTGGCGGTGAGCGTGAGCGTGTTGGCCAGCCCCGCCGCCAACATGCCCGAGTTGGCCAGGACCGGCGCAAAATCCCACTGGTACATGCGTCGCGCCCGGTCTGGCTATGGCGTCAACGCCCCGTCAGAGCATTTCCTTCATCACCGGCGGTGAGGCCTTCGGGTCGAGGCCGAAGCCGGTCAGGAACTCTTCGTACCACTTCTGCGTCTGGCCGCTCTTGTAGTGGGTGGCGAAGGTTTGGTCGACGAAGTCGCGGAACGGCTTGTCGTCCTTGCGCAGCGCCGCGCTGGAGGCCTGGAACTTGGCCGGCTTGGGCACCACGATCTTGCCCATGCCCAGCGTCTTGCGCGCCACCAGCAGCGGCGGGTGGAACAGGCACACCGC